>CAZNJP010000072.1:0-10072 GCA_964573345.1 uncultured Syntrophobacter sp. | reverse complement strand
TAACAGGGTGAATCTGCGGTAAACCCCCACACCAAAAAGTTTGGTGTGGGGGTAAGTTGGTTGTTCTCAGTTAGGTCTCTAAATAGGAATCATTCCCATCAGTCTGATAACCTTCAAGAAATTCTTTATTTTTTATGCTTATAGGTATTTCTGACAAACTGTATTTACAAGGCCTTCTTTATCTTTTCTGCTGCAGCCTTAATCTTATCCATATCACCTGGGATCATCTTCCAGGAAATTTTCAAAGGGTCGTCTTCTTTGCGAGGGATAAGATGAATATGAAGGTGTGGTACCATTTGTCCTGCGACTTTGCCATTTAGTTGAACTACTGTAAGCCCTTCTGGATTTAATGAATTTTTTATGGCCCTTGCTATTCTATGTGCTACGGAAATCACTTCCCATAGGTCTTCTGGCCTAATCTCAAAGATATTTTCAGCATGTTTCTTTGGTATAACCAACGTATGGCCGGGATTTATGGGATTTATGTCCATAAATGCCAATACCTTTTCATCTTCATAAACCTTCACTGCGGGTATTTCTCCTTTAGCAATTTTACAAAAGATACAATCTTGCATCATTTCCTCCTTGATTAGTTAATTCGTTAAATTAGTTGATTCGTCAAGTGGTTAAATTCTTTCTACTACTTAACTATTCCACGATTTAACGAATCAACGATTTATATCCTGCATCATGCAGTTTGGTCTTTTTGTTTCAATAAGTATGTTTCAATAAGTCCATCTATATCTCCATCCAAAACGCTTTCTGCCCGCTTTATTTCTACTTGAGTGCGGTGGTCTTTGACCAATTTATATGGGTGTAATATATAAGACCTGATTTGATTTCCCCAACCAATCTCTTTTTGTGCGTTATATATGGCCTTTTTCTTGGCCTCTTTCTTTTCCTTTTCTAGGTCATAAAGGCGGGATTTTAAAATCATTAGAGCAATTTCTTTATTTCTATGTTGAGATTTTTCATTTTGACACTGGACTGAAATGCCCGTAGGTAAGTGAGTAATACGTATAGCAGATTCTGTCTTGTTTACGTGCTGTCCACCAGGACCGCTTGCCCTGAAGGTTTCAATTCTTAAGTCAGTATCTTTTATATCAATCTTAATCTCATCGCTTACCTGAGGGTATACAGAAACTGCGGCAAATGAGGTGTGACGACGCCCACTTACATCAAAGGGAGAAATACGAATCAATCTGTGAATACCATTTTCCCCTTTGAGATAGCCATAGCTGTATTCACCTTCTATCAAAAGTGTAATATTTTTAATACCTGCTTCATCACCTGGTAAGATGTCCATAAGTCTTGTGCGAAATCCCCTTTTTTCTGCCCACCTCAAATACATCCGTAGTAGCATTTCTACCCAATCTTGTGCCTCTGTCCCTCCAGCTCCAGCATGAATCTCCATAATAGTATTAAGCCTATCATCTGAGTTGTTCAACAACGCATCTATTTCTAGTTTTTTTATCCCCTTTTGAAGGCCATTAAGGCCTTGTTTAACCTCTCTTAAGGCTGTAGTGTCCTCTTCCTCTACTGCCAACTCAAAAAAAAGTTGTAATTCCTCTAATTTTTCTTTTTGTTGCTTCCAGGTTTCAGTAGTTTCCTCAAGCCTTCTTTTTTCTTGCAAAAGTTTCCTAAATTCGGGAGTTTCCCAAATTTTTTGTCTTGATAGGATACCATGTAATTCCTTTAACCTGGCTTGTTTTCCTTTAATGTCAAAGATACTCCCCTAAGTGATTTAAGCAAGTAGTTAGTGATTTCAAACCTTCTTTGACTTCCTCCATAATGACCTCCTTAATTCCAAAAGAATATAAATAAATATAACACATAAACAAGGTATAGCCAAGATGTCTCCATATCTCGTATAAAAGGTCTTTCCTTCAAAAATGGGTAATTTCTCATAAAAATACCCACTGACAAACAAGGACGACCTATTAATTATTTCCCCGGTAGGTTTAATAAATGCGCTAAAACCAGTATTTGCTGATCTAGCTATACTCCTACGATTTTCCACTGCCCTTATAGCTAGCATGGAAAGGTGCTGATAAGGGGCGCTGGTCTTCCCAAACCAGGCATCGTTAGTAATATTTATCAATAATAATGCACCACTTTTTACTAATTTAGTGCTTAATTCAGGAAAAATGCCTTCAAAGCAGATTAAAACACCCAATGGATATTTAAAACCAAATAGTGGTTTAATGACCCCAGGAGAGAAGTCACCAATGACGTTCACTAAATGTGGTAAGAAGAAGAGTAAGCGTCTACAAGGTACATACTCTCCAAAGGGCACCAAGTGGGTTTTGTCATAATAAGATGCAATCTTTCCTTTAAAATTGATTAAATAAGCACGGTTAAAATATTTGATAGTGCCCCTATCTAATTCATAGGCCGGACTCCCTACCAGCAGTGGGGTCTTTATTTGCTTGCTCAAATTCAAGATGCGACTTTGATAAATAGAAGACTCTTGAAAATAAAAGGGAATGGCTGTTTCTGGCCAAATGATAATTTCTGGAGACATTTTTTCTGCCTGTCTTGTTAAATCTTCATAAATTTGAATAGTCTTTTCTTGAAATGTTTTATCCCATTTATCGGATTGGTCTATATTTCCTTGTATTACTGCTAAATTTATCTTTGGCAAAGAGGCCATAAGCGCTGCCCAATTTTTCAGTTGCCTTTCGCCATAGTAGAACACACCGCTCATGATGATTAATAAAGATACAGCCCCTAAAAGGCCCTTTTTAGGAAAACATATAAGCTGAAACAAAACGGCATTTCCCAACATTACTAAGAATGATAATAGGTAGATTCCACCTATATCGGCTATTTGAATGAATGTTAGCCATCTGTATTGAGAATCCCCCAAGAGCTCCCAAGGAAAACCTGTAAGAAGATGGCCCTTTATATATTCCAATCCTACCCAAATAGTACTAGCAATAATAGGAAAAAGCCAACTTTCTTTGTTTAATCTCTGAATAAGGCTAGAGAATAAGGCAAAATAAAGGCTTAAATACATTACTAGCAATACTAAAAGAAAAATGCCTGAAATATAAGACAGTCCACCATATTTTACTGTTGCGTATACAATCCAGTAGAGCAGACCGAAATAATGAACAGCGCCACAGAACAGGCCTAGATTAAAGGCTTTAGATAAATTTACCCCGTTAAAAAAATGCCCCGTGGCTTGCCAGGGGGTAGACCCCGTTAGATGTTCACTATCTAACGGGGTAGACATACCTCTTTTGCCAGGGTGGGGTTTAATACCCTGTCCGAGCTTTCTAACGGGGTTTACCTTGAATAAAGCCCAAAAAAGAGGAACAAATGCTACCCATGCCAAGGGATAGTATTTAAATGGGGGAAAGCTTAGGGTAAGAAGTGTTCCTGTTAGAAAGACCAGTCCATATTTAAGCATTGTTTTAATTAACCCAGATTATGCCACACCCATTTTATCCAAAATGAGCTCATTTTTCAAAGAATAAAAAAAAGGGATGGTGTTCACCATCCCTCCAGTCCAGTTTTAGGCTGTTTAACCAGGATAAAATAAGGTTTCTACAGAAATGCCAAATATTTGAGCAAGTTTTTTTAGGTTTTTGTCTTTAGGGATAGACCTATTTTTCTCCCAGAGGTTGATAGTAATTCTAGCACACCCTATATACTCTGCTAATTCTGCTTGTGTCCATCCTTTGAGGCGTCGAAGCTGCCTTATCTTTTTTCCTACCTTGCCTTGACGGTAGGCCCTACGATATCTAGAATCAAATGCTCGTGTAATAGCTTTTTCTAATGTTTTTTTAGAAATTCTAACAATCTTAGCACATTCGGTATTTTTTTCTCTATAGTAAAGCTGTTCTAATAACAAGAATGTTGCATAGGCTACCTGTAATGTCTCTTTATATTCACGGTGTAAACGCCTTTCAAGTTTACTGGTAGGCAATAACCGACCATTTTGATCTTTGAATAAAGGTAAAATATGCTTTTTCAGATACCGATTTATCAAGTTTTCCCAGTTAGGTGTACAGAAGGTGTGTGTAGCCTTTAATATCTTTTGCCTGACAGCCTCCCTGGTTAGACCATAATCTTTCCCAATTTCAGCTAATGTCTCTCCATAGAAATAACGTCTGATAAAGAATACCCTTTCTTTTTCTGGAATTATACGGGCCATTTCCTGAAGAACTTCACTAAATGGCGTTTTCATAAACTCTGTTTCTATTTCTTGCCAGTTGTAAACAAACCGTGATAGTTTTTCCATTAAGTTTTCAATAGATTTGTGCCAAAGGTTTCTAATGGCCAAGGCCTTCTTAACTGAAGTAGAAGCAAGATTTCCCAATGTTTTAATCTTTAATTCTGAACACAATTTGGCCTCGCGTTCATTAAGCACTAAACACTCTACCGGAAACTTTTGGAGTTGGTTTAGCAACCTAAGGTCGGTTTTTTCTCCCAAATTTGAAAATTCTGCTAATCGTCTCATGTCAATTTAAATATAATACATTTTTTGTCTTAACGCAAGGGCTGTGCCAAAAAATTTTCCTCTCAATAAAGAAAGCAGACTTGGCCTTAAAGTTTCAGAAAAGCTGCTCTATCTGGCGTAATACCCTAAATCTATCCTTTAGGTCTTCAAAGGAATATCGATTTTTTACCTGCTTAAAAAAGCTGCTTATGACTGAGCTAGGGTAATCGACATCTCCATACTTTCCTACCATGTCTAACACCATTCGGTTGTCTAGCATGGTAAATAAAATGTTTAAGTCCCTATTGCTGAGACTTGCCAAAAAATGGTGAATCAACATACCAATAGAAAGCTCTCTACCAATTTTCTCTCGCCATTTCTTATCATAAAGGGCTAGTCCCTTTTCCGAAGATTCACCGGCAAGGGCACATTTAGCAGCTACCTCACCGGCTATCTTACCACAGACTATCCCTGTATATACCCCACCACCAGAGGCAGGCTTTGTTTGAGCTGCAGCATCCCCTACTACCATTGCCCTATCTGCTATTGTCTTTCTTCTTGCACCAATGGGTATAAGACCTACGGTATAATTTAATGCCTTACAGTTAATTTTTTCTAAAAGTGCCTTTAAATAAGAAAATACCTTTCTTTTTTTATCAGTGGCTAGACCTACTCTAGCTGTACCTTCTTCTGCGGGTACCACCCAGGCAAAAAAGCCAGGTGCTAGCTTATGGTCAAAGAGGATTTTTAGAAAATCGGCCTTTTCAGGCTCATAAGGCACGATTGCCTGGATGCCAAGAAGAAATTTGGTAGGTGCTGGTAAGTTGACCCACTTGGCCACTTTACTCTTTGGACCATCGGCACCGATAATTACCTTTGGATTCACTCTGTAAATGTGCTCATTTCTTTTAAGTTTTATGGTATTCCCATCAAAAGCCACTGCTTCTGTGGAAAATAGCACTTCTGTTCCTGCTTCTTGTGCTTGTTCAAGAAGCCTCTTATTAAACAAAGGGCGGTCAATAACCACAACCCTTGTATCTTTTGCCTCAATTTTGAGTCCTCTACCATTTGGGGCATAGACGATACCTCCCTTGATTTTTCTAATTATGACCTCTTTATCCATTTCTACTTCTTTTAAGCACCTTGGGCTTACAAGCCCTGTACACCGGCCTGGTTCACCCGGGACGCTGTGTTTCTCAACAAGCAGTACCTTTGCCCCAAAATATGCAGCAGTTTTGGCCACTACTGCCCCTATGGGCCCTCCTCCTATTACCAACACTTCGCAGTTATCTAGATGCTTCACAGCTTTTCAAATTATGTTAAATTACATTAATGTCAATTATCCGTCAAGAGCAAAGTGTCTTACTACATCCGCATTCTTTATTTGGCATTTTTGTCTTCCTCTTTTTCAATCAATGCCTTAATCTCTTCTATAATTTTTTGTCCTTCTTCTAATGAAGAGACATTGATGCCCCCCACAGCAGGATGGCCGCCTCCACCATAACGTGCACAAATCTTACCAATGTTGATCTTCCCTAATTTTGAAAAGGGATTTTCATTGATTATAATTATATATCGCTCATTCTCTGTATTTATTATCCCTAGTGAATATTTACAATCTGGAAAGAGATAATATGGGGCCCAACGACAGTAAAAAAAATCCCCAGACATTGAAAACCTCACTATCCCTGTTTTTGAATCAAATTTTGCTACCTTTTTAAACCTTTCTAAGGACTGCGCCTGGGAATGCCGGGCCTTGTTAAATCTCCACTCAACAATATAAGGTAAATTTGAAGAAAGCAGGCTGTCTTTATAATGAAAAAATAACCTAGCTAGCTCAATGAGATAGGCATTATCTCCTTCAAAAGACAAGGAGCGATGAATCTGTAAGGCCCTCTGTTTGCATTCTACTAAATCTTTTAAAGAAAACTTTGCACCATCAATGATGTCTGCCCACTTAACTAAGTTTTCAAACTTAAGGTTTCGATAATCAAATCTTTCATAAAGGACCTCCCATATCAAAATAGCACAAGATGATTTAGATGGATCAAAGAAATGACGTTCTTTATTTAAAGGGCCTGAATAATGTTCAAGGCCTGTTTGATGGTGATCAAACCAAAAGGTTGCACCTTCATGGAATACAAAATCTACCACATAAGTAATATCTCCCCTAAGTGGCGATTTTAACCACTTTTCTTTATAACCGTGGCCTACTGGGTAAAATTTAATAGAGCCCTTCCATTTTTCACTGGCATAGTCGGCCACTAAGGCAGCCGATACAAGGCCATCAAAATCGCGATGGAAATAAATGCCTATTTTCATATTAAAATATCTTAATAGTTTACCACAGAGTACACAGAGTTCGCAGAGAATTAGGAAAATTATTAACGCCTTCTCTGTGACCTCTGTGGTGAACGTTCTTAAAATATCTTTCCTGGATTGAGGATATTGTTTGGGTCAAATGCCTCCTTTAGCCTCTTCATTAACCCTATTACTTCATATTTTATCTCCCAGGGCAAAAATGGTGCCTTGGTTAGGCCAACTCCATGCTCTCCAGTAATAGTCCCTCCTAAAGAAAGAGTAGTCTTAATGACCTCTGCAGTTATTGTTTCTGCTTGATTTTTTTTGTCTTCTTCAAACAATATGTTTACATGAAGATTTCCATCCCCTATATGGCCAAAACAAAGTACAGAAATATTATATTCCTTTCTCAATGATTTTATTTCCTTAATCATTTCCAAAAGCCTACTTCTAGGTACAACGATGTCATGGCTAATCTTTTTTTTCCCTAAGCGAAATAGAGCAGGCGAAATGGCCCTTCTTATCTCCCAAATATTTTCATCTCCCATTTTTAAAACATTTATATCCATTTTATTTTCCATTTCTTTTATAAATTCCAACGTTCCTTTTACACTATTTTTATTTCCATCTGCCTCAATCAATAGCCATCCATGGGCATCCTTAAGTAAACCCAAATGGAACTCATCCTCTATGCACCTCCCACACAAATCATCTATAAATTCGATGGCCGCAGGTAAATATGGTGCCTTAAGTAGTTGATACATTACATTGGGTAAGATTTCCAAATCTTTGATTGCTAAAAGCACTGTACCGTGAGCTTCGGGAAGTGGTATAAGTTTTAGCAGAATTTTTGTAAATATGGCCAATGTGCCCTCTGAACCCACTAGGAATGAGGTTAGATCATAACCAGTGACTCCTTTTATGGTCTTTTTCCCTGTTTGAATAATTTCTCCTGTAGGTAAAACTGCTTCTAAGGCCAAGATATAATCCTTTGTTACTCCATATTTAACAGCCTTAGGTCCACCAGCACACTCTGCTACATTTCCACCAATAGTAGAAAAACCCTTACTTGCTGGGTCAGGTGGATAAAACAGTCCCTTTTCTTCTACTGCCTTTTTTAAATCCTCTGTAACCACACCTGGTTCTGCCCATGCCCACATGTCATTTTCATTAATCTCTAGGATGCGATTAAAACGGGACATAGCCAATACTATACCACCTTTTATAGGCACAGCCCCACCTGACATGCCAGAGCCTGCCCCCCTGGGGACTACAGGAAATAAATACTGATTGGCAAGCCGCATGACCTTAGAAATTTCCTCTGAAGAATGAGGGAATACTACTGCATCTGGCAATGAGGTAATCTGTGTGGCATCATAGGCATAACACAAAAGATCTTCCTTTGTTACCGAAACATAATTTTTCCCAACAATTTTTTGCAATGCCTTGATGACTTTCTTAGGAAGCACAACTAAGATTAACAAACAAGTTAGTCAAAGACAAGGATTAAACCATAAACACCTTTTTTCTCATATAAAAATCATGATAACAGTTTATGACAAAATAATAACCATTCTGTTAAAAATTTGTTAAAATACTTAAAAAAACCTTTACCTTCTTAAGTGCTCTGGTAAATAAGGAGTAAATGCCCCCCTACAGGGCCTTTTCTTAAAATAAATCTTCTTAGGGTAGGCAGAGATTAATTTTACATATAGCTTTCTCTTCCTTACATTTACTATCTGCCAACAGCGACCAGCAAGGACAAATACATTTCCTTCAGTTGCAGAAGTCCATATCTCACCCATTAGCCTTCCTGTATTTAATTCTATTACTTGAAAATGGCCCTGATTTGGGATGTTAGAATGGATAAACCCACGTTCTCCTAAATTCATCAATTTTTCTGTAGCAAAGATGCAACTGTGTCTAATAGTAAGCCATTCTTTTTCTAAAAGGTGGGCTATAATCTCTTTTGCTGTTTCTTTTAAACAGATAGGATTTAGGATATCCATCATCCTTTCTTCATCTACACCGCCTGGGTGGGCATAAAGCAAAGAAAATATCTGTTGTACAGCCACTGAAAGGTCTGGGTTATACTCTATCTCCTCTATTAAACCCTGGTTTGCCAGTTCTGTATAAAAATTAAAACACTCTTTTTCTGCATCATTCCCGTAGTAGCCAATAACCTCAAAGTCCTCATCTTCTCTACATGCCCTGCCTATCCTCTGCTGGAAAGAAGAGGGGGTAGTGGGTGGATGATAAAGGATTGCTGCATCAAAATCGCCAATATCAATCCCTACCTCTAATGTCATAGTTGAGATGCATATGCCCCATGACCACTCCTTTAGCATCTTTTCAGTTTCTTCACGCACACCCTTTGAAAGGCTACCATGGTGTAATAAGATTCGCTCTTTGGGCCAAATTTTTGATATTTCAAGATAAAGCCTTTCTACATCCTTACGGGTATTGCAAAATGTAATTACCTTATGCCATCTTTTTTCTCTTAAAAATTGAATGATTTCTTTCCAATTATTCATTAGATATAGATTGACCTTTCTGGGCATCCCAACATTTATCACTGCCTGGGGACTAAAATAGCGTTCAGCCACTGCCTTGGGCCTTGCCAAGGTAGCAGAGAGTGCAGCAAATATTAGGTCTTTTACATATTCTAAAGTCAAACGTTTGATTAATACCCTTAATTGATCACCACGGTAAGTATTATCAATTAGATGGATCTCATCCAAGACCACCACCTTTAAGCTTGACCATATCTTTGGATAGCGACAAAGAAGAGAATCAAAGGATTCTGGGGTAGTAAATAATATATTGGGTAAAACATTTGGCATATGGGGTCTGTCCCCTGTACGGGCCGTACTTTTTAAACCACAGGCCATCAGTATCCCTTTTAATCGATAGAAGAGGTCATTTACCAAGGCACGAGTAGGGGCTACATAGACCAAACTTAGCTCTTTTTCTCCTATTACCTTTTCTACCAG
Source organism: uncultured Syntrophobacter sp. (assembly GCA_964573345.1). Lineage (GTDB taxonomy): Bacteria > Desulfobacterota > Desulfofervidia > Desulfofervidales > DG-60 > CAZNJP01. The sequence goes on along the minus strand of CAZNJP010000072.1, from coordinate 331 downwards.
TGGTGCCAAAATAGCCTCGGTCTTTCCACTAGCTGCTGGAGAGGAGACAATTATATTTTTTCCTGCCAAGAGGTGTGGTATTGTGGCTATCTGTACAGGGGTCAGTGTGCCAAAGCGGCCAAAAAATGGAAACCAACTATACTTCAGTTGACTTTTTATGTTATGTAAAACATCCACTAAAGTTCTCTCTTCTAGGAGTTTACCCGCATTTTTAAGGTATGTCCATATAGATTATTTAAATCCTAAACAAAATTTGATTAGACATCAGTTGAGATTAATGTAACATCTCAAAAAATTCGGGTAAAAATAAAAAAATACTAGACAAAAAGGA
>CAZNJP010000071.1:6282-10246 GCA_964573345.1 uncultured Syntrophobacter sp. | reverse complement strand
TTTACTTTTGTCACTATATGTCTTATATCCTGTATCATGCATCGAGTATCCAGCATCTTCTTACTAATTTTGGACAGGCATCCTTTCTGCAGGGATTTCCCTTTGAGGTTCAGTTACTGCAGGCTTGTGAACAATGGATTTTTGCTTCTGATAACTAGAAAGATAGGCTAAGGCCAAAGAGGTAACCATAAAAAGTATGGCTAGCAGAGCTGTAAACTTATTTAAGAATGTGGCTGGTCCTGCTGCTCCAAAGACTGTTTGACTTGATCCACCAAATGCTGCACCCATCTGTGCCCCCTTACCACGCTGAAGCAAAATAATAAATATTAACATAACACACACCATTAAATGCAATATCAAAATCAAACTAAACATTTTACCCTCCTACTACTTACTGCTATAGTGAATAATCTTTAAAAATGTGCTTGCCTTTAGGCTTGCCCCCCCTACCAAAGCACCGTCTATGTCTTCTTTCTCCATTAAGTCAAAAATGTTTTCAGGTTTAACACTGCCCCCATAAAGAATCCTTATATTTTCTGCCACTTTCCCCAATCTTTCAACTAAAAGCTGCCTTAAATAACTATGCACCTCCTGTGCCTGGTCCGGGGTAGCAGTGAGCCCTGTGCCGATGGCCCAAACAGGCTCATAGGCAATGACCAATTTATCTGCACCAGTTAATAAAATGCCTTTTAAGGCTGATAGCAGTTGATCTTTAACTATTTCAAATGTCTTACCCCTTTCTCTTTCCTTTAATGTTTCTCCTATACATAAAATAGGCACTAGTCCTGTTTTTATTGCTGCCAGTATCTTTTTGTTTACTATCTCATTATCTTCACCAAAGTATTGGCGCCTTTCAGAGTGCCCTATGATAGCATAATCACAGCCTATATCCTTTAACATAATAGGGGAAACCTCCCCTGTGTAGGCACCCTCGTTTTCCCAAAACACATTTTGGGCTGCTAATTTTAATAAAGTACCTTTGATCTTTTTACTTACTGCATAAAGGGCAGTAAAAGGAGGGGCAATAGCCACTTCTACCCCATCTTGACAGCCACCGGCTGTCTCCTCTGCTAGGGAGGTGGCCTCTGATACAGTTTTATACATCTTCCAATTACCAGCAATAAAAGGCCTTCTATTCATTTTTCATCCTCTTTTCACACTTCTCTAAAGCAGCTACACCAGGCAATGTCTTTCCCTCTAATAGCTCTACAAATGCACCACCTCCTGTAGAAATGTAGGAGAACTTTTCCCAACCGCCAGCCCTTTGAATCGCCACATCAGTGTCTCCTCCCCCTACAATAGTTAGGGCATATGTATTGGTAATATGATGGACCATGGACAGTGTGCCACGGCTAAATGCATCCATTTCAAATACACCCATGGGCCCATTCCAAATAATGGTCTTTGAATTCTGCAATGCCTCTGAAAATAGCGTTGTAGTAGCTGGACCAATATCTAAAATATACCAATTTTTTGGCACTTCTTGAATAGTAGTGACCTTTGTCTCTGCATCGGGTGCTATCCTATCTGCTACCACACAATCTACAGGCAAATAAATCTTTATACCATTTCTCCTTGCTTTCTTTACCAATTTTCTTGCAGTTTCTAGGAGATTCTCTTCAACAAATGATTTACCTACTTCATATTTTATGGCCTTAAGAAAGGTATTGGCCATGGCCCCTCCAATAATTATCTTATCTACCCTGTTTAAAAGGTTTTCAAGGGCATCTAGTTTATCTGAGACCTTTCTTCCTCCAATTATTGCTACCAGAGGCCTAGCAGGAGCCTCTAGTGCTTGATGAAAATAGGTGAGCTCGTCTTTCATAAGAAAACCAGCGGCACAAATGGGCATAAATTCAGGCACGCCAACTACTGATGCATTTGCACGATGGGCTACGGCAAAGGCATCGTTTATGTATATATCTGCTAATTCAGCCAATTCTTTAGAAAATTCTGGGTCATTTTTTGTTTCCCCAGGATGAAAGCGGAGATTTTCTAAAAATAGTATATCACCTGGTTGCATAGCATTAATCATGTTTTTTACCTTATTCCCTATTACATCTGGTGCTAAACGTACCTCCTTTTTCAAAAGTCGAGAAAGACGCCTTGCCACAGGGGCTAAACTCAACTCAGGGATCCTCTTACCACCAGGCCTAGCTAAATGAGAACAAAGAATAATTATGGCATGCTCATCTAATGCATGATTTATAGTAGGTAAAATCCTACGAATTCTAGTATCATCTGTAATATTTAAATTTCTATCTAATGGTACATTGCAATCTGTCCTAATAAATAGCTTTTTACCTTTAATATCGATTTCATTTATGTAAAGCATATCCCTCTCCTTATAGATATTTTCCTATATATAAGGCCAATTCAATCATCCGGTATGCAAAACCTGCTTCCTTGTCATATCAGGCAAATACCTTTATCAATCTTTTATCAATAACAGTGGTTGAACTTTGAATCCACTAAGTTATTCTATACTTACTACAGATATTTTTGTCAATGGCAGGTAGAAAGTGCATCTCAATTTATTGCCTTTGCTATAAAAATAGGTTATGAATGTAAATTAAATTAAAATTAAATTAATAAATTAAATAGAAGCTTAAAATGGTAGAATTGATTGGCGATATAAAGACAAAAATTACCAGTTTAGGGAAAACTAAGGTAGATTCCCCTATTACTAAGCGTGGGGATGTATTTATTAAAGAAAATGAGCGGGTTTTGATAAATATCGTTGAATCTTATGTAAGCGAAAGGTTAAAGAAAAATAAAGCACTACTTTCCTTTGAGATGGCTGGTCCCAGGAGGAAGATATATTTTGATCCAGCAAAATTAAAATGTGGGATAGTGACCTGTGGTGGATTGTGTCCAGGGACAAATGATGTCATTAGGGCCCTGGTATTAGAACTCCATTATGCTTATGGAGTGCACAATATATATGGATTTAAATACGGTTTGCAAGGATTTGTCCCGAAATATGGACATGAACTAGTTGAGCTTACCCCGCAAAGTGTAGCCAGCATCCATGAAATGGGCGGCACTATCCTGGGCAGCTCTCGTGGACCTCAGGATATAAGTGAGATTGTAGATACCTTAAACCGTTTAAATATAGGCATATTGTTCATGATTGGTGGAGATGGCACATTGCACGCAGCCTCTGAAATCTGTGATGAGATAAGGGAGCAAGGTCTAAAGTGTGCAGTGATTGCCATTCCCAAGACCATTGATAATGATATCTATTTAGTAGAAAAGACATTTGGCTTTGATACTGCTGTAGAGAAGGCCACAGAGGCCATTCGGGCTGCCCATACAGAGGCCCTCTGCGCATACAATGGCGTTAGCCTGGTAAAGTTTATGGGGCGTTTTTCTGGTTTTATTGCTACCTATGCTACCTTGGCCTTAAGAGAGGTAAATTTCACCTTAATTCCAGAGGTGGAATTTGATTTAGATGGAGAAAAAGGGCTGTTGCTTGCCTTAAAAGAGCGCCTAGAGAGAAGAAGGCATGCAGTGATTGTAGTAGCAGAAGGGGCTGGACAAAAATTCTTTAAAAATCAACATTTGGGTACAGACGAGTCTGGCAACCCTCGTTTGGGAGATATTGGAAGATTTTTGATGGAAAAGATAAAGGCATATTTTTCCCGCTTACATATTCCTATTACCTTAAAGTACATTGACCCCAGTTATATTATTAGAAGTCTACCAGCAAATGCCAGCGACCATATTTATTGTGGGTTTTTAGCACAAAATGCAGTTCATGCAGGCATGGCAGGGAAGACAGAGATGTTAATAAGTGCTTGGCGTGGTCATTATGTGCATATTCCTATAAAGGCATCTATTATGAAAAGAAAATACATTGATTTTCAAAGTCCACTATGGTTTAGTGTATTAGAAACCACAGGTCAATCATCCTTAAAAAATGAATAAAATTGCACGATACAGGATATAAAAATGTCAAATG
>CAZNJP010000071.1:0-6182 GCA_964573345.1 uncultured Syntrophobacter sp. | reverse complement strand
GCTCGTCCTGTAGCTTGTATCTTGCAGTTTGTGTCTTGGAGCCTGTTTATTTCAATAGCTTATGGGCAACAAAGGAATCAGTTATAAGCACATTAAAATAGCTACCATTTAAGGCAGCCTTTATAGCATTAACCTTTTCTTCTCCTCCTGCCACAGCTATTACCCACTTATCATCCCTTTTTGCCATTTTTCTAAGTTGTGTAAGACTTACACCAACCATCCTCTTTGCAAGGTCTTTTAAATTTCCCTCTCCAACTTCTACTAGAGGCTCACCATTTTCATTAATTGGGGCCATGTTTATCTCCGCTACTACCCCCTTTTCTTTTAGTTGTTCAGGAGTTATTCCACTTTGCAGATAGGCCAATTGTGCAAAACCAGGGGTCTCAAGTTCAATTGAGCCAATGCCTACCAAAAATATATCTACATCCTGGCTTTGCTCATAAATCTCTCTAACTTCTGGAATTCTCAGATATTCCTTTTCATACTCTTCCTTGCTTGAAACAGGCACAGATGGAAGATTAAAGGCAGCGGCATCTGGATATTTTGCTACCATTTGCTCTACCAGGACATTGGATGAAAGCCCTGCTACCTTTATCATAGGGGTAATAGATAAGGGATATATTTTGAGTTTAGAGAATCTTCCTGGCTCTAAGTTTGCAATAAGGCTTGCAATGGTTCTGCCACAACCCAAACCTATCCTTGCCCCATCTCTGGCTACCTGTTCAAAATAAATTGCCCCTTCTTTTGCAATAACCTTTAGGACCCTATCAAATTGCGGGCCATCAGGAACTAATACCTGAGCATCTTTTAGAAACTTATATTTATCTTTAATTGCCTTTTCTAAATCAGGCTCTCGAGGGATCTCAAATTTAAGCTCCTTAGCTATAATATCCATAACCTTTGGTAAAGTTGTATATTCCATATCAGATAAAGATAGACGATGGGGTTGAAATGGACCATGATGCCTCATATAATCGGCAATTTCACTGGCCTTCTTTCTTGCCTCATCAAAGCTTGGGTCATCAAACATATCTCTGGGGCCTATCAATTTTCCATTGCTGAGTTGGAATCCTGCAGCTATTACCCTGGGAGGGCCATCAAACCTTGATGGATTTGCCTGATCAAATTTTACAGGCATAAATGGCCCATTATGAGAGCCCCTCATCCATCCTTCAACAAGATGAGGAAAGGAAAAGGGTTCTAAAACTTCTCCTACAGCAGGAAGCCCACTTTGAGACCTTACAATTAATACAGGGTCATCCTTTCCTACATACTTTCCTGCCATAAGCCCCAATTTTTGTGTAGAAGCAACTGCTGCAATCTCATTGCTTCCCTTTTTATGAATGCTTTGAATGACATACTTTCCTGTAGCCCCTATAAGGGCCAAAAGGTCATACATATCCTCTGGGCACGATAAGGTGTACCTCTTATCCTCAAAGACATCTAAGACCTGAAATATAAATCCCTTGTGCATATTTGGGTCTATTACCAATCCTGCAGTATTAAATGGGTCTGCAAATATTTTAAAAAGGGGAAGATTCCATGCACCTGGTGATGTCTTGTCTGCCATAAATATTATGAAAGGTTCACTTTTTCTTTCTTCAAATTCCATCTCTGCAAACCCAGGGCCCATACCACGTATATTTCCTGAAAATGCATCTGAAAGCAAATCTTGACCTGCACCATAGAGTTTTAATTCCTTGGCAAGCTCAGTACATTCAATAAATGTATCCCATGCTAGGCTGTGAATCTCATCATTTTCTATGCCCCTATCGTGTGTCATTATAAGCTCCAAATCATCACCACATCTTGTTACATGATAATCAATTAGAATGTTCTTTTCTTTCGCACTGGATAGCGATTCGTTAGCCATTTCTAAAATCCTTGGGTGTGAACTTGAATGTCCTACATATCCACCAATATCTGCCTTTATAACCGATAATGTTACCCTCATAATAACCTCCCAATAATTTTGTAAAAATTCATTATAAATTAAAAATTTGACCGTGTTAAGTATGTGCTAAAAATTAAAAGCAATTCTTGCTCTGTAATAAGTTTCACTTATATTCCTTAATTTTATTGCCTTCCCCATAAAGATAGTTATAAATGTTCTATAAGTCTTTTTAAAGGAGTCTTATGGTTTTTGGTGTTTATGGGAATGTAACAGGCTTGATATAAATATACCATGAACAGATTTAAAATATCTGAGAATTCTTTGGATCTACTATTACATTTAATCCATAAGAACAAAATAGACATTTATGATATACCTATTAGTTTAATCACAAAGCAGTACTTAGAATATCTAAAATTTATGAAGTCTGTTAATATAGATTTTCCTAATGAATTTTTTATCATGGCAGCTAAATTGACCCATGTTATGCTAGCTTGCGCAGCTAAGCAGGCAGGCTTTAGCCTGTGCTATATACTTATTAAGCAATTTCTCCAAATCTAACATCTAAAATCTATAGATATCTTCCTATATATAGTGCCAAATCAATCATTCTGTATGCAAACCCTGCTTCATTGTCATACCAGGCAAATACCTTTACCAGATTTTCATCCATTACTTTAGTCAAAGGCCCGTCTACAATAGCTGAATAAGGGCTTCCAATATAATCTGTAGATACTAAGGGCTCTTCGTTGTAGCCAAGGATACCTTTCAAATCAGCTTCTGAGGCCTTTTTAAAGGCACTATTAACTTTGTCAACATTTGTTTTTCTTTCTACTTCTGCTACAAAGTCTGTAATAGCTACATCAGGTGTAGGAACACGTATAGCCGTTGCAGCTAATTTTCCTTCAAGTTCTGGGATTACTTTAGTTGTATCAGTTGCTGCACCAGTAGTTGTAGGCACAATACTAAGTGCTGCAGCCCTGGCCCTACGTAAATCCTTATGTGAACCATCTAATATGCGCTGTCCCATAGTATAACCATGAACAGTGGTCATTAAACCCTTTTTTATAATAAAATTTTCATGAATTACCTTTACAATTGGGGCGAAGCAATTTGTAGTACAAGAGGCATTTGAAATGATATGATGTCTTTCAGGGTCATAAGTCTTTTCATTTACGCCCATAACAATAGTATTATCTACTCCTTTTCCTGGTGCGCCAATAATCACCTTTTTTGCCCCAGCCCGCAGGTGCCCTATATTCCTCTCCTTATCCCTGAATTTACCAGTAGTCTCAAAAACTATATCCACACCTAATTCCTTCCAGGGCAGCTTGGTTAAATTACCAGTAATATTGGCAATTGTTACCTCCCTCTCATCTACAACCATTTTATTTCCTTTCACCTTTACCTCACCTGGAAACCTCCCATGTACAGAATCATACTTTAAAAGGTGTGCCAAGGTATCTACCCCTGCCCTTGCATTTACTGCCACTATCTCTAAATCAGGCCTTCTGTCATGAACAACCCTGAATAGATACCTTCCTATCCTACCAAAGCCGTTGATTCCAATCCTTATCCCCATGTTTCCTCCTTTATAATTAAGGTAGTATGGTGTAACGCCTAAGCCCTTTAGGTACATACCACTTTATAAAATTATAAGAGATGCCTGCTGGTGCTGGCTCAATCCCCTTAAATCTTGCGTGGACAATGGGCAAGGCATCTGGCACATAGAGAAATGTATAAGGCTGCTCATCTGCCAAGATTTCTTGAATGCGGAAGTAGCACTCTTTTCTTTGTTCAGTATCAAATGTATGCCTTGCCTTTTCAATCAATCTGTCTACTTCAGGATTTTTATAACTAATAAAGTTTAAACCACCTGGCCCTATTTTGCTAGAGTGCCAAACATCATATAGGTCTGGTTCTGGAGGGGTGGTCCAGCCTAAAATAGTGGCCTCAAATCGTCTTTTATCAATAAATTCCTTAATAAAAGATGCCCACTCTATTACCCTAATCTTTACCTTAATCCCTATTTGCCTAAGTCTGTATTGAATGATTTGGGCTGTATTGAGGCGATTTAAGTTTCCTTGATTTGTAATGATGGTAAAGATAAATGGATGCCCGTCCCTTTCCAAAATCCCATCTCCATTGGTATCCTTAAAACCAGCCTCCATGAGCAACTGCTTTGCCTTTTCTGGATTATATGGGTATCTCTTTACATCTGGATTATATGCCCACATATCAGGCTTATAAGGGCCAGTTGCTATAGTGCCCAGACCTAATAGTACACCATCTATAATCTCTTTTTTGTTGATAGCATAAGAAATGGCCTGCCTTACCTTCTTATCCTTGAATAAAGGACATTTTAGATTGTATCCCAAATATGTATAGCTTCCGGCTAAATACCTGTATTTATGAAAATTTTTCTCAAATAAGGATGTCTCTGTCTGCCTCTTATATTGCAAGGGGGTAAGCCCCATATAGTCAATTCCACCAGCCTTTAGTTCTAAAAACATGGTAGCCATATCTGGAATAACCCTTGAGATATGCCAGTTTATGTATGGACGACCCTCAAAGTAATTAGAATTATACTCTAAAATCACCTTTTGTCCACTAATCCATTTTTTAAACCTATAAGGACCAGTGCCTATAGGATGGCGGATTAGTGGGCTTTTAGTAATGTCTTTACCTGAAAGCAGATGTTCTGGCAAAATGGAGATGCCCCAGCTAGAGAGCCCTGGGGCAAATGGCCTTTTGTAATGTACTCTAAATGTATAATCATCTACTGCCTCTGCCTTTTCTATTTCTAAGAAATCACCACTATAAGGGGTAGGAGTAGAGGGGTCAACCATGGTTTTATATGTAAATAGCACATCTTTTGCTGTAAGGGGATGCCCATCGTGCCATTTTATCTCCTTTTTTAAATAAAATGTAATCGTGCAACCATCTTTTGAGACCTCCCAGGATTTTGCCAGATCAGGAGCGATATTTAAATCTTTATCATATTTTATTAAGCCATTATAAACCAAACCAGCAATTTCATGGGAGGCGCTATCTGAGGCCAAGGGAGGGATAAGGTTACTGGGCTCACCAATAGTTCCTACAATGATTGCATCACCATAGGATGCACCAGTACTTAATTGAGGAAAAAGGACAAGGAAAATAAATAAACCCAGATTATATAAATAGCAACGCTTTTTATGCTGGGGCTTTGCTTCAGGCCCTGTTTTGCCAAAAATGGAACGTATTTTTAAAATAAGGAATAACTTCATCTTTTTAATATAACCCTGTGGAATAGAAAAAAATTATTGCATAATTTGAATAAAGGCCTTTCTTGACAAAAAGATAACTTCACTTTAGTTTCATAATCATGAAATACTTCTTATTTTTCTTCCTTTTTTTATTTTCTAGCTGTACTCTTGTCAAGGTGGTCACCTTCCCTGTGAAGGTAGGGGTGAAGACTGTAGAAATTGTGGGAAAAACCACTTACAATGTCCTTAGTTATCCCATCCCTAAGGGCCCTAAGATGGAAGGTATTGCCTCTTGGTATGGGTCTGAATTTTATGGAAGGCCCACAGCCAGTGGGGAGATTTATACAGGAAATGAACTTACTGCTGCCCACAAAACCCTTCCGCTTAACACCTATGTTAAGGTAATAAATCTGGAGAATGGAAAAAGCGTAATTGTTAGAATAAATGATAGAGGGCCATTTGTGAAAGGAAGGATTATTGACCTTTCCTGTGCAGCCGCCAAAAAGATTGGTATAATTGAGAAAGGTACTGCCCTTGTAAGGTTAAGGATTTTAAGCAAACCCTAGATGGAAGAAATAATTCAAGAGGCAAAAGGTAAGGTTTTAAATAGTAAAAGATTAGTGGCATTAACAGGTGCAGGGATATCTGCTGAGAGTGGAGTGCCTACATTTAGGGGAAAAGATGGGATTAGAGAAAAGGAAAGGATTAAGGTCAAACTTAAATTTAATGAACTCTCCCCGAAAAAAGATAAAGGGGACGGAGGTAATTACTTGACATAATGAAGAGAAACCGATAGTGTCGCATTGATATATGATGTGGAAGAGGACTTAATTTAGCAATGTAATCATCGATTGCCTTTGGAAAACAAGATCATCCCAGATTATGCATATATGGCGATAAGTAGTTTTCGAAAAAGCAATTTAATTTCTTAAAAAAGCTAGCAAGAGTGCCTCTTTTGTGTTATAAAATTTAGTAACTTTAATAAAAAATAAAACAACAAAGGAGGCACTAAAAGTGAAAATACCACAGTTCAAACCGAA
>CAZNJP010000070.1:0-10281 GCA_964573345.1 uncultured Syntrophobacter sp. | reverse complement strand
GCCAATTCACAGATAGAATCTATTCAGTCCAAAGCAGCTTGTCAATATAAATTTTTTTGCAATCGTTCACAGGTTCAGGGTTCACCGTTCAGGGTTGCTCTTATTTCGCCGGCCCTGCTCATAAGCCAGCAAGTGCCAGTTGCCAGGCCTCAATATCTTCAAACCGTCAATTTTCATCGCTTTCTAACCCCTGGCCCAGACCTGGCTTAATTGACGCATTGCAAAACATGCACAGATTCATTAACAGACAGACTCCTCACTTAGGTGTAACTTCCGTCGCGCCAGGGCAGGCTTGAACCCTGAACCTTTAAACCCGTGAACGGTTACTAAAAATCTAGCTTATACAAAATAGTTCTTAGTTTGTTTTCTCAAAAAAGACTTGACATATTTTTAGTTTTACGCTATTTCAATGTAAAGCTAATATACGAGGAGGTACATGATTAGAAAAAACTTGGTTTTATTTCTTTGTATAGTAATTGCTTTTTTCATATTTTTGTCAAATGCTGATGCCACAGATGTTACAAAGGAAGGACTGAACATTGAGTTTAATAAAGGGATGCTATCTGTTGATATAAAAAATATAGATACCAGGATGGTTTTTAAAGCATTGGAGGAAAAGGGCAAGATAGAAATCTTTAACAAGAAAATTCTACCAGATAAAAAAATTAGTACAAAATTCAAGGAATTAAAAACAGAAGAAGGCATCAAAAAATTGATGCAAGTTTGTGGTGTTAAGAATTATGTAGTCATATCCAGAAAAGAGATTAAGCCAGGTGAATCAAAAATTGCAAAGCTAATACTGATAAAGACAGAAATGGGTCCAGTACCTCCAGTACCAAAGGTTGAGGAAAAAGCTGAAGTGCCTGAAACTGGTAAGGAAATAGAAAAGGCACAAAGGGAAGCAATTGTTAAGACAATAATGCCTACGCTAAAAGAAGCTGATGAGGAGACCCGTGAGGCAATAATGAAGGAGATTATGGAAGGAAAGGTTGAGGCAATTGAAGATTAGAATGAGAGGAGGTGATAAAAACAGGATTAAGGATTTAGGGATTAAGTACAAAGGAAAGGAGGGGAAGATGAAAAAAGTAATTGGAGTTTTAGCAGTAGTAATATTTGTAGTATCAGTGATGTCTATAGGCAGTGCAAAGGCATTTGAACAAATAACTGCCCAAAAGGCATATGAGATGGTGGCAGCTGGCGAAGCTACCCTTATAGATGTCAGGACAACAGCAGAGTTTTTGTGGGTAGGAACATGTAAACTGCCTGATGGAACAACACCATATAATATTCCATGGAAGATCTGGGCATATCAATTCTCAGGAGATGAAAAAGTTAAAGCTGGTGGAATAGTGGTTAAAAGACTATTTGGTCGCCTTGTTCAGAAAACGTTTCCTGATAAGACAAAGCCCCTAATACTTATGTGTAGGAGTGGACATCGCAGTAGCGCTGGTGCTGATTATCTAGAAAGCTTGGGTTATACCACTGTTTATGAAATTGATAATGCATTGAAAGAAGAGGCAGATGCTGCAAAACCAGTAGGGAAGCGTGGTGGCCGTGGTGGTTTTCAGGGTTCTGGCTACAAAGGAGCCTATAATGGATACAGGGGCTATCCTGGAAGGAACCCTAAAGGTATGGCACCTGGAACGGTAACAGCAGATTTACTTGATAAAGACCAATCAGTCTCCTGGTCAGATACTGGCCTTCCTATGACCCAAAGCGTTGATAAAGATAAGATCTGGATGTATATGTGGAAATAATACCTATTTGGATTTGTTTATGGGCTACAGTGGCCCTTCTAAGTAGTACTTAGAAGGGCATTCTTTTTTTTAATCCCATTCCTCTTCATAAATTTCTGCCTTTTTTGCCTGTTTAGTAAGTTTAATAGCCAATGGCTTATTATGGTCATAGTATCTGTAAGCCAGTTTTGTATTAATTATCATGTTAAATGGTGCTTTCATTATTTTTCTTTCTATTACAGCCTTCATTTGCATAATACAGTTTATTGGGAAAAATGTATTTTTTTCTATCCAGACCTTCATATCTGCCTGCTTAACTACATTCTCATAGTCTAAATTAAGCAATTTTAAAAGGGGGTGTTCTTCTTCTTGGCCCATTATTATTTTCCAGAAAGACTGTTTATCAGGTTCTATGCTAAGCACATAGCAATCAATGCTTTTATACCTTTCCTCCTTTAAAGTTTTTATCTTGGATGTCATAACCAACTTCATCTGTTTCTTAAGCTGATTCTCACTATCTAACTTATTTCTGGGCACCTCAAATTTTATCCACTTACCATCTTTCCCAGATTGAATATATTCCATAACATCAAAGATATAAATTTCAGTTTGAGTTGATTTGGATTTTCCTTTATCAGGAGTTTCATTGATATTGATGGATATTTTCATCCTTTTGTTTTTAGTATCTATATTTCCATTGCCATTTGATTTTACAATTTGGGTTGAATCTTCTATAGACGTTTCCATATCCATTTCCATCTCATAACAATAAGAGTTTATATTATTTAAGACCTCTATCAAATTCCCTCTTATTTGCCCACTAGTAATGGTCTTTACGCAACCCTGTAAAATAATAAAAGGAGATATTATTAAATAGATTAGTAAAAGAAAATAGATGCGAGTCATTATATAGTTGACTCTAATTATAATCCCCTTTTCCTTAATTGCAATCCTAAGTATTGCAAAAATGGAGATAAAGGATTATCTATCAGAAAATGTCTACACATTTTAACAATTTGGCACTATTTACAGACCTTTATGAACTTACTATGGCTGCCTGTTATTTTAAATATAAGATGTTTACACCTGCTACATTTAGCCTTTTTATCAGAAAATACCCCCCTAATCGCGGTTATTTTGTTAGCGCAGGCCTGGAGGATGTATTGACATTTCTAGAAAATCTAAAATTCTCTAAAGAGGATTTGGACTATTTAGAAAATACTAAGCTATTTTCCTCTGATTTTTTGCATTATTTAAGTAATTTACATTTTACAGGGGATGTGTTTGCCATTCCAGAAGGAAGGATATTTTTTAAAAATGAGCCCATTTTAGAGATAACAGCCCCAATTATTGAGGCTCAATTAGTAGAGCCCTTGATTATTAATATCATTAATTTCCAATCAAGCATTGCTACTAAGGCAGCTAGGTGTTTTTATGCAGCCAAGGGAAGAAAATTGGTGGATTTTTCCCTAAGGAGGACCCATGGTATTGATGCTGCTCTAAAGGTAGCTAGGGCAAGCTATATAGCTGGTTTTATGGGTACAAGTGATGTTTTGGCAGGAAGGCTTTATAATATTCCTACATTCGGCACTATGGCCCATTCTTTTATTCTTAGCTTTGACCAAGAGATTTCTGCATTTCGTGCATTTTCTGAAATTTTCCCTGATAATACAGTGCTTTTAATTGATACCTATGATACCATCAGTGGTGCTCATAAAGCAGTCATTGTGGGAAAAGAAATAAAAGAAAGGGGGTTAAAATTAAAAGGTGTGCGCTTGGATAGCGGAGATACCCCTGAACTAAGTAAGCAAGTAAGAAAAATTTTTAAAGAATCTGGCCTAAACGATGTTTCCATATTTGTCAGTGGGGGCTTTGACGAATATAAGATTTCTGAGGTATTAGAGAAAGGTGCAGAGATAGATGCCTTTGGTGTGGGAACCAAGATGGGTGTTTCCGCGGATGCCCCTTATACAGATATTGCTTATAAATTAGTTAAATACGATAATAGGCCTGTTCTAAAATTGAGTGCCGGAAAAGAGACCTTAGTAGATGAAAAGCAAATCTACCGTTTTATAGAGAATGGAAAACTAAAAAAAGATATAATTACATTACGCCATGAATCTTTAGAAGGAGGAGAACCTGTCTTGGAGCTTATAATGGAAGAAGGAAGAAGGATCTCACCACCTGAATCCTTAGATAAAATAAGAAAAAGATTTTTTGAAGAATTTTCAAAGTTGGATGAAGAACTAAAGAGATTAAAACCAAAGAGGGAATTTCCGATAGAATTGAGCCCAGGGCTAAGGAGATTACAAGAAAAAGTAACCTATAAGATATTGGAAAAGGAACTTGGTGAAAGCTAGATATGAGGACTATAGAGGAAATTAACAAAAAGATAAAAAGTGGAAAGGTAGTTGTAGTAACTGCAGAGGAAGTATTAAATATAGTAAAGACAAAGGGAGTAAAAAAGACACTAGAGGAAGTAGATGTAGTAACTACCGGCACATTTAGCCCTATGTGTTCCTCTGGGATACTCCTAAATTTCTTCCAGCCTAAACCAAAGATTAGAACAGGGGGAGGAACTGTTTATCTAAACAACGTCCCTGCTTATAGTGGTTTAGCAGCGGCCGACATCTATCTAGGTGCAACTGCCCTACCAGAAGACGACCCTAGAAACAAGGTTTATCCTGGGACATTCAAATATGGAGGTGGGCATGTAATTGAGGATTTGGTAAATGGAAAGGACATCAAACTTTGTATTTTTTCTTATGGCACCCATTGCTATCCCCGTAAAAAATATAGTTGTCCTATAAATTTAAAAGGCTTAAATAATGCCATCCTCCTCAATCCCCGAAATAGCTCTCAAAATTATAATGTAGCTGTGAACCTCTCAGATAAGGTAGTATACACCTATATGGGTGTCTTATTGCCCAAATTGGGGAGTGCCCATTATGCTACTGCTGGAACATTTTCTCCTTTAATGAATGACCCTTATTACAAAACCATAGGTATAGGGACACGCATATTCTTGGGAGGTGGAATTGGGTATATCATTTGGCATGGAACACAACACATGCCAGATTCATCAAGGACAGAAAAGGGCATTCCTATGGGCCCTGCTGGCACCTTGGCCACCATTGGAGACCTAAAGCAGATGAGCAGTCACTTTCTAAGGGGTGTATCTCTAAAGGGTTATGGTGTAAGCCTTGCAGTAGGAATAGGCATACCCATTCCTATATTGAATAAAGAAATTCTATCCTCCACATTGGTGACAAATCAGAACATTGTCATGCCCGTAATAGATTATGGTGAGTCTTATCCAAATAGCAAAGAAGAGGTTTTAGCAGAGGTAACTTATGCAGAACTTCAAAGTGGCCATATCAAAATCCTAGGAAAGAAAATACCTACTTGTACACTCTCTAGTTATGCTAAGGCAAGAGAGGTAGCAAATACCCTAAAAAATTGGATTAAGCAAGGAAGATTTACCTTGACCCAACCGGCTGTAACTATAGATAGGTTAAATAATGACAATTAAAAGGAAATATCTCCTTATCTTCCCTGAAGAGACAATAGAAAGGCCCATTACCTATCATCTAATCCATGATTATAATCTGATGATAAATATCCTTAAGGCCAGTGTAACCCCTGGGAAAGAGGGACGTTTGGTAATCGAGGTTCATGGGGACAAAAAGGCATTAGAAAGTGCAAAACATTATTTAAAAGAAATAGGGGTAAACATTAAACCAGTCATTGAGGGCATTCATTGGCTAAAAGAGCGATGTGTCCATTGCACTGCCTGCGCCCCTGGATGTCCCAGCCAGTGTTTTGTAGTTGATAGAAAAACAATGCTTGTATCTTTTGAAAAAGAAAGGTGTATTGTGTGTAAACATTGCCTTTCTGCGTGCGCTTATGGCGCTATTAAGATTTTGGAGAACTACGCAGATTAAAGGAGAAGAAAATGTCATTAGATGAAATCACTATTACTCAGGCCATTATAGAGAGATTTTCAGAAAAATTAAAAAGATGTTTGATGTTAGATGTAGCCATTGTGGGGGCAGGTCCATCTGGTCTAGTAGCTGGTTATTATTTGGCAAAAAATGGCCATAAAGTGGCTGTCTTTGAAAGGAAATTGAGCATTGGCGGTGGAATGTGGGGCGGTGGAATGCTGTTTAACCAAATTGTAGTCCAAACAGAAGGAAAGAGGATTTTAGACGAATTTGGAATAAAAACAGTGATTTTTTCTAAAGATTATTATACAGCAGATGCTGTAGAGGCTATTACCATGATTTGTGCTAAGGCCTGTCAGGTCGGGGTAAATGTGTTTAATACCATTTCTGTAGAGGATGTCTTGGTAAGGGAGGGGCACATTAATGGATTGGTGATAAATTGGTCAATAATAGAAATGGCTAAGCTTGAGGTAGACCCATTGACTATCCGTGCTCAATATGTAATAGATGCCACTGGCCATGGCACAGAGATAGCAAAGATTATTGAAAAGAAGATGGGAGAACCTCTTCTTACCCCTACTGGTAAAGTGATAGGGGAAAAACCCCTTTGGGCAGAGATTGGAGAGACAGATACAATAAAAAATACAAAGGAGGCCTATCCAGGCCTATTTGTCTCTGGCATGGCAGCTAATGCTACCTTTGGCTCATATCGAATGGGCCCTATATTTGGAGGAATGCTCCTTTCTGGAGAAAGGGTTGCAAAGCTCATTCATGAAAGACTGGCCAATAAGGAAATTAAGTCGTATAATCGTTAAATCGTGGAATAGTAAATCATTGAATTGAAAACCATTAAATTGGGGAGTGGTCAAATATTGACTGGTTTAACGAATTAACGAATTAACTATTTAACGAATTAAACAATATGGAAAGGAAAATCTTAGAAAAAAGCTATGAACCAAAACAGGTAGAGGAAAAATGGTATCAATACTGGCTTGAAAAGGGACTGTTCTCAATAGATTTGAAATCACAAAAGAAGCCCTTTTCCATGGTCATTCCACCACCCAATGTAACGGGCTCGCTCCATATGGGACATGCCTTAAACTGCGCCCTACAAGATGTTATGGCCCGTTATAAAAAGATGCAAGGTTATAATGTTCTATGGGTCCCAGGCACAGACCATGCAGGTATTGCTACCCAAATTGTAGTAGAGAGGGACCTTGCTCAAAAAGGTATTATACGTCAAGAGTTGGGCAAAGAGGAATTCGTTAAAGAGGTATGGCGATGGAAAGAAGCTTATGGAGATCGCATTGTTGACCAGTTAAAGCGTCTAGGATGTGCCTGTGACTGGCGATATCAAAGATTTACCATGGATGAAGGCTTCTCAGAGGCCGTAAAAGAGGTATTCATCCAGCTTTATAAAGAAGGTCTTATCTTTCAAGGCAATTACATTATAAACTGGTGCCCTCGATGTCAAACCGCCCTGGCTGATTTGGAGGTAGAGTATGAACCTCATAAAGGTAATCTTTATTACATCCATTACTTAAGAGAAGATAAAAAAGGATATGTAACAGTAGCTACTACTAGACCTGAGACCTTGCTTGGGGATACAGCCGTAGCTGTTCACCCAGAGGATGAGCGTTATCAGGATTTAAAAGGTGTATATGTACTTGTTCCTATCTTAGGCCGGCCCATCCCTATTATATTTGATGCATATGTAGAGAAAGAATTTGGGACAGGCGCCTTAAAGGTTACACCTGCACATGACCCAAATGATTTTGAAATCGGAAAGAGGCACCACCTTCCTGTCATAAAGGTCATTGATGAAGTAGGGTTTATGACCGATAAAGCTGGGCCATATAAAGGTCTAGAACGTTTTGCTTGCAGGGAAAGGATTCTAGATGACCTCAAAAAAAAGGGGCTTTTAGAGAAGATTGAACCATTAGAGCATAGTGTAGGACATTGTTATAGGTGTAAAACCGTAGTAGAGCCTTTGCTTTCTAAACAGTGGTTTGTGCGCACCAAGCCATTGGCTGAACCTGCCATTGCTGTTATAAAGGAAAAGAAGATTCATTTGATTCCTGGCAGTTGGGAAAATACCTATTTTGATTGGTTGTACAATATTAGGGATTGGTGTATTTCACGCCAAATTTGGTGGGGCCACCGCATTCCAGCTTGGCATTGTAGAAAATGTAGTAAAATTGTAGTAGACAAAGAAAAACCATTGATTTGTCCTAAATGTGGAGGAAAGACCTTCAAAGAAGAAACAGATGTTCTTGATACCTGGTTTAGCTCAGCCCTTTGGCCTTTTGGAACATTAGGCTGGCCACAAAACACAAGAGAGTTAGAGGTGTTTTATCCCACCTCAGTTCTTATTACAGGCTTTGACATCCTGTTTTTCTGGGTAGCAAGGATGATAATGATAGGATTGCACTTTATGCATGAGGTCCCTTTTCATAATGTTTACATCCATGCCCTTATTCGAGATGAAAAAGGACAAAAGATGAGTAAATCCAAAGGGAATGTTATTGACCCACTGGTTATGACAGAAAAATATGGTACAGATGCCCTAAGGTTTACCCTTATTTCTTTGGCTGTTCAAGGAAGGGATATTCAACTTTCTGAAAAGTACATTAAGGGATATCGTCATTTTGTCAATAAATTATGGAATGCTGCACGTTTTACCTTACTTAATGTTGAGGATTATATAGAACCTACACTAGAAAAAGGGAGTGTAGCTGACCGTTGGATATTCACTCAGTTGCAGGACGTAATCAAATCAGTAAACAATTTGTTAGAGGCATATGAATTTGATAAGGCTGCTTATACTCTTTATCATTTTATATGGTATGAGTTCTGTGATTGGTATCTAGAATGGATAAAACCTACTCTTTATCAATCTAGAGACCCTGAAAGAAGGCAAATTACACAAGGAATATTACTAGAAACTTTATCTACTATTTTAAGACTTCTTCACCCATTTATGCCCTTTGTAACAGAAGAAATCTGGCATTATTTACCAGTAGAAAGAGAAAGAAGTATATTAGAAAGCCCATATCCTACTTCTAAAGCAAAACTTAAGGACGAAGAGGCAAATGTAGAGATGGGGCTTATGATAGGATTAATAAAGACTATAAGAAATATGAGAGGAGAAATAAATATTCCACCTAGTGCAAAGATAAAGATTATTTTATCTGGTAACAAAGACATCTTAGATAAAATAGCTAAACATAAAGAGCCTATTACTCATATAGGGGTCATTGGAGAGCTTTTCTTAGACACTAAGGCCCAAAGGCCAACTTATTCCTCTGCTTCAGTTTGGCAAGATATAGAGATCTTTATGCCACTTAAGGGCATTATAGATTTAGAGGCAGAAAAAAGACGGCTTAATAAGGAAATTACCAAACTTATAGATGAATTATCCATCCCCCAGCGAAAATTGCAAAATAGGGATTTTCTTGCTAAGGCTCCAAAAGGTATAGTAGAAAAGGAAAGAGAGAAGGTAAAGACCTTGGATGAAAAACTAATAAGGCTTAAGGCCAATTTGGATAAGGTCAAATCTATTATAAGCAAAGAAAACGTTGATTCGTTAAATGGTTGAATCGAAAATCGTCAAATCATTGACTGGTTTAAGAATTGACTATTTAACTATTTGACGAAATAACGAAATAAATAAAGGAGGAAAAAATGGTAGCAGGTGTTTTAATCAAAACTTCTCCTGGTAAGGTGAAGGCAGTGTTGGCAAGTCTGCGAGGTATACCAAGTGTAAAGTATGCTTATGCTGTGTTTGGAAGGTATGACCTAGTTGCGATGATCGAGGCAGAAAATATTGAAGCGCTCACAGAAATTATCGTTGGAAAAATTGGTGCTATCGATGGTGTTACTAACACAGAGACTTTAATTAAGGCCCCAATCGAGTAACCTTGACAATTTGGTACATCTTGTCTAAAATTCTTTTAGGCGGTGTAGCTCAGTGGTAGAGCAGACGGCTCATATCCGTCATGTCCGGGGTTCAAATCCCTGCACCGCCACCATTAGCTTAATCAAATTTCAAAAAAGCGAATCCTTTTCGTTTACCCAATTTCTTTTAATAGGATTGTTAGTATCTGGCTGGCAGAACCTTTTAAAAAGATGTCTGTAATCTCATCTGTAAGATTTGTACGTTCTAGATTTACTTCTATAATTTTTGCCCCTGACCTCTTTGCCTCCCAGGGCAAGATATTTGCTGGGACCACTTCAGCAGAAGTTCCAATTGTTAACATCAAATCACAGGCATTTACTTCTTGATTAGCTGAATTTAGGGCCTCTTCAGGAATAGATTCTCCAAAGAACACCACATCTGGTTTTAACAGACCATTGCATTTACATCTTGGGACTAAAACAGATCTGTCTATTTCTTCCCTTTGATATATTTTTCCACAATCAAGGCATATCAGTCTTTTTGCATTTCCATGAAATTCTATTACACTCCTACTGCCCGCGGCCTGGTGTAGGTTATCTACATTTTGAGTAATGATGGCCTTGATATAGCCCTTCCCTTCTAATTCAGATAAGGCAAAGTGGGCTGGATTTGGCCTTGCCTTTTGCATTATTTCATCCAATTC
>CAZNJP010000069.1:0-10292 GCA_964573345.1 uncultured Syntrophobacter sp. | reverse complement strand
TGGATATTATTAATGAGGTACCAAAAATTGGTGATTATGTCATAGTCCATGCAGGTTTTGCCCTTTATCGATTAAATGAAAAGGAAGCTAAGGAGACCCTATTTGAGGAAATGTTAAAGGATGAAACTCCGTTACATTGATGAATTCAGGGATCCACAAGTTGCCAGAAGATTGCTTTCTGAAATAAAAAATATTTCTCATAAACCTGTAAGACTAATGGAGGTCTGTGGCACTCATACTATGAATATTGGCCGCTATGGCCTAAGAAGGCTTTTGCCTCCTCACATTCGACCTATCTCTGGTCCAGGTTGTCCTGTGTGTGTCACTGGCTCCCATACCAGCCTTAACCAACAGCAGGCAAATGGAGCAGATATAAGAGTAGTATATTCAAGTTTTGATGCATTACGCCTTGCCTCAAAAAATTTAAAGCCTGTAGTATTTTTAGGGGTGGGTTTTGAGACTACAGCTCCTACTATTGCTGCCACAATAATAGAGGCAAAAAAGAAAAAAGTGAGAAATTTTTTGTCTTTTCTGCCCATAAGCTTATTCCACCTGCTATGGAGGTCCTCATTAGTAGTCCTGATGTAAATATAGATGGATTTATCTGTCTTGGTCATGTCTTAGTAATAATTGGTCTAAAGCCTTATAAAATACTGGTTAAAAGATATAAAGTGCCTTGTGTAGTAACAGGATTTGAACCTTTAGACATCCTTCAAGGTATCCTTATGTTAATAAAAGATGTAGAAAGTGGAGATAACTATTGCGGCCATTACAGCCAGACAATTACTCTGGAAAGCGATAGAGGTAGTAAGTAAAATAGGTCGAAAAAACGGGTGGTTTTATCCACTCATTTTTTTAACCAAATTTAAAGGCTAGCTGGTTTTTTGATTAAAAGCCTCTATCCTTCTATAACTAGGAGGTGCTAAAGCCTTTAAAAGGCAAAGAAAATGTATGAATATCTAATTGTAGGTGCAGGCATAACTGGTGTAACCGCTGCTAATATATTAGCCAAAGAGCAGAATAAAAGGGTTCTCATTGTAGAAAAGCGCAGACACATAGGTGGAAATTGTTATGACTATTATAATGAATATGGCCTTTTAGTCCATAAGTATGGCCCTCATATCTTTCATACCAATTACAAAGAAGTATGGGAATATTTGTCACAATTTACCCAATGGATGCCGTACCAACATAAAGTGTTGGCCTATGTAGATGGAAAATTGGTTCCCATACCTATAAATCTTAATACTATAAATTTACTTTTTGGCTATTCTTTTAACAGTAAAGAAATGGAAAATTGGATTGAGGTCAATAGAAATAATATTGAGTCTCCAGAGAATGCTGAAGAAATGGTATTGAGCAGGATGGGAAAGATATTATATAAAAAATTCTTTAAAAACTACACTAAAAAGCAATGGGGAATATCTGCACAAGAACTAGAACCTATGGTGACGGCTAGAATCCCCATAAGATTTAATAAAGATGATAGGTATTTTACAGATAGATACCAAGGTATTCCTCAAGCTGGGTATACAAAGATGTTTGAAAACATGTTAGCTGATAAAAACATCGATGTTTTATTGGGTGTTGACTATAAGAAATTAGAGGAAATAATTAAATTTAACAGGATAATTTATACAGGACCAATAGATTATTTCTTTGATTTTCAATTCGGGAGATTGCCTTATCGGAGTCTTAGATTTGAGATGAAGACTTTAGATATTGAATTTTATCAGGAAGCAGGTGTAATAAACTATCCTAATGATTATGATTTTACTCGGGTTACTGAATATAAGCACATAACCGGCCAAAAACATAAAAAAACCACTATTTGCTATGAATATCCACAGGAATACAAAGAAGGAAACAACGTTCCAGCGTATCCTATCCCAAAGAAAGAGTATAAGGAAATCTATTTAAGATATAAAAAGGAGGCAGACAAATTAAAATCTGTTTATTTCTTGGGTAGACTGGCAGAATACAGGTATATGAATATGGATGAATGCGTAAAATGTGCCTTGGATGCATGTAAATATAGGTAAAACTCTTATAAAAAATAATTGACAAAAAAAGGCTTTTTGCATATGTTATTTCTATAATCTTAATAAAAGGAGGTAAATGTTATGAAGGTGAATGTTAAATGGTTAATGATTATTATATGGGTAATGATGAGTTTCTTATTTTTACAGCAGGCATTGGCTCTTACACCTGCAGGGTATAAAGTTTCTGATAACTTAAGAATCGGGGCAGTTATTCATACTGTAGAAAAGGGGGAGATAGAGGCAATTTGGCATGAGGGCGGTCGCAGTACTACTACTGCTGGAGATACCGTAATCTGGGGATACTTTTATGCCGATCCAAATGATGTGACCTGGGGCAATAAAGACAATCCGGAATTAAATGTGAAGATATGGTATGACCACAGCGGCCGAATAGATGTAAACTTCTTCCATGTATCTGTACCTGATATCTCAGTTTACTCTGATTATTTAAATGATGGAAATTATGATAACCAGGGGACTACTACGCTCTTTCATCGCTATATCAGACACGATTACAATAAAGAGACACTTAATGTTTCTGGCCCCTGGGTGGGTACTCATGCCAGTGAAAAAGATGGAGAGTCAGGGTATGCATTGGTGGTGCTAACCCAGGATGGTAATTCTGTTTCTGGATATGATTGTGAAGGTAATGAAATATCGGGTAGCATTACTGGAAACCATTTGCACTTTACAATTTTTGAAGAAGATGGTTACAGTGAGGTAGATGGGCAGGTTAATGGAAATGTATGTTCAGGAACCTGGGAATGGTACGAAGATGGTAAAAAAGAAGATTGGGGTACTTTTGAAATCTTCGGCATGTAAAAACAATTTTAGATGCAGTATATCTATGTAGAGATTCTTAAAAAATATGCGAAGCTTTATCCCCCTTTATATCAACTTTTAAACTGTAATGATAAAGAACGTATAAATGAGCTTAGGGCATTTTCTCCAGAGTATGAGACCTATTTATTGAGAAACGAGCTTCTTACCTGCAGAATGGAGCTCAGTATCAGGAGGGTATCTAGGCATCTTGGATATAAACCATTTTTCTCCATAATCACCGCCTGTTATAATCCCCCTATCCATTTTTTAAAATCTGCCTTAGAATCTGTCCTGGTTCAACCTTACCCCTTTTATGAAATTTGTATAGCAGATGATGGGTCAAATGGAAATATCAGGCATTTTCTGAGGAAATTTGCTGAAAGGCATAATAAGCAAGTCAAGTTAAAGCTCCTTGATAGGCATGGTGGTATTTCTTTTGCCTTAAATAACGCCATCAAGATGGCAAGGGGTGAATTTTTGGTATTTCTGGACCACGATGATAAGATCTCTAGATTTGCACTTTTTGAAATAGCCCGCTACTTAAATGAGCATCCTGGTGCCGACCTTATTTATAGCGATGAAGACAAAATAAATTTAAAGGGCCTGAGAGATACCTATTTTTTTAAACCACAATGGTCTCCTGATACCTTTTTATCTGCTATGTATATCTGCCATCTCTTGGTTGTCAGAAAATCCCTTGTAGAAAGATTAGGAGGTTTTATCTCTAAATATGATGGGGCCCAAGATTATGATTTGGTTCTAAGGGTATCAGAAATTACCCAAAGGATTCACCGTATTCCCAGGGTTTTATATAGCTGGCGTGAGTGGAGGGGCTCATCCTCTGCATTTCCTGATGCCAAGCCATATGCCTTTATTGCAGCAAAGAAGGCCATTTCTGATTATTTAAAAAGGCAAGGTGAAAGCGGTTTTGAGGTAAAAGACGCACCCAATGCGTGGTTAGGTATTTATTGGATAGAAAGGAGGGTCCAGGACAATGAAAAATGCAGCATAATTATCCATCCAGGTGACAATTGCTATGAATGTTCAAAAAGGCTTGCCAATTCTGACTTAAAATATTGCCATGAGATTATGTTATTAACTCATAAAATCCCCCCAAATACTCTGCACCCCAAGGTGAAAGTAGTCTCAGTACCTCTTGATTGGGGGATTACAAAGTGTCTCAACTATGGTGCTAGTAAGGCACAATCTCCTTATATCCTTTTTCTCTCGCCAAATATAGAGCCCATTTCTAAAGACTGGCTAAAACACCTTATGGAGCAGGTTATAAGAAAGGAGATAGGTGCATGTTCTGGTAAAATCCTCTATCATGATGGGACGATACAGCATGCAGGCATCATCCTGGGTATCCAGGGAGTAAGGGGATACTCCCATAGGTGCCTCCCATGGGACTCTCCTGGGTATATAGGTGCACTCTCGCAAATCAGAAACTACAGCGCTGTGACCATAAACGCCCTTATGACCAAGAAGGGTCTTTTTCTATCATTGGGTGGCTTTGATGAGAGGCTTGAAAAATACGCAGATGTAGACTACTGTCTAAGGCTTATAGAATTGGGTAAAAGGGTTGTTTATACTCCCTACAGTATTATGAAGATAAATATCGATATTGAACCTTTAGAAACCCTTTATGTTCCTGAAGAAGCAGGGATTATTAGACAAAAATGGGGTAAATATATAGAAAATGACCCATACTACAACCCCAATCTCTCCAGGTACTTAGAAGACTTTAGACTAAGGCTATAAAAAGGCAATGAATTTTTATAGCAATGAAACAAAAGGAGAAGTAAAATCAACATATGCTGGCAGCAATGCACAAACAGGCAAAGTTACCACGAGTTCAAGGTATATAAGGCATGAATATCATAAATAAAAAAATCATAACAATTATTGTTAATTGGAATAAAAAAGATGACTTAAGGAGATGCCTTGGCCGGCTCACCCACATAAATTACCAAGGCCCATTAGACATATTAGTAATAGACAATGCATCTACCGATGGTTCTGTACAAATGCTTAAAAGGGAATTTCCTTCAGTAAAGGTTATAGTAAATAGAGAAAATATAGGGGGGGCAGGGGGATTCAACAAAGGAATTCAGTCTGCCCTTGAAATGGGATATTCTTATCTATGGTTGTTAGACAATGATGCCATAGCAGGCAGGAATTTTTTAAAAAATGCATTAAAAGTAATAGAAGATGATCCCAAAGTCGGTATGGTAGGAGCTCAGATACTGGATATAGAAAAACCATTTCAAACTGTAGAGCTAGGTGCCTTTATAAATTGGAGATATGAAGGGACTATCCCTAACTTCAGGCGCTTTAAGCGTATTAAGCCTGGCAAAATATTTGTGGTTGATTATGTGCCTATCTGTTGCGCCTTGGTTAGGGGTGAGGCCATAAAAAAGATAAGGGGTATAGACCCTAACTACTTTCTTCACTGGGACGATATGGACCTGGGATGGAGAATGACACGTTCAGGATACAAAGTAGTAGTGCCTACCAATGCCTTGGCATTTCATAAACAATATGATACCCCACCAAGCTACAGGGTCTTGTATTATAACTTCAGGAATCCCTTATATTTTTATGCCAAACACCTAAAGGGCTTAAAACGATTTTTTATGCTCTGGCAGATTGTTCTAAAAAGGTATTTGCTTATGATTAGTAGATTCTTTTTTGGGGATCCATTAGAGGCTTCTATTGCTTATAAGGCACTCAAAGACTTCTACAAAGGCCAATTAGGACGCATTCAATATACCCTACCTGGTCAGGTGATTACAAATAAGCCCCCTCAAAAAATTCTGATTGCACATCATTTTTTTGGAATTGAAAAACAGCAACTAATGAATAAGACAAAACAAAATTTCCCTGGGGCCAAGGTCTTTGTAGTTGGCCTTGCTGATGAGGCCTCTTTATTTCCTAAAAGTTCTTATTTTCCCCTTCCTTCCAAGTGGAAAAGAATATCATTTTATTTCCAACTAAAGAAGATGAACTTTGACCTAGTAATTAATAATCCTAATATTGTTACTTTCTATGAGATTTTTCTCCCAAATTGTTGCTTCTGGCAGGGGAACCAACTTTATTACAAAAAGATATCCCTAGGCAGAATAATTGGCTTTGTCTCCATCATTTCCCGCGAGTTCATCAAAAAATCTATTAAATTTTCTCTTCTCCCTTTAGGGATAATTACCGGTCTCGTTTTCCTTCCCAAATATCGCCAGATACTCAAATGGATTAAAAAATAAAAGGTCTATCTCCAGTATTCGTGCCTTATATAACGATTAGAAAGTGTAGTAGTTCCTTGATTATCATAGCTTCCATCGTTTAAATAATCAGAATAAACCGAAATATCTGGCACAGAGACAAAGAAAAAGTTTACATCTATACGACCACTACAGTCATACCATATCTTTACATATAAATCAGGATTGTCTTTACTGCCCCAGGTTACATCGTATGGACTGGCATAAAAGTATCCCCAGATGACCATATCCCCACGAGCAGTGTATTCACGACCTCCTTCATGCCAAATTGCCTCTATCTCTCCCTTTTCAACTGTATGAATAATTGCTCCAATTCTTAAATCATCATTTACTTCATAGCCAGAGGGGTAACCGCTTGGCTGACCAGTGGTAGCAAGTTTGAATCTTTTAATAATCTCAGTATTATCTCCAATATAGGGATTTCCAGTTTCATAAGCAAATATTAGACCAAAGCCTTCGTCTTTATCATTTTTAAACAAAGCTATCCGTGCATCAAAGTCAACTGACAGATAGCTACCTCTTAAGGTGACCTCATAACCTGTGTCTCCCTCATAAGTTGTAATCGGCGTTATATCACCTAGCTGATATACATTGGAAAATCCTAAAGTCTCAAGAGTGTCAATAAGATATGGAAGCATTTCATTAACCAAAGATTCAACTGACACAGGTATTGAGCCAAGGAGTTGAAAGTCCACTACACCCATAAATATTAGTGCAGATTCATTTTCAAAGGTTGTCGTAATAGCAGTAGAATCAACTTCTCTAGCTACATATTCCCATCCTGAAGGCAGTTCAATCGACCACCGGCCATTTGGGTCATTATAAGTCCACCAACCCGAAAATTCATTACCATTCTGAGATTCTTTTCCTTTCCAATCCCCATAGAATTTGTTTTGTAAATTCTTATAAGTTTCAACTATACTTGTTGCTACTGCCTTCGTCAGAGTATCTTGAGAATTTTGTGAAAGTGCAGCGTTTGGTGCCAAAACCATTGCCATTAATGTCAATACCAAATAAATAGCAACTAAACTGCTTTTTTTAAATCTGTTCGTCCTTTCCTCCGTTACTTAACTTTTCACCCATTTTAGCACATACACAGATTATGTCAATTATTTTTTAGCCTCCGTCAATCAATTCAAGATACCTGGCAATGGCCTCTTTAGGAGGGCCTATAAAATGAATCTTTCCTTGGTTTAACAAACATACCCGATCACACATAGATTCTATAGCG
The DNA here is from genome assembly GCA_964573345.1 of uncultured Syntrophobacter sp. Classification (GTDB taxonomy): domain Bacteria; phylum Desulfobacterota; class Desulfofervidia; order Desulfofervidales; family DG-60; genus CAZNJP01. Next base: position 2,919 of record CAZNJP010000069.1, on the reverse strand, counting down.
GCTGCATTGTGAGAAACAAAAATAATGGTCTTTTTTGCCTCCTTAAATGCCTCCATTTTTTTAATGCACCTTCTCTGAAAGTGCTCATCTCCTACAGCAAAGATTTCATCTATAAGCAGTATATCTGGCTCAATGTGCACGGCAATGGAAAAGCCTAATCGCATATACATGCCTGAGGAATAGTTTTTTATAGGGGTATCGATAAAATCCTTTAGTTCTGAAAAATCTACAATTTTAGAATAAATTTTATCAACTTCCTTTTTAGAAAGCCCATAAAGGGAGGCGTTGAGGTAGATATTTTCTTTCCCGGTCAGTTCTGTGTGAAAACCTACACCCAGTTCTATCATTGGCACTACCGTTCCATTGACAGATAATCTTCCCTCTGTTGGTGGAAATATACCTGCAATAATTCGAAGCAGAGTGCTTTTTCCAGAGCCATTTGCTCCGATCAATCCCAAAGTCTCCCCACGATAGACCTCCAAATCTAAACCCTTTAATGCCCAAAGTGTTCTTTTTTTTTCCCGATAGCGGGTATTAAATATGCCGATAAACTTACTCTTTAAGGAATCTGCACGGTTATATCGAATAGTGAATGCCTTAGATATGCCTTGCAAAGTTAAGGCAGTCATTATAACTCCTCTGCAAATTTAGGATTACAATGTTTAAAGACTTGGTAGCCCACTATTAGTATGATGCTTACTAAAATCCACATCTTCAGGTGTATGGCTAAGCAGGGTTCTGCCTTTTCATAGATAACATTTTGATAGGCCGTAATGAATGGAGTAAGGGGGTTAGCATTAATCAAAAAATTCAAAGATTTCGGTACCATAGAAACAGGATAAATAATAGGAGTACCCCAAAAGAGTAACATTAAACCTACCTCTGTCAGATGAATAATATCCCTGTAAAACACAGTGATGGCAGAAAGGATAAATGCCACACTTAATGTAAACATAGTGTGGAGGGTCAATATATAGGGCAACCACAAAATGGAAATGTGAATGCCTGTCATATAAAAGACTACTGGCAAAAATACCAGAAATGCCAGAAGACACTGGCTAAGGTTAAACAAAATCGTGGCTATCGGTAAAATTTCTCTGGGAAAATAGACCTTCTTAATTAAATTTCCATTATCGATAATGGATTTGGTAGACATGGAAACCGCAGAGGAAAAAAAATTCCAGGGCAAAATCCCAGCTAAAATAAAAATACCGTAGTTTTCCATTTGAATCCTTATGATATGTTTAAATACAATGGTGTAAACTATGATAAAGATAAGGGGATTGAGAAGAGACCACAAAGCCCCTAAAATAGAACCCCGGTATTTTAATTTTAAATCTTTTATTACCAAATTTTTTAAAAGGTGACCGTATGAAAAGACTTGTTTCATTTATACTTCCCTAAATCAAATCCCTCTTTCAAAACCATTTTTACTCTGTATATGAATGAATTGGCTTCTAAAAATGGTCTTAGTTTCTCCAACTCATTTGGTTTCAATCTAGCCACAGGGAAATAACTTTGGTATCCTGGATATTCTGTAACAGCTTTAAGAATAGCTTTAAAATAGCCTCCTAGGGCCTTTAACTTTATAGCCACTACAACAGATATAAGAAGACGGTCAAATGTGAGCCTTAAAGCCAAACCTAGTGGAAAGTATTTCCAAAAAAGCAGGAGAGAATTTTTTAGGGTATAGTACATGCCGCGCCATGACCTATTAGCAGGTGCAAATGCATGATAAACAATGATATTTGGGAAAAATTTAATTTTCTGTCCGGTCTTTAATACCTTAATGGCTGTATCTACCTCATTCATATACATGAAAAAGTAAGGTGGATAGCCTCCTATTTTAGCAAACAAACTACGTCGGATAGCAAAGCCACATCCGATTAGGGCATAGTATTCTATAGGTTTGTTAGTTCTAGGCAATTGCCAGCGCTTCCAGGGTCTGTTGGTGCGCATGTCTATTATGTTAAAGGCAATAGCACCCAACTCAGGTTCTTTGGCAAAGGCCTCCACTACCAAACTAATGGCATCTTTGTCCAAAAAGGCATCATCATCTGAAATTATCAAATATTCTCCATGAGCACTGGCACAGCCAACATTATATGCAGAAATTCCTATATTTTTAGGAAGACAGATCAACCTGACTTCAGGATAATGGCCTTTAATAAATTCAGGTGTGCCGTCTTGGGAGCCGTTATCAACTACTATTACTTCTAAAGGAGAATAGGTTATTTTTTTAATAGCATCCAAAGCCTTGATCAAAAATCCAAGTCTGTTCCAAGAAACAATGATAATAGAAGTCAGAGGGTTGCTAGAGGCCAACTTCATGATATTATTTAATTTAACAAATGGCTATGGTTTTTTCAAGGCATTTATCCAGTGCACAGGCTTTTAAAATACTACAGCTTGTTGAAAAAGTTAGATGCATATTACCTTTACCCAACCTGTTCCCTAGTTTAGCACGCCGCTTCGCTTGCTCTCAAAGCTGCTCCGTTTCACTTCGCACCCTTTGGGCTTACGGCTCTGGCGAAAGCCACCCTGAAAGGGCTTGGTCTTGATGGCTTAACGGAGCAATCTGCTAAGCTACAAATAGTTAAGCACAATGGCTCAATGCAGAATGCAGAATGCAAATTGAAAAATAGTTATGATACAGTATGACCTGTTAGCTTGGCTTAGCCCTTCCTGATTTTGCTTGTAGTGATTGGGTTTCTGGGGGTTAGGCAGGCAGGCTGGATGGGTAGGAGAGGCTTGGGAAAGGCTTGGCTAAAAGTGAACTTGTTCTATAACCTGCGGAAAGTGTGCCAATTTGGCACAGTAAGCAAGCTACATTAAGTGAATTCCTTTAGGTTAGACAAAAAGGTGATCTCCCACTGCTCAATTGCCCTTTTAAAACTGGCAATGTCTTCCTTGCCTTTA
>CAZNJP010000068.1:5248-10330 GCA_964573345.1 uncultured Syntrophobacter sp. | reverse complement strand
TTTCCAATAATTTTGAATACTTTTTAATCCTAGCCACGCCAGACTCTAATTGTATAAGCCATATCATCCAGCAAAGCTCAATGGTTTTATAATTTGCTTGTTTTCAATTTGCTCAACCTGAAAAATTTTTTTCTTATACATATTTCAACTTCTGTAAGTTGTGGTATTATATTCATTCAACTTGGTAAGCCCTATTTATGCATTGGTTTTTTAAATCCAACTACATAGAGGCAGAAAGACTACTTAAAAAGGCAAGAACAGCCTTTGACAAGGCAAACTGGCGAAAGGCTCTTTCTCTTTATGACCAAGTCTTGAGTATGGATGCTAACAACAAAGAGGCCCTTTCTAGGTTGGTTTATATCTTTTTAAAGCACACCATTACGCCTATTTCGGCCCTGCCTTATGTTGAACGGCTCTATAAACTGGATAGAAGGCATTTTGATTTGCTCTGTCTTAGTGGAGAACTCTATTTTAAAAGGGGAGATATCTATAAGGCCAAAAATAGGGTCCAGGCATACATAAAGAAATTTCAACGCCACTACTTTAGAAAGGTCAGGGAGCCAAATGGGTGGCCTTCTTTAAAGGAGGCAGAGGATTTGCTGGCAAAGATAGAAGAGGCCATAAAGAGGCAAAAAGAAATAAGTGCCAAAACAAAGAAAAAACCAAAAGAGGCAAAACCAGTCCAGAGACCTGCGTTAGCAGGCAGGGAAGAAAAACAAATTACTTCAGTAGAATCACCAAGAACTGCTTCTGTATTGCCAGTCCATAAAGATGCCGTTTCAGTGAAGGTATATTACGGCAATATGCCTGAAATTTCTAATTTTGACCACACCGATTTAGATACCTATTTTCTTTATCTCCAATATCATAAACTTATACTTTTAAGGGAGTTTGACCATCTTTTGTGTCTAGAGACATTAAAAAATGTAGAGCATTTGTGGTATCAAGTTGAGACCGTTAGAAAGGTATTAAGGTATTTTCATGGCCGGGCAATCCTGGCAGATGAGGTAGGGTTAGGGAAAACCATAGAGGCGGGGATGGTTATTAAGGAATATCTTTTAAGGAAAATGATTAAGTCTGTGCTGATTCTAGTGCCACCTACGCTGGTAGAGCAGTGGAAAAGAGAAATGGCAGAAAAGTTTGAGCTTGATTTTGTAACCACAGATGACCAGCTTTTTCAAAAAGACCCTAAGGCCTTCTGGCTTCAGCCATTCATCATTGCCTCTATCAATATAGCCAAACACAAACATTACCATGACATGGTTACCTCACGCAGTTATGACCTAGTTGTGGTTGATGAGGTGCATCATCTGAAAAATCGCCATACCTTAAGCTGGAAGCTGGTCAATCAACTGGAGAAGCGATTTATTTTGCTCTTAACTGCTACCCCAGTCCAGAATAACTTGGTCGAGTTATATAACTTGATTACATTGCTAAAACCAGGCCTGTTTAAAACAGAAATGGCATTTAAGCAAGCCTATGTCAAAAGGGGAAATCCAAAAATACCTTTAAATCCAGAAAAATTAAGGGCATTATTAAGAGAGGTTATGATTCGCAATACAAGGAGCCAGGTTGGTATCCACCTCCCCCCCAGATATGCAACCACATTCTATCTTGACCCAAGACCAGGCGAGACCGAGATTTATCATACCATTACCAAATTTATCCAGGAGCGATATGAAACTCATCCCAAATTTAATAAAATGACCCTGAATCTTTTGCAGATGGAAGCTGAAAGTTCACCATTTTGCCTACAGGCAACACTCGCAAAAATCTGGCAAGAGGATTATCTGGAGGAAAAAGATAAAAAGATCTTACAGGAGATTTTGCAAAAGATTGAGTTCTTAGAAACGCCGAGTAAAGGAGAAAAACTCTTGGAACTGCTTTCTGCAAATAAGGAGAAGGTAATTATCTTTAGTCAATTCTATCACACCCAGGCGTATATTGCCAATATGTTCCAAGCTACTCATATTCCCTTTGTCTGGCTTCATGGAAGAATACAGGCTGAAGAAAAAAAGGTGGTTCTGCAGAGATTTCAGGAGAAAATTAACGTCCTCATTACCGGTCAAATTGGTGGAGAGGGGCAGAACTTGCAATTTTGTAATACCATTGTCAATTATGACCTGCCTTGGAATCCAATGAAGATAGAACAGCGCATTGGCCGCATCCACCGTATTGGCCAGACCAGGGAGGTATTCATCTTTAATTTCTGTGTCAAAGGAACGATAGAAGAGCAGATTATCCGTATTCTGGATGAAAAAATCAATCTGTTCCAGATGGTTATGGGCGAAATAGATATGATTTTGGGCAATATGGATACCGATAGAGACTTTACAAATCTCATTATGTCTCTTTGGGTTACCGCCAAGACACCTGAAGAAAGGTCAAAGGTATTTGGGACCCTGGCTGAAGATATGCTCAAGGCGAAACAGATTTATGAAAAGGTGAAGGCATACGACACAATGCTTTTTAGAGAGGACTATGAAGTGTAATGCGGGTATTAGCTGAATTTTTTAAAAAATTTATTGAGCATTATGGAGGCGTCACAGAGGAAAGAGAGGGTGATGTCTTAGAAGTCATGTTCCCAAAAATGGTAGCTACGGCTTTAGATGTACCAGAATTCAGCACTTTTTATCTTGATTCACAAATTACTCCAGAGGGGGAAATGGCTTTAGACTTACATTCTCCCTTTATCGACCGGATAGGCGAATTTATGGAAGATAAACTGAGGCATTGTGAAGCAAAACTAGAAGTAGAAATGGGGAGTTATAATAGCTCTCGTCTGGAAGAGATTGCCTTAAGCAAATTTCCCATAAGAAATGCCAGTATCCGTTTTGGCAATCTGCAGGAAGGTATAGCTACCTATAGCCTTTTTCACTTTCGCTATGCCGCTATCTCTGATGAAAAGAAAGAAAATATTTTTTCTATCCTTGTCAATGAAAAAACCCGTTTTAAGGCAGAGATATTGCAAGATTATATTGTACCTGAAAATTTACAGACCATTTCTGATGAGTTTCCTTCACTTCCAAAGGCCTTTTTCCATTTTCTTCAAAATCAGGCGCATCTGCGAATAAAAGAAGATATTGCAGATTTTGTAAGAGGCTTAAAGAGGCGATTTGACCGGGATAAAAGACTTACTTTGGAATATTTTACTTCCCTTATAAAAGAAACAGAAAAGCGGATAGAAAAATTTAAGCTAAAGGGGGATACAGAGGGGATAAAACGGGAAGAGGGCCGGATTAAGGTCATTGAGATGGAGGCAGACAGAAAATTACAAGATTTGGCAAAGAAATACGAAGTGTATATCCAGATTGAACCTTTGACCTGGCTAAGATTTGCCATGCCCGTGGTCATAGCTGAGTTAGAAATCAGAAGAAAAAAACAGAGTCGGCAAGTGGAAGTCTGCTGGTTGCCTTTATCACGCACCATGGAAAGGGCAGGCTGTGAACACTGTGGTGTCAGCGATAGCCTCTTGGTTTGTGATGACAAACTCCATATTATTAGTGAAAGGTGTCTCCGAAAATGCCCCAACTGTGGGCATACCTATTGTCCTCTCTGCTATTTCCATAAATGCCCAAAATGTAAAACTCATTTTTCATCTCATACAAGAAGGTAAATTTGTATGCACATCTATGCTGTCCCTTTTTCAGACCATATTTTGGTCAAGGTAGCAGAGTTTTTTATCAAAAATGATATAGATTTTAAAAAGACCATTTTGATATTCCCTACTCAGAGAAGCAAGCTTTATTTTGGGCACTACCTTGCCAATCTTTCTAAAAAATCTGCCTTACTCCTACCAAATATGTATGAAGTAAGTGAATTTTACCAAGAGGTAACCCTTAGCGATTATAATGGGGTTTTGATTAATGAGCTACACCGTAACCTCTTGCTTAAGGAGGCTACCCTCAAGGTAAAAGAGGATTTAACCCCACTTTTTAGAAAAGAAAGGTTTCTAGGTAGCTTCTTGGAATTTGCCTCTATTGGTAAAAAATTATTGAGATTTTATGATGAAGTCATTCTGGAAGATATTGATTTTGATGTCCTAAAAAAGGAGGGTCTTTATACAGACATAGAGGTCCATATCCATATTTTAGAGGCCATTTTAAGAGAATATAAAAGGTTGCTAAAGGAGCGGGAGCTTATTGACCCTGTAATAAAACAGGCAAAAGCCCATCTAGATGGTGATTTTTTAATGCAATTTAACACCTTATGTTTTATTGGCGCTATTAGCATGACAAAAAGCGAAACTATGATTCTACAAAAAATAGACCACCTAATACCAGTAAACATATTTTTTCATACAGATGAGCCTCTGATAGAACAGCACAAGGTAATTTTAAAAAGGTGTGGTTTAAAAGAAGAGGACATCGTTTGGTTGTCTTCACCTGCCCGCCATCGCTACCTGCCCGCTCGTGCCTGCCCGCCTCGTCCCCTGAATCAAGTTCAGGGACGGCGGGCCTCGCAGTGGCAGGCGGGTGTTCAGGCATTAGCAGGCGGGAAGGGGTTTAAGCCCAGATTTTTAGAGATTAAGGCCTTCCCAAATGCCATCTCTCAAGTAAGCCTTATTATTAAGGCCATTTCTGATTCCATAACCCAAGGCACCAGCCCCGGTGAAATTGCCATTATATTGCCTGATGAATCCCTGAAAGATGCCATTTTAGACTTTATCCATGAGAAGAATCTAAATCTTACCATGGGTCTTGATATAAGACATTCCTTAATATATGGATTATTATATGATTTTTATAAGATTCTGGCCTCAGAAAGGGAATCTTCTTTTTATTATAAAGATTTTTTGACCTTCCTGAAAAATCCTATAGTGAAGAACCTCTGCCTTGAAGGTAGATTCATTAGAGAAGATATTGACTGTACCATCTCCTTTCTCCTTAAGGAGAATTTAATTTACATCCCATGTCAATTACTTAATAAATTAATCCCCCTACTTCTAAAATTTATTTTAAAAGAAAGGGTCCATTTAGAAAAAGTAAATAATTTATATGATTTTTGTGGTTATATTGAACAGCTCTTAAAGTCTTTGCCTGGATACCTTAGAGATAGTGGGCTCTTAGACCATCATCATCA
>CAZNJP010000068.1:0-5148 GCA_964573345.1 uncultured Syntrophobacter sp. | reverse complement strand
CATCATCATCAAAGGTGTGCCTTAAATAACATGTTAAAAAGGATAAAGGAGTTAAGTAATTTAGAATCTATAGGTGTAAATATAGCAACTGACCTGCCCGCTCAGGCCTCGCAGTGGCAGGCAGGTGGCCTTTCATATCTAAGGTTTTTATTGGATCAATTAAGTGATGAGACTTATCCCATCCCTAGCGATATAATAGAGGCTATCCAGGTAATGGGCGTTTTAGAAACTAGAAATCTCTCATTCAAAACGGTAATCATCCCAGACATGAATGAGGGAATTTTCCCTTGGAAGAGTGAAAAGGACCTCTTTTTAAACACACAGATAAGAATTGCAGTAGGCTTACCTACTTTTACTGACAGAGAGGCCCTTTGTGCCTATTATTTCAGACGTTTAATAGATAGCGCCCATCGTGTTTATCTCTCTTATGTAGAGCAGAAAGATCGGGGTGTAAGGAGCAGATTCATTGAGGAGTTAGTTTTTAAGGAGGTTAAAAGACCTGGCGTAGATATAGAGGATGTAGAAAAAAACATTGCCCAAGGAAAGGCCTATGTGCTCTCTCTGTTTTCTAAAGAAAAAAAGGTATCGCCTATTACTTATTCATCACCAGCCAAGGATAGTGCTGATTTGGACCGTCTGTATAAACTAAGGTTTAATCCCTCTATGCTTACCACATATATCAGTTGCCCTTATCATTTCTATCTACAATATGTCTTGGACATCAAACCACCCAGGCAAATAGAGGAGGAGATTACCCCTTTAGACATTGGTCAGATTGTCCATTCAACATTAAATAAAGTGTATAGAAATCATAAAGTATGGAAGATGTCTGCCCCTGAACTGCATAATATAATCTGGAAAACAATCCAAGGGCATTTTGATTGCCTCCAGCCAGGCCAAAGGATAACACTTGATGTTTTAAGAGAAAAGTTAAGGTTTTTTACAGAAAATGAATGCAATGAGTTTTCTTCTGGCTGGTTCCCTAAGGTAGAATTTTTGGAATATAAGATGGAGGCCTATATAAATTTGGAAAGGAAAAAAGTTTGCTTAAATGGTATTTTAGACAGGTTAGACAAAAAGAATGACCAATTCCGCCTTCTGGACTACAAGACAGGAAAGCAGGTAACTAAAAAAGAATGTAGTATTGGTGAAAATTTTAAGGCCCCTCAACTTCCCTTTTATCTATACTTACTAAAACTAAAAGATAAATTTTATTATAAAAACTGCAAGGCCTTAGGAATTTATGATTTAAAAACTACATTTGAGATTAAAAGGCCCTATCAGGATTTTCAAAAGGACCCTGTGTCTTACATGCAATCCTTTGAAAAATGGCTTTATGATATGTTAAGGGAGATATTTTCTAAAGACAGGCCCTGGCATAAGAAGGTCTCTATGGATTGTGAATACTGTCCATATCAAGATATGTGCAATCAAATCGAAGGTTGAAATGCCTGTGTTTGGTATTTGACAAGATTAAATATCCAGACTATTTTATGAGCGTGGAAGTGAAGGGTAAGAAGCTCCTTTTTACCAGAAAACAAATTGATGATAAGGTAAGGGCACTGGCCCAGCAAATCAATCAAGACTACCAAGGCAAAAATCCTATACTTATAGGGGTATTAAAAGGGGCATTTATGTTTTTGGCAGATCTTACACGGTATATTTCTATTCCTTTCAAGATAGATTTTCTGCGTGTAGTTAGTTATGGAAGCAAAGATTATAGCACCGGGGATATAAAATTGATTAAGGATGTGGAATTGCCTTTAAAGGATGAACACGTACTTATTGTAGAAGATATTATAGATATAGGGTATACATTAAATTTTTTATTAGACCATATTGCTACTAAAGGGCCTAAATCCCTTAAATTATGTGCTCTTATTGATAAAATAGAAAGGAGAAAAGTAGAGGTTCCCACAGATTATGTAGGATTTACTGTAAAAAAGGGATTTCTTGTAGGTTATGGTTTAGACTTTAATGAGACATTTAGGTGCCTGCCTGAGATTTATCAATTGATATTTTGAAATCTGGGCCTGTAAAAAGGTTTAAAAATACTCCATTGAGATTCTCTTGAATGTCCTTTTTGTAAATAGCAAACGATATACAGAAAGGCCTGTCTTTTCAACAATTTTTTTTATAGTATTATAGCAATCTTTCTCATTTTTCCCATGAAGCATAGTATAAATATTATAAGGCCACTCAGGACAAGAAGCCCGTGCATAACAATGAGTGACTTCTGGAAAAGAGGCCATAATCTGACCTACATGGGATAGCTTATCCTGTTCTGCCTTCCATGCCACCATAACATTTGCTTCAAATCCAGAGCGGTCATGATAAATAATAGCTCCAAAACGGCGAATAATGCCCTTTTTTATAAATCGTTTGATATGCTCGATTAAATCCTCTTCGCTCATATCTAAATGCTTTGCGATTTTCAAAAATGGATGTTTGGTTATAGGCAAATCACCCTGCAATGCCCTAATGACCTTTTTATCCTCTTTTGTTAAATTTATAAGGGCCATGTTTTACCTATTTATAAGATTTTCCTACCTTTGTCAAATATAGACGTCGCCCCTGGTATATGAGCTATAAGATTCATGTCATGCCTTACCATAAAATTTGACATTAATTTATGGCTATGCTAAAGAACAAAAACTTTAATTTAAGCCACAGACCCGCCTGCTAACGCCTGAGCGCCTGCCCGCAACGCTCTCGCCCGTCCGCCTCGGCTGAAGCCTCGCAATGCCGGGCGGGCTTGCGAGGCGGGCGGGTAGCGATGGCGGGCAGATTTACGCAGATAGCTGCATTTTTTCATGATTTTTGTGTAAATCTGTGTAAATCTGTGGCTAAAATCAAGCTTTTGTTCATTTAGAAGATATAAAAGACCTTTTTTGTGTAAATAGTATGTATGTTGCTTCAAGTTTAGAAATGAGAATTGAGACTCTATGAGGTAATTTTCAGATACAAGATAGGGATTTCACTATTTCGCTATTTGTAGGCTTCTTTCACCCACTGGAGGAACCAGGATGGTTTGGAAGATAGTACATACAATAGGAAAAGAGCCGTAATGGGAATAGGAATAGCAATATCAAATATAGCAAAGGCGATTAATCCCAGCAAGATCTTGTTTCTCAGTGACATGAACTCCTCCCCTTAGCTGGCAGACATATACCCTCTTCTTTTTTTTGAAATATAAAACATTTATGACCAATATGGCAAGCCTTCCTTCGGTGGCATTTAATTTACCGATACTTTTTTCACTACTAAAGCAGACTTTCCAAAGGAAGGTGCTTCTTCTTAAACGCTGAATAGTCACAGACAGGGTTATAATATTTTAGCCATTCATTACCTATGTTTTGGCAAAAAATCGTGCCGGGATAAATTTGATGTAATCCTATCTTAGTATAATATAATGTTGCAATTTTAGGTTAAATGTGCAGTGGAAATTTTCAAGGATTATGGTAGTATAATTGTCAAAGATTGGTCCATAGGGATGTATATCTGACATAGTCACATATGCATCCAAAACCTTATAAAGGAGGTAGTGATATGCCCGATATTTGTTATGTGTGCTTATCGGATATGCACCTGGGAGAGGAAGATAGTCTATTAACCAACTTGAAAACAGCTAGTACTGATACTGATCCCACACAGCCAAGTCCGGTAATGGAGCAATTGGTAAAGTGTCTGAGAGAGCTTATCTCTAAAAACGAGAACGAGATAAAGCCAACGCTGATTCTGAATGGAGATATCCTTGAACTAGCCTTGACTACGGCCAATCAGGCGGCCATGGTCTTCGAACGTTTTATGGAACTTATTATGCCGTCTGATGGAAAACTTTTTGAAAGAATTATTTACATCCCCGGTAATCATGATCATCACATCTGGGAAATTGCCCGTGAGACACAGTATGTGAATTACATTAAAAAACCCAGTACGGGCAAACATCTGGATATTCCCCCGCACATCACAAACATGTTTGTGGAAGATGACTCCAAACGAGTGCTTTCCTACTTCTTGACTAATCTGGTAAAGAGAACCTCACAATTAGCGGATTTCGATATTACCACAGCATATCCCAACTTTGGCCTTTTCAGAGAGGAGGGCCAAAAGTGTGTCATTTTTCATCATGGTCATTTTATTGAACCGCTCTATCAGTTAATGAGTACCTTGAGGAATTTGATTTTTCCTGACCGTGAAAAGCCGAGACAGATTGGGGACATAGAAGCTGAAAACTTTGCCTGGATTGATTTTTTCTGGTCAACGATGGGACGCTCTGGAGAGGCTGGGCAGGACATTGAGCTAATTTATGAGAAAATGCAAGACCGGGAACAGTTCAAGAAGCTGTTTTATACCTTGGCTGATAATCTTGCTAAGAAATATGACTTACCGGGTTGGGGTGACGTAATGGAAGCGAAAATTCTAAAGTGGATCTTTAGTGCCATGGTAGATAAGATTGCTGGTACGGAAAGAACCCAAATAGATCGTCCTTTGAGCAAAGACGCTGAAAAGGGCCTTTGGGCGTATATGAACGGGCCCCTGAGAGAGCAGATTCTCAGAGAACGTAAAGGGAATATGCCGTATGATGTAACCTTTGTTTTCGGTCATACTCACAAACCATTTCAGGAGGATATGAATTTCAAAGGATACCCTCAATGGGTAAATGTCTATAACACCGGTGGCTGGGTAGTCGAAAGTGTGGATCCCCAACCACTTCATGGTGGTGCGGTCATTCTGATTGATAAGGATTTGAATACAACCTCGCTTCGTATGTACAACGAGGCAGACAACTCAGCGGAATATTTGGTCAGGGTTGAGGAAGCCACCCATGCCGGCGAGGAGAAAAACCCTTTTTACCACCGAATCCGCAACTTAGTCAATGCATCCGAGGATCCATGGAAGACGTTTTCTGCTATTGCCGCCCGTTCAGTGCGTGTAAGGGCCCAGAATCTTCGGGCTAGGATAAATGAGAGGGCAATATAGGTATGATATTGAAAAAAGTAGCCTTTGAGTGGGTAGATACCAACTTTCTTAGTAAAATCTTGCATTTTTATAAAGGGGAATTATGATAATTTTTGGGTTAAATATGCAATGGAATTTTTGAAGGATTATGATATTGTCAAGGCTAATCCATAGTAAGCAGATTTT
>CAZNJP010000067.1:821-10377 GCA_964573345.1 uncultured Syntrophobacter sp. | reverse complement strand
AGATGGTGTGAACATTTTATCTTGAGAAAAAAACCGATTTACCGTGATCTCTGAGTATATATTCCACCAGGTATATGAAAGCAGGGTCACAATTGGCCAGTCCTTCTGGGTCTATGTCACGAAACACTTTACTATAGCCCTCATAAAGGCATATAAACTCATTGGCCTCTCGAAGGGGCATGCTAACGTCCTTGAGGAGTGCCTCAAAATCTGAAACGTCCGATTCTATCTCGCTTAAGAGCTGCCCAAAGGAAGACAGGAGTAGAGAGGTCTGTTATCATGTACATAGTGGGCCATAAGACAGAGAGTATGTTTTTGAGATATAACTTAGTGGATAGAAAGGATGCAGAAAAGGCAGTTGATATGTTAGATAAGATGTTCATTTGCTCCCATTGTGCTCCCGATGAAAAAAAATAAACCCTAAAAAATGGTGCCTGGGGCGGGAATCGAACCCGCACGGGCACAAAGGCCCAAGGGATTTTAAGTCCCTTGCGTCTGCCAATTCCGCCACCCAGGCTCAGTGTTAGGTTCCGAAAAATATAATGATTAATTCTTTTGTGTGTGAAACTACAAACAATTTTGCAGTAAGTATAATAAAATATGCATTTTTGTCAAGACTGCGAATTTTGGAGATCCCTCAAATTTAGTGCCTTATTTTCAAAATAAACTTGCAATGCTGGACATAATATGCTATGGATTTTTGTTTTTTGACCTTCACCTTTACCAATGGGATAATTATAGACTTTAAAAGGGCCCGAGCTCAAAAGGCAGTGAGAAAAGAAATTGGGCACAGGGAAGAAGAAAAGATATAATGTATAGGTTTTGTAGGCGGTACGGCTGTTTTAGATATTTTATCTGGCACCTAGGCAAGGGGTGGAAATGGAGTGTTTGTGGGCGTGTGGAGTAGAATGTCTATCTATATTCTTTTAGTCTGTTGGCTAGGTGTGCTAGGTATGGTCTTTACAATGCTTAGCCATAAAGTTCTATACCTTAAGAATCGGGTTTCTTCCCTTGAGCAAGAAGTGATGTCATTAAAGGCTACAGAATCTAAAATAGTGAGGTTCTGCACCGTGACGGCCTATAGCCCAACAAGAACGGAGTGCGATAACACACCTTTCCTAACGGCATCAGGCACAAAGCCAAGGGTTGGCACTGTGGCAGTAAGCCAGGACCTGTTTTATTTGGGATGGGTTTTTGGGAGCAAGATTTACATTGAAGGGCTTGGAATCTACAAGATAAATGACTTGATGCACCCAAGATGGAAAAATCGCATTGACGTATTTTTGAAAAACAAAAGGCTTGCAAGGAGGTTTGGGAGAAAAGAAGCGAAGGTAGTTTTGTTAAAGCGGGGTGAAAAATCATGACTGTTTAGCTTTGTGTTATATCTGCAATAACAAAGAGCCAAAGGGTTGCAATACTTCTTGTAGCCGCATTCTGGTATTAAGTTTTATCTTTCTTCAATTTGTAGATGAAAAGAGAGGTATAGCTATAGTCCAAGCCCAAAACTCGTTAAATGGTTAAGTAGTTTGTTTCCTGGCAGTTCTACCATTCCGATTTAACCAATTTTCGTAACTTCTCAATGAGTTAGGGCAAATGTCACCCTGAACTTGTTTCAGGATCTTGAAAGTACTTGATATTACTGAGATGCTGAAACAAGTTCAGCACGACAATTTAGGAATTACCCCAAGTTATTGAGCAATTACCAATTTTCGATTCAACGATTTAACGACCTCGTAATTTACCCCGTTAGAAAAAAATTTTTTCTAACGGGGTAAAGATAATGTCAATATTTCTTTTAAGAAGAACGAGGTTTAATGCTCCGTTCTTCTAACAGGGTTTACTTCTTTTTTGGTAACTGTTTTCTTACAAACTCCTCACCTTTTGGGGAAATTTTATACAATCCCCTCTTACTACCCTTGGTTAAAAAACCGCGTTTTTTATATGCATCCCAAGTAGACTGTGCAATTTTTCTAGAGGTGGGAAGTTCCAAATCCTCATAAAGACGTCTTAGGTCCAAGGGCATAAATTCTTCCTTGCCCTCATGGTGTTTAAGATAATGGGCAAAAACTGTTATGGTTTCTGGTTGGCTCTTTGGCCTTTTCTCTTTATAAAACTTGGCAAGTGGCTTCTCTGGCCTTTCTAATTTTTTTGGCACTACACCTGTATGCCCCTGGAGTGTCTTTTCTAAGTGGGGTAGCAATTGATTTCTAAGATAGTTCCATCCTTCCCTTACAAATACCTCTGGGCCCTCCATATTAAAAGTAATCCCTGCAAAACTTACCTCTACTTTTGATAATGTAGTTGGTTCTGTCTTTTCCTTCATGCTAATCTCCTTTTTAATTTAGTATACGCAAATCTAACATACGTTTTAAATGTATGCAATACCTTAAATTAAATTTGAGAACTTGCCAAAATGATAATAGGGATTTAATATAAATTGTATGGGAGATAAAGTGCCTTCTCAAAAAGAGTTAGAGGAAGAGCTAAATGAGTACTTAGCCAATAAATACGGTCATCGGGTAAGGATAATTTCGGCTCCTTTTCCATATCTAAAATCAAAGGAGAAAAAGGAGGACTCAGGGAAACGGGTGTTGCCCAAAATAGAATTTGATCTGAAACCAAAAGAGTTGATTGCCTATCTAGATCAATACGTAATTAGACAAGAAAAAGCCAAGGATATTCTAGCCACTAAGATCTGTACTCACTTTAATCGTATTAAATATTGGTTTAGTCAGAAGCATCAGGGATGGAAACATATAAATTATATCAAGAACAATATCTTAATGATAGGATCTACAGGAGTAGGTAAAACATACCTGGTAAAATTGATAGCTCAAAAACTAGGTGTACCTTTTGTAAAGGGGGATGCCACAAAGTTCAGCGAAACGGGCTATGTAGGGGGTGATGTAGAAGATTTAATAAGAGAGTTGGTACATCAGGCAAATGGAGACATAGAAACAGCCCAATTTGGCATTATTTATATAGATGAAATTGATAAGATTGCTAGCAGTGGAAATATTATTGGTCCAGATGTCTCTAGAACAGGTGTGCAGCGTGGCCTATTAAAGCCCATGGAAGAAACAGAAGTAGATTTAAAAACGCCTTTTGACCCCATATCTCAGCTTGAGGCAATAGAAAGGTACAGACGCACTGGACGGCGTGAGCAAAGGACCATCAACACCCGCCATATTCTCTTTATTATGAGTGGCGCTTTTAATGGGTTAGAAGATATTGTCCAAAAGCGCCTTACCCAGCAAGGCATTGGCTTTGGGGCCAGTATAGATTCTAAAAACAAACAAGATTATCTTAGGCATGTAAAGGCAGAAGATTTGATAAAATATGGTTTTGAATCTGAATTTATTGGAAGGCTCCCTGTAATTGCCGTATTCGATAATTTAGAGGTAAAAGACCTGTATGATATTTTAAAGAATCCTAATAGCAACATTATTAATGCAAAAAAACAGGATTTTTGTGCCTATGGCATTGATATTGTCTTTGAAGATGAAGCACTCTGGCTTATTGCTAAGAAGGCGGCTGCTGAGGGAACAGGTGCACGAGGATTGGTCAGTGTAGTAGAAAAGTCTATTTTACCCTTTGAGAAAATGCTTCCCTCTACCGATGTTAAGCAATTTTCCGTCACAAAAGAGGTAGTATTAGACCCTACCTCCGAACTTAGAAAATTATTGCAGCGCCATAAAGAGGATTCTTATATAAAACGCTACTCAGAGGCAGTTGCTGCAGAGCGGCAGTATCTAAAAGAGGCAATTGATACTAAATCCACGCATTTGGCCAAGCAATATGGTTTAAATCTTACAGAAGAGCGTATATCGCTCATTGTTGATCTTTACCATAAGTTTGATTTTGATACAGATTTTGCCTTTAAACAATTGGCTAACCACATTAAACAAATTAAGGCATTTGAAAGGCACTTTTTTGAAGAGACTGGGCTAAGATGCCAATTTTCTGATGAAGCAGTTGATGTGTTATTAACTCAAGCAATAAAAATGGAGCTGGATATAACTTCCATTTGTAAAAAATTTGTCAAGGACTTGGAATTGGGACTAAAATTGGTAAAAGATCGCACAGGAAAAAATAGATTTCAAATCACCTCAGAGGCACTATCTAACCCTGAAGATTTTGTTAGAAAAATCATTCAAGTTGCATATAAAGGGACATAGTATGAAGGTAAAATCTCAGTCAGATTATCAAGAATTTGAGGCTGTTACCCTTTATTGTCCCCGTTGTCGACGTGCTATGCCTGTAAAAAAGCGGCTTTTATTGATTTTACCTGAAGGCGATAAATATGAATATTATTGCACGGGTTGTGGTCAGCCCATTGGTGCCAAATTGGACAAAAAGCAAGCCCCTTCTATAGTTTTTCCCTTGGTTAAATAACTATGCTAAACTTAATGCGTAAACACGCAAAGTCCTGGTTGATTAAGGTTGTGTTTTCAGTAATCATAGTTGTATTTATCTTCTGGGGTGTAGGTTCCTTTCGCGCTCGCAGGGCTAGTATCTTGGCGTATGTGAATGGAGAGCCTATTTATCATAAACAATTTGCTTCGGCCTATGAACAGGTAGTAAGCAGTTATAGAGCGCGTTTTAAGGAATTTAACCAAGATTGGATTAAGAGGCTAAATCTTAAAAAGACTGTTTTAAATAGTTTAATTGAACGTACTTTAATAATTCAGACAGCAAATAAAATGGGCCTATGGGTCTCTGAAGATGAAATTCGTGAAGTTATTAAACATTATCCAACATTTCAAAAGAATGGGCAGTTTGACCCGGGCCTGTATCAGGCTGTTTTGCAGAAACACCGTTATACACCAGCACAGTTTGAGAAGAATTTGATGGGCGATTTAATACTCTCCCAGTTGAGGAATACTGTCCAAGGACTTGCTCATGTCTCTGAACAAGAGGCCTATGAGGCTTACAATTGGCTTAAACAGCGTATTAATCTAGAATTTGTGGCCTTCAGGCCTAAAGACTTTAAAAAAAAGATTGTTCCTACTAAAAGTGATCTTAAGACCTATTTTGAGGCACACAAAAGGGATCATTCAATGCCCAAACAGATTAAGATAACTTATGTTAACATTAATAAAAGGAAATTTACCCCAAAAATTGAACCCACCAATGAAGAAGTAGAAGAATATTATAGATTAAATCAACAAGATTTTTATCAGCCAAAGACAGTTCGTGCTAGGCACATCCTGTTTAGAGTACCACCTGATGCATCCCCACAGAGGATTCAAGATGCAAGAAAAAAGGCCATGGAAGTACTAGAAAAGGCCAAGGGGATGAAAGACTTTTCCAAATTAGCCAAAAAATACTCTGAAGATAAGGCTAATGCAGTTAAAGGTGGTGATTTGGGGTGGTTTGGCCGTGGCACATTGGTTAAACCCTTTGAAGATGCTGCCTTTTCTCTGAAAAAAGGGCAGATTAGTGATTTAGTAAGGACCAAGTTTGGATTTCATATTATTAAAGTAGAAGATGTAAAAGAGGCATACATTAAGCCACTTTCAGAAGTGAAGACCAAAATTGCTTATGAACTTAAACAGCAAAAGGCAAGAGATATGGCAGAAAGACTGGCCAATAGGCTTTATGCCCAAGCTACCTTAGATAATAGCTTAAGAAAGGCAGCAAATAAACTTAAAGTCTCTGTAGAAGAGACAGACTTCTTTAGCAATAAACGTTATCCTAAAGGCATTCATTATAGTTTAATATCAAAGCTCTTAAGTTTAAAAAAGGGTGAAATCAGTGCACCCTTGAATACAAAAGATGGCTATTTTTTGGCTCAGGTCATCGAGGAAAAGTCCCCTTCTATTCCTTCATTCTTAGAGGTTAAGAAAAAGGTAAAGGAAGATTATATCAAAGAAAAGAGTAAAGAATTAGCCAAGGAATCCGCAGAGAGTTTTATTAATAAATTAAAGGAAGGAGAAGAATTTTCTGAATTGGCTAAGGCACACAAGCTTATTCCACAAGAAACAGGATTCTTTGGTATCAATCAAAACATTCCAAATATAGGCTATGAGCCAACAATTCAAAGGGCAATATTCTCCTTAGGTCCTTCTAGGCCCTATTTAGATAAGGTAGCTGAGTTTGATGGAACCTTTTATATCTTAAAGTTCAAAGCACGGGAGGATATAACTAAAGAGGAATTTGAAAAGGAAAAAGAGACATTTATTAAAGAATTGCTTTCTGTTAGACAGGCAAATTTCTTTAATATCTGGCTAGAAGAGCTAAAAAAACAAGCAGATATAAAGATTAAACAAGAAATGTGAGTGCAAAGACATTCGATAACCGTTCACGGGTTCAATGGTATAATCCAGCATCCCTTTTCGGTCATTTTCCAATAAGGTTAATCTGTTTCTATGGTTATTTTAATTGTCTCAGGTGGTGGATTGCCCAAAAACCATTTCTGTATATAGAGGGTGCTTATTATTGGTGGTTTACCCTCTGTCTCTTCTTTGTAACGAATAGTGTTTTTTGTCTCTTTTTCTTTGGTAAAAGTTATGGTTTCTTTCATGATTTAATCTCCTAATAAATTTTTATCCTTTAACTACCCCTAAGGGTTTAAGCCTTACCACTTTAGAGCTTATCTTAGCACCATCTACTATTTCAATTACATCGGCTACATCCTTATAGGCTTCAGAGATCTCCTCAACCAATGTCCCCCTGCCTGCACCCCTCACATAGATGCCTTTTTTGCCCATCTCCTTCTCTATATCCCTTCCCTTTGCTGTTTTTTTTGCTGCACGCCGGCTCATTACCCTTCCTGCCCCATGGCAGGTGGAGCCAAATGTCTCCTTCATAGCCCCTTTTGCACCTACCAAAACGTAGGAATATCTTCCCATATCACCAGGGATAAGCACAGGTTGACCAATTTCTTTATAATCCCCTGGAATGTCCGGATGGTGTGAGGGAAAGGCCCTAGTAGCCCCTTTTCTGTGAACACATACCTTTATCTTCTTACCTTCGTATTCGTGGCTCTCTATCTTGGCAATATTGTGACAAACATCATAGATAAGGAAGAGTCCTAAATCTTCAAAAGACTTCCCAAATAATTTTTCAAATGTCTCTCTTACCCAGTGGGTAATAAGTTGCCTATTAGTAAATGCAAAATTTGCTGCACAGGCCATGGCGCTAAGATACTGCTGACCCTCTTCTGAGCTTATAGGAGCACAGCAAAGCTGTTTATCAGGTAATTCAATCCCGTATTTGGCACTGCTTTTTAGTAAAACCCTGATATAATCATCACATACTTGATGCCCTAAGCCCCTTGAGCCTGTATGGATAAGAATAGTTATTTCTCCTTTGAATAACCCTAAGGCATTAGCTATGTTCTCATTATAGACCTTTTCCACATACCCTATCTCTACAAAGTGGTTTCCTGAACCCAATGTGCCCAGTTGATTCTTTCCCCTTTCTAATGCCTTTTTAGAGACAAAATCTGGGTTAGGATTGGGTAAACATCCTTTTTCCTCAATATGACCTAAGTCTTCATTTGTCCCAAATCCATTTCTTATGGCCCACCCTGCCCCTTCATCTAATACATGCTTTAAGGTTGCCTGATTTAACCTAAAATCCTTACGACGTGAACCTACTCCTGATGGAACATTGACAAATATAGTATCTGTCAACCTCTTTATATCTTTTTCTACCTCATCTTTAGTCAGATTAGACCTTAAAAGCCTTACACCACAATTGATATCGAAGCCCACGCCTCCAGGTGATATAATTCCTTCTTTTAAATCAAATGCAGCTACACCTCCAATGCAAAAACCATAGCCTTCATGAATATCGGGCATGGCCAATGAAGGGCCAACGATCCCTGGCAAGCAGGCCACATTTGCCACTTGGTTTAGGCTTTGGTCTCCCTTTATTACCTCTATCATCTTTTTATTGGCATAGATAATCCCATCTGTGCGCATCTTCCCTTGTCTAGGAATGCGGAAGCGATATCCGTCTATCTTTTCTAATGTAATCCCCATCTTGCTTTTAAATTACCATGACTAAAGGCATAAAGCAAGCCAGTCAAAATTAAAAAATTAAAAAGGTAAAATGGCAAGAGAATCTATCTTTTCAAAGAATATTAGGAAAAGCTAAGAGAATCCTTCAAGATACTAAAACCGTTCACGGGTTTAAAGGTTCAGCCTGCCCGCGAGGCGGGCTGAACCTGTGAACGCTTACATTCTTTTTTTCAGATGCAGCTATTTGAGTTAACAACCCTCCATAGGAATAAACTCTTCCTCGGCCTTGGTAATAGATTCCAAAATGTTCTTTTTTCCTTCTACCTTATAAGTAACTTTTACAGCATCGCCAACTGCGATTCCAGACAAATCTGTAGCTCCTGCGTCAAGAGAAACTCCCTCCACTGTGACGGTCTTGGCAGATAAATCAATAGCTGTCACCTTCCCTTCCATGTCCTTTGCTAAGGCCTGAACTGCAAAGGCCAACACAAAGGCAAAAACCAACATTAAAGCCAGCTTCTTTCTCATGTTTTTCACCTCCTTTTACTAAATCAAATATATATCTTTATTAATTCTTTAAATCATTTTCTAACATTTGTCAAGAAAATGTTGCTTATATGCCTTAACTGTATTTTTTAAAAGCATGGCTACAGTCATAGGCCCCACGCCCCCAGGTACAGGAGTAATAGCTGCTGCCTTCTCCTTCACCTCTAAAAAATCTACATCACCACAAAGGCCTTCAGGTAGCCGATGGATACCTACATCTATTATTATGGCGCCATCTTTTATCATATCCTTACCTATCATCTTTGGCCTACCTATAGCCACAATAAGAATATCTGCCCTTCTAGTATGAAAACACAAATCTTTAGTACCTGTGTGGCAAATGGTGACTGTGGCATTGGCTATATTCTTTTGTAAAAGTAGATTAGCCAAAGGCTTCCCCACAATGTTGCTGCGACCTAAAATCACTACCTCTGCACCGGAAGTCCGAATCTTCTCTTGCTTTAAAAGCTCCAAGATTCCTGCAGGGGTGCAAGGGGTAAATACAGGTTCCCCGATCATAAGCCTTCCCAAATTATAAGGATGGAACCCATCCACATCCTTCTTTGGAGAAATAGCCTCAGTTATACGTTTTTGAGGAAGATGTAAAGGAAGTGGCAATTGCACCAAAATTCCATCTACTTCCCTATCTTGGTTAAGGTCTTTGATTAAGGACAAGGCTTCGGACGAATTAGTGTTTTTGGGGAGGTGATGAAGTTTAAAATTCATATCTATTTCTTCACAAGCGCGCGTCTTGGCCCGAATATAAGTAGCAGAGGCCTGGTGCTCACCTACCCATATCACTACTAAACACGGTCTTCTTCCTACCTTATTAGATAAATTAATTATTTCCTGTCTCAATGTCTGTCTAATTTCATTTGCTATCCTTTTGCCATCAATGATTTTGGCCATTGTTTCCTCCTTAAGCCCAAAGGCTACTGTAAATTCATGAATATACATAAAAGCATAAACTTTTAATATAATATATTTCTTTTTAAAACAATGTATTTTTTATCAACAAGGGGTCTAAAGGAATCAGAAAA
>CAZNJP010000067.1:0-811 GCA_964573345.1 uncultured Syntrophobacter sp. | reverse complement strand
ATTGTAAAGAACTCAAATTAAGGGTAATTTAATATCAATGCAGATGAATATTAGAAAATCATTTGTAAGTCTTCTCTTTGTATGCTTAGGTAACATATGTCGAAGTCCCATGGCTGCTGCCCTGGCTAAAAAAGAGTTAGGCAAAGGGAACAAAATAGAGAGTGCAGGCATCTTTGTACAGGCTATAAGCGCATCAGGCCCTGCCATAAAAGTTATGCAGTCTGAATTTGGCATAGACATCTCTGGGCACACACCACGCAATGTTTCAGAGATTTTACTTAATGAGTTTGACTACATCATTGCCATGGATAGCTATGTAGCAAATTATCTTATGAAAAAATACAATATCCCTAAAGAAAAGATTATTTTATGGGAGATCGAAGACCCCTATTCTCAAGGAATTGATGTATATAAACAATGTGTCCATGAAATTTACTCACACATTAAAACGCTTATTTTAAAAAATGTAAGTGCAGTATAAGTGTCAGAGCTTGAGTTGATACATATCAAAAAGCTCTCTTCTCCCCTTTCTGCCACCTATTTTAAACCTTTAAAACTGGTCAACACCCTGAATATGCTCCATATTTCCCTCTTATCATTTTTTCTTGTCAAAATAGTACCAATATTTTATTATTTTCCAAGGAGTTTTCACACAAGCTGACGTTATACGCCATTGATTGCAAGGAACAAAACCTTAATTTAAGCCACATCCTGAAACAAGTTCAGGATACGCAGATGAACAGGATTGAAGTAGGAAGTAGGCCACAGTGAAATAGATAAATCGTTTCACGTGATAAACAGTAAGGAGTAA
>CAZNJP010000066.1:0-10491 GCA_964573345.1 uncultured Syntrophobacter sp. | reverse complement strand
TGAACGATTACAATAAATCTTATGGAATATGGTACGTTCTTCCTTATTGGTGGTTTGATATTGGGTTTTGCTATGGCCTGGAATCTAGGGGCAAATGATGTGGCAAATGCTATGGCATCGGCTGTGGGTGCTAAGGCCATTACTATCAGACAAGCAGTTTTTATTGCTGGTATATTAAGTATTGTTGGTGCAGTTTTTATTGGGGGGCATGTAACAGAGACCATAAGAAAAGGAATTGTTTCCATTGATAGTCTGGCATCAAACCCTCAATTGATCATAATTGGTTGTTTTTCTGCCCTTTTTGCTGCAAGTTTCTGGGTATTTCTGGCTACATGGGCAGAAATGCCGGTTTCTAGCACTCATTCTATTGTAGGGGCCATGCTGGGATTTGGTATTGTGGCAGGTGGGCCTTCCATGGTACATTGGGGAAAGGTATTTGGGATAGTAGCTAGTTGGCTGATTTCTCCTTTTTTTAGTGCGATTTTGGGTTTTATAATGTTTACTACTATTAGAAAGTGTATACTTGAAAAAAAAGACATTAAAAGGTGGACAAAAAATCTAGGGCCTATACTTATTGGGTTTGCTATATTCATTATGTGTATGTCTTTTTTTTTAAAGACACCGCTTGGTAGAAGGTTAGAATTAACTAATTTTTCTTGTGTTATCCTTTCTATTCTGCTTTCTTTAATTTCTATAATTGCTGCTTTAGCACTGGTAAAACACTGGTTTAAAAAGTCCGCTACTATGGAGGCAGAGGATGTCTTTAAAAGATTTCAAGTATTTACATCTTGCTATGTGGCATTAAGTCATGGGGCAAACGATGTAGCCAACGCTGTAGGGCCAGTAGCAGCTATTTATTTCATTGTGACTACAGGTAAGGTTCAAACACATATCCCTGTTCCTACTGCATTCCTTCTCTTTGGTGGTTTAGGCATTGCTATAGGGATACTTACCTTTGGTTATAAGGTGATCCATACATTGGGCTTTAAGATTACTCAATTGACAAATACCAGAGGCTTTTCTATAGATTCAGGGACAGCTACCACAGTGCTTATGGCATCCAAGTTAGGCTTGCCTGTTTCTACTACCCATGCAGCCGTAGGGGCAGTGATTGGAGTAGGATTGGCCAGGGGGTTTGAGGCTGTTGACTTAAAGATTATTTTAAAGATTGTTCTCTATTGGCTTATTACAGTTCCTGTAGCGGCATTTACCTGTATAGTAATATTTAAATTACTGATGTTTATTTTTTCATAGGAGGAAAAATGAGAGTTCCCATCGTATCCAGCTTTGTAAGTACCCCCTTTGAAAGTCTTGTCACCTTTTGTGAAAAGATACTAGAAGGGATGAAGGCACTTAGAAAGGCAGTGGAGGCCTATGTAAATGAAGACTATGAGCGCTTTGATGTATGGGTTAGGGGGGTATGCAGTATTGAGCAAGAGGCAGATGAAATGAAGCGAGAGATAAGGAATAGCTTACCTAGAGGCGTGTTTATGCCTGTAGATAAATTCCAGTTTTTTACTCTAATAAGGGAGTTAGACCATGTTTTAGACAGTGCTGAAGATGTGGTGGTTTGGCTGTCTTTTAAGAGAGGAGTAGCCATTAAAGAAGTAAAAGAAGACCTGTTGGAACTGCTTGATACATCAATAGAATCTGTAGAGATCTTGTATGATGTAATTAAAATGACTACAAAGACATTTGGCTTTTTGAAGAAAAGGAGAGAGGATATTAAAGAAACCATCAGGGCAGTAAGGCGCAAAGAATGGGAATCTGACCAAATTGCCCAGGGTATGGTAAGAAAGCTTTTTGAATTGAAGGACTATGATTTTTTTACTATTCATCACATTTTAACTACTGGTCGTTATATAGGAGACATTGCAGACCACGCTGAAAATGTTGCCGATGTTATTAGGGTAATGATTGCCAGATAGGCTTGCATTTAATCAGTAACCAAATTATTATTAGCAGGAGGGAAGTATGGGGATATCTACTATTGAGAAGGCATTAGAAGATATTAGGCAAGGTAAGATAGTCATTTTGGTAGATGATGAGGATAGGGAAAATGAAGGGGACTTGTGTATAGCTGCGGAGAAGGTGACCCCAGAGGCCATCAACTTTATGGCAAAATATGGTAGGGGTTTGATCTGCCTTACATTGACCTCAGAAAAAGTAGAGCAACTTAAACTACCACTTATGGTGACAGATGCACACCCTCGGCCTCCACAGAGAACTGCCTTCACGGTATCCATTGAAGCCCGTTATGGTGTGACTACAGGTATTTCTGCCCATGATCGTGCAGCAACTGTCCTTACGGCCATAGCCGATGGTGCTAAGGCTGAAGATTTAATTACCCCCGGGCATATATTTCCATTAAAAGCAAGGCAAGGAGGTGTTTTAGTGAGGACAGGTCATACAGAAGGCTCTGTAGACTTGGCCAGACTGGCAGGCCTTAAACCAGCAGGTGTGATTTGTGAGATTATGAATGATGATGGCACTATGGCAAGAATACCAGATCTTGAAAAATTTGCAAAACAACATGGATTAAAGATTATTACTATTGCAGATTTGATTGCCTATCGCTTAAAAAATGATTCATTGGTAAGGCGGGTAGCAGAGACCACATTGCCTACAGCCATTGCTGGTGAATTTAAGGCCATTGTCTATGAAAGTGATGTAGATACAAATCACCACCTGGCATTGATAAAAGGGGAACTGGATTCAAACAAACCTATTTTGGTGAGGGTACATTCTCAATGCCTGACAGGGGATGTATTTGGTTCCCTTCGCTGTGATTGTGGTTCTCAACTCCATTGTGCCATGAGGATGGTAGAGGAAAGGGGTCAAGGGGTAATTGTCTATATGCGACAAGAAGGAAGGGGCATTGGTTTTGTCAATAAGATGAAGGCCTATGTTTTGCAGGATCATGGTAAAGATACTGTAGAGGCCAACCTGGCGTTGGGTTTTAAGCCAGATCTAAGGGATTATGGGATAGGTGCCCAAATATTAAGGGATTTGGGTGTAAGGAAGATGCGTTTAATGACCAACAACCCCAAGAAGATTGTGGGGTTAGAAGGTTATGGACTAAAGGTAATGGAGCGTGTGCCTATTGAGATCCAGCCGTGTAAAGAAAATTATAATTACCTAGTGACTAAAAAGAAAAAGATGGGCCACCTGTTAAGTTTAAAGGCAAAGGAAGAGGTGAAGGCAAAGAAAAAATCTTTACCTTAATGGGAGGGCAGGACAACGTTAAAGTAAAAAGTAAAACGGTTAGGGCTACGAAGCCCGTATCGAAGCCAGTCAGACGTAAAACGATACGGGCATCGCAAACGTAACCAATTGACGAGAATTTTTGGATTTCATTTGACGTTTGGATTTTGAAATTTGGCTTTATGAAGGAGTACTAACATGCCTAAGACATGGGAAGGGGATTTAAAGGCAGAAGGTATAAAATTTGGGATTATCTTGAGCAGATTTAATGAATTTATGGGCCAGCGTCTCTTAGAAGGGACGCTGGATGCCTTGATAAGGCATGGTGCTGATGAAAAGGATATAGAGGTAGTGCGTATACCAGGTGCCTTTGAAATCCCGATTATTGCTAAAAAAATGGCCCATTCTGGCTGCTACAATGGTATTATTGCCCTAGCAGTCATTATCAGAGGCAGTACACCCCATTTTGAGTATATAACAGCAGAGGTAACTAAAGGGATTGCCCAAGTACAATTGGAAACAGGGATACCTATTGGCTTTGGTATTATTACAGCAGATACCATTGAACAAGCCATTGAAAGGGCAGGCTCTAAGATGGGGAATAAAGGTTGGCAAGCTGCCTTGGCTACTATAGAGATGGTAAATTTGTTCAAGAAATATGGCCAAAAAATCACGACATAAGGCAAGGGAGACAGCGCTCAAAATCCTTTACCAAAAAGATGTTACAGGAAACAATTTAAAGGAAATCTGGCAATCCTTTTGTAAAAACCATGATTCTTCATTAAATTATTCAGATTATGCCTGGACACTGGTAAATGGAGTAAATGAGCACGATGTGGAAATAGATAGCTTAATCCAACAGCATTCCTTAAACTGGAGTCTGGATCGGATGTCACCTATAGATAGAAACATCTTACGCATAGCAGTACATGAAATAATTTATCTTGATGTGCCTCCTAAAGTGAGCATTGATGAGGCTATAAAGCTTGGGAAAAGGTATGGGACAGAGCATTCACCTGCCTTTATAAACGGTATTTTAGACGCAATTTACCATAATTTCGTTGAATCGTATAATCGTTGAATCGAAAATTGGTTTACACAGTTTCACTCTCGATCCTAGATGCTAGATACTCGATACTCGCGAGAATCAAGGATCGAGCAACGAAAACAATAAACTAAATAAACCTAACAGAGGAATTACTTAACGGGGTAAAGGGTTTAAAAATGAAGCAGGATTATAAGCCAGAAAAGATAGAAATAAAGTGGCAAAAAGACTGGGAAAGGGAAAATATATTTAGGGTAACAGAGGCGCAAGATAGGCCTAAATATTATCTCCTTGAGATGTTTCCTTATCCCTCTGGTCGCATCCATATGGGGCATGTGAGAAATTATTCTATCGGGGATGTCATTGCTCGATATAAGCGTATGCAAGGGTATAGTGTATTGCATCCAATGGGGTGGGATGCATTTGGACTACCTGCAGAAAATGCAGCCATTGACCATGGAGTGCACCCAGCAAAGTGGACTTATGAGAATATTGCCTATATGAGAAAACAGTTGAGGCGTTTGGGCTTTAGTTATGATTGGGATAGGGAGTTTTCCACTTGTGACCCAGGGTATTATAAGTGGGAACAGCTTTTTTTCTTAGAGATGTATGAAAAGGGGCTAGTTTATCGGAAAAAGGCAGAAGTAAATTGGTGCCCGGACTGCGGTACTGTGTTGGCAAATGAGCAGGTAGAGGGTGGATGCTGCTGGCGCTGCGGTACTGAAGTAGAAATAAGGGAAAAAGACTTATGGTTTTTTAAGATTACTGCTTATGCAGAGGAGCTTTTGGCACATTGTGATAAGCTTTATGGTTGGCCAGAAAAGGTCTTGGCTATGCAAAGAAATTGGATTGGTAAGAGCTATGGAACAGAGATATCATTTCCTATAAAAGGAAGGCCAGAAACTATTAATGTATTTACTACCCGTCCTGATACCCTTTATGGGGCAACATTTATGTCTTTGGCCCCAGAACACCCTTTGGTATCGAAATTGGCAAAAGGTAAAAAAGTCAGGAAATTTATAGAAAGGATGAAAAAGCAAAGTAGGATCCTAAGAATAGCAAAAGATGCAGAAAAGGAGGGTATATTTACAGGTTCTTATTGTCTTCATCCCTTAACGGGAGGATTATTGCCCATCTATGTGGCAAATTTTATATTGATAGAATATGGAACTGGGGCAGTAATGGCTGTGCCTGCCCATGATCAGAGGGACTTTGAATTTTCAAAAAGGTATAATCTACCTATAGAGGTGGTCATTCAGCCACCTAATGAAAAATTAAATCCACAATATATGGAGTGTGCCTACGAAGGTGAAGGTATATTAGTAAATTCTGAAAGATTTAATGGGCTTTCAAGTCAAGTAGCAAAAGAGGCTATTACATCACATTTAAAAGAAAAGGGGTTAGCAAAAGAGGCTATTACATATCGCTTGCGCGATTGGGGTATTTCTAGACAGCGGTATTGGGGTGCTCCTATTCCTATTATTTATTGCCCAAATTGTGGGACTGTACCCGTCCCAAAAGAGAAATTGCCCGTAATTTTGCCCTTAGAGGTAAATGTAAAGGAAAAAGGGGGTTCTCCACTGGAAGATTATAAAGGTTTTTATAAAACAAGCTGCCCTATTTGTGGCAGGGAGGCATGCCGTGAAACAGATACCATGGATACATTTGTAGAATCTTCCTGGTATTTTGCAAGATATGCCACACCTCAAGAAAAGAATGCCCCATTTAATAAGGAAAAGCTAGATTATTGGCTGCCAGTAGACCAATATATTGGTGGCATTGAGCATGCCATCTTGCACCTATTGTATGCAAGGTTTTTTACTAAAGTATTGAGGGATTTAGGCTATCTAAATATAGATGAGCCGTTTACCCGCCTTTTGACCCAAGGGATGGTATGTAAAGAGACATATAGTTGTCCTGCCCATGGCTATCTGTTTCTTGAAGAGGTGATAGAGAGAGATAAAAACAGGACGTGCTCACATTGTGGAAGGCAGGTTATGGTTGGTCGTATAGAAAAGATGTCTAAATCAAAAAAGAATATTGTTGATCCAGAAAGGCTTATTGAGCAATATGGTGCAGATACTGTGAGGCTCTTTTGTCTGTTTGCTGCACCCCCAGAAAGGGATCTTGAATGGAGTGAAAGGGGAATAGAGGGGGCAAATCGGTTTTTAAAAAGGGTATGGAGACTTTATAAAGATACCCTACCTTATATTAAAGATGTAAGGCCTTATAGCGAAGGTAGTCTAAATGAAGATATACAGGCACTGAGGAGGAAAGTACATCAAACTATAAAAAAGGTGACTATAGACATAGAAGAGCGCTTTCATTTTAATACAGCTATAAGTGCACTAATGGAGCTTTTAAACACAATGAGTAGCCTCTGGGATAGATACAGAGGACAGAACTCAAGGGTCAGGGGTCAGGGGTCAGGAAAAAAAGATAAACATAAGAATAAGGGAGATTATGTTTTCTTTGCAGTTATGAGGGAGGCAATGGAGGCCCTAACTATATTACTTTCCCCTATTGTGCCCCATATTGCTGAAGAGCTCTGGCACAATTTAGGCAAAAAGGGCTGGATAATAGATACCCCTTGGCCCGAATGGGATGAAGATATAGCTAAAGAGAAGAAGGTATTGGTTGTCATCCAGATAAATGGGAAGGTAAGGAGCAGGATGGAGGTATTAGAAGATGTATCTGAAGAAGAAGTAAAAAGGCAGGCCTTAGAAGACCCACGCATCAAATCCTTCTTGTCAGGAAAGCAGATTAAAAAGGCCGTTTGGGTACCTAAAAAGTTGATTAATATGGTAGTTTAATGGCTATTGTCTGTCCAAGATGTGGTAGGCAATATGATGTTATCCTATTTGATTTTAGGTCTTATCTAAACTGTGAATGTGGATACAGGATTACAAAAGGCGATTTGCATAGGCTGTATACACTAAACCCCCAGGTATTTATTATTATCCCAGCCCGTTTTGACTCTAAACGTCTTCCAGGGAAGCCTTTAGTAAAGATTAAAGGTAAGCCTATAATTCAACATGTTTATGAAAATGCCTCTAAATGCACATTGCCTGAGGATATAGTTGTTGCTACAGATGATATTCGCATTTTGAAATGTGTAAAGGGATTTGGGGGGAGGACCATAATGACAAAAAAAGACCATCCTACAGGCACAGATCGCTTGGCCGAAGCAGCTAATATCTTAAATTTGGGGAAAGAGGATGTTGTCATAAATATTCAAGGGGACATGCCATATTTTGATCCAGAGATTATAGAAGAAGTGGCAGCGCCTTTGATAAAAAATAGCTTCTTGCCCATGGCTACACTGGCCCAAGAGATAAAAGACCTTAACGAAATCAATGATCCAAATTGTGTAAAGGTAGTATTGACAAAAACCTATCGTGCCCTTTATTTTTCTAGAATCTCCATTCCTTATTACCGTGGTAAACTTTTTCCAACATATTATAAACATTTAGGCATTTATGCATATCGCAAGAGCTTTTTAGATAAATATGTTAAGCTTTCTCAAACCCCACTCGAAAGGGCAGAAAAACTTGAGCAGTTGCGAGCCCTAGAGCATGGATATCCTATCCAGGTAGTGATTACTAAACATCAAGCACTAGACGTCAATACACCAGATGACCTAAAGAGATTAAAAAATAAATAATTATGTATAAAAGACTAAAGAACTACAAACACCTTTTTCTTATCTTTGTATGGCGGGAATTTTCTATTAGGTATAAGCAATCCTTGATAGGAGTATTATGGGCAATACTTCAGCCCTTGAGCATGATGCTACTATTTACCTTTGTTTTTACCTATATAATGCCTGTAAAAATTACAGATTATCCATATATGCTGTTTTTTTATTCAGGCCTGCTTCCCTGGAGCTTTTTTTCATCTGCCCTTAATTATTCTATCCCTAGCCTTACCAATCATTACAATTTGATTACCAAGATATATTTCCCTAGGGAGATTTTGCCTTTCTCAGGTATAGCAGTAGCATTTATAGATTTTTTAATTGCCAGTTTGGTTTATGTTTTATTTATCATCATTTTTAAAGCAAAGATAACCTTACAAGTTTTTTGGCTCCTTCCTTTGCTATTTTTGCTTTTTATTTTTACTGTTTCTGTATCACTGGTACTGTCTGCCTTAAATGTCTATTACCGGGATGTAAAACTAGCCACTGGTTTTCTTATCCAGCTTTGGTTCTTTGCCACACCTGTTTTTTATTCTATTGATAAACTGCCTATAAAATTAAAGCTGATTTTATTTTTTAATCCCCTAACATTTATTATAGAAAATATGAGAAGATGTGTGATAGAAGGCAGGGGTATAGTTTTTTGGCAGTACCTTATTATGCTATTTTTTGTGCTTACATTGCTTTACTTAAGTTATAAGATTTTTATCCATACCGAGAAAAGATTTGCTGATGTGATATAAGATGGAAATCAAGCTAAACTTAATAGATGTATGTAAGAAATACTATCTTTACAACATATTTCATCGCTCTTTAAGAGAAGATTTGCTAAATCTATTTAAATTTAAAGGAAATAAAAATAATTTATCAAAAGCTGAGTTTTGGGCACTTAAGGGAATAAATCTTTCTGTTAAGAAAGGAGAATGTATAGGTTTATATGGCCCAAATGGGGCAGGAAAAACCACAATTTTAAAGCTTATATCCAAAGTAACTTATCCCACTAAGGGAAAAATCTTGGTCAATGGAAAGGTAGCCCCTTTAATAGAGATTGGAGCAGGATTTCATCTTGACCTAACAGGGAGGGAAAACATCTTTATGAACGGTGCCATTTTAGGTATGAGCATTTCAGAAATAAGGAAAAAGGTGGGCTCAATAATTGAATTTTCAGAATTAGAGAAATTTATTGATATGCCTGTAAAAAAGTATTCTTCTGGTATGTATCTTAGACTGGGCTTTTCTATCGCAATTCATAGTGAGGCAGATATATTTTGATTGATGAAATTTTAGCAGTAGGGGATGAGGCCTTTCAGAAAAAGTGCATTGAAAAGATACTAAGTTTAAAAAAACAAGGGAAAACCATGGTGGTTGTCTCCCATAACATGGCCCTTATGGAAAAAATAACCGATAGAATAATATATATAAAAGAAGGCAAAATAGTTGAAAGTGCCTGAGGTTTTGTTGTTGATTGTGAATTGGAATAAAAATGATTATGTATTAAGATTATCAGAAGCAGCTTGTGCCTATAACTCAGGTTTTGATAAATAGAGGACTGCTGGCATGAGTAGAGAGTGCTACTTTGAGTTTTTGGGGCATTCTGGGTGGGGGGTAAAATTGATTTGGAGAAATATTATGATGCTTGGCTAAAAGCTTGTGTGGTGATTCATTTTTATTAGAATTGGAAATGTGTTAAAATTTGGTCAAAAATACATGAACTTCTAAATATTCATTATTTTACGGTAAGTAAGGTTTTAAAGGGAACAAAGGATAAGGAAAGAGGATGAAGTTTCGAGACTCGACCTTAATCGAAAACTTGGATCCAAAAAGTGATAGAACAATTAAAGGATTTTTAAGTTTGGTTCTACCTTTAAAGGAACACATAAAGGAAATGTATTTATTTGGCTCTAGGGCTCGTTCTAATTTCAGGCCAGATTCTGATTATGACATTCTAATAGTTCTTAGAAGCAAAAATAGGGAAATTATAGATAAACTCTATGAGGCAGTGATAGAGACATTGCTTGCTACAGGTAGACTTGTATCTTTGAAAATTTTTACTGTTAAAGAGTTTAACCACCTTAAATTATTATCAACGCCTTTTATAAGAAGCGTATTCAAGGAGGGAATAAAACTTGGAGTCAATTACTAAAGAACTTATAGCTGCGTATATGCAGAAATCTGAAAAGAAACTAGAAGTGGCAGAAAAGCTTTTTAAATCTGGCGATTATGAAGATGCAGTTTCAAGAGCTTACTACGCTGTTTCCCACACAGCTCAAGCTCTATTATCAACTGAAGGACAAGAAGCAAAAACTCATAAAGGCGTTGTTACCCTCTTTACTTTACTTTTTATCAAGACAGGAAAATTTAGTAAAAAATTTGGAAAATATCTCGTAAATCTAAAGGATGATAGAGAAACTGGAGATTACGAGATTTTCTCTTATATTGACGAAGAAACTGCAAAGAGGGCGATAGCAGAGGCCAAAGAATTCATCAATGAAAGTAAACCACCCCACCCTTCCGGGTGGGGCATTGTTAAAGGTATTGATTCAAT
>CAZNJP010000065.1:0-10595 GCA_964573345.1 uncultured Syntrophobacter sp. | reverse complement strand
GGGCAGGTAAGTCAATTATCATAAATGCGGTAAAGCTTCTTTCAGGGGAGAGGGCACCAAGGGATATGATAAGGTATGGGGCTGATAGGGGATATGTCTATGCAGAGTTTTTTGAGCAAAATAAAAAAATAAAGATTGAGAGGACAATATATACATCAGGAAGGTCAAGGGCAAGGATAAGTGAAGGAGCTGTAGGTCTAAAGGAGCTCTGTGAGAGGATATCCCCCCTTCTTAGCATATGCGGCCAGCGTGAGTATGAGCTTCTTTTAGATGAGGAGAGGCAGATTGATATAGCAGAGGGATATACAAGTTCAAAGGCAACTTTACACATATAATCTGCCATATTGACGGATGGGCCAATTAAAAAATTGGGGTGGAATTAGCCAATATAAAATGATAGAATAAATGTCAAGAGATTTTTAATTTGAAGCGTGGAGGGCTAGGTTGAGGTTTATTGAGACAGAGTTTTTCCCTTTAGGGTTGGTGAATGAAAAGTCAGCCTCAGAAAAACAGGGAGGTGGCAGGCCCCCTTTCTGGGAGATGGTCTTTTGGTGGACAAGAAAGCCCCTTGCTTCTGCAAGAGCAGTTATTGCAGCCTCCTTGCTACCCGACAACGCTTCTCCTAGTGCCTTTAAAAATATGGTGGGCCTGGGCAGTGGAACCACACATAGGTCAAATCCTCATATATCTGAAAGTGTAAAGGAATATTTTGAGGGAAAAAGACTCCTTGACCCGTTTGCCGGGTTTGGCTCTATTCCACTTGAGGCCATGCGCCTTGGTCTTAAGGCAACAGCAGTAGAGCTTTTACCTACGGCCTATATCTTTCTTAAGGCAGTGCTTGAATATCCTGCTAAATACGGAGAGGAAGAAATTGAGATAAAAGATAAAAGTGAGTTGGGATCTCATTTAGGGAAAGGCAGACGGATTAAAAAGCTTATTTATGATGTGAAAAAGTGGGGAGAATGGATTATAGACAAACTTAAAGAAGACCAAGATATTAGGGAGCTCTATGAAGACGATGTGGCGGTTTATATTGGCACTTGGGAGGTAAAATGCCCTCACTGTGATAGGTGGACACCTATTATTGGAAATTATTGGTTGGCAAGGGTAAAAGATGGCAGTGGTAAATACCGAAGGCTTGCATTCATGCGTCCTGTGGTAAGGGATGACAAGGTAGATATAAAGGTGGTCGATGTCAATGCAATTGTTGGTAAAGTTTCTAGGGCAAAGCTTGCCCATAATGTGATAAGGATCGAAAACAGAGCATTTGAGGTACCTGAACCAAATATTGAAGCAAGAAGAAACTTAGCTAGGTGTTTATTGTGCGGGAATGAGATAAAGTATGTAGATGATAAGGGAAATATTGCTGACAATGGAGAATGGTATATAAAGTGGGCCTTAAAGAAATATCATACAGGCGATGAAAGGTTTGCAAGGCAGAGGTTGCTTGTAAAGGTTAAGGTTGTTGATAGAAATTTGGAGTTTGAAACATGTGGCGAGGAGCTTAACCAAAATCTGAAAAAAGCTAAAACAGCGGTTGAAGAGCTAATAGAAAAAGGTGCTCCGGATATACCTACTGAGTCTATTGCTCCTTACGATCCAAGAAGCATATGGGTCATCAATTATGGCTTTCTTAAATGGCATCAGCTTTTCAACCCGCGCCAGCTCTTTATCCTTGTCAAACTCGTTAAGCTGATAAGAGAAGTAGGAAAGAAAGTCGAGGAAGAAAGAATCGAAGAAGGGTGGGGTAAGGAAAAGGCAAAAGGTTATGCAGAAGCAGTGGCAAGTTATTTAGCTGTGGCTTTGACAAAACATCTTGATTATAACAGTAATGTAGTAGCCTGGAATCCGGCAACTGGTTTTGGTAGCCCAACTGCGATTTTAAGGGCTGGGCACACGTTGTCCTTTAGAGGGATAGCGATGGTATGGAATTTTATAGATTACAATACTACATATGATTACATTGGATATAAGAAAGACCTTGAGTTTCAAACTAAATCGTTGGAATATCTTGTATCAACCCTTGGCCTATCATCACAGCTCAAGCTTGCCAAAAAAGGAGTAAATAGCGATGTCAAAGCCATCCTCGACGATGCCACCTCCCTCTTAAGCCTCGACCAAAAATACGACATAATCGTTACTGACCCACCATATGCCGATGACGTTCCATATACTGAGCTTTCTGATTTCTATTATGTGTGGTTAAAAAGGGCCTTAAGCGACTCTGATGGTAAGAAACTTATTCCACGATTTCACCCTGAGGCATTTTTTAGAAAAACAGAGAACAGCTATGAGGAAATCCAAACCCAATGGCAGGAGTTTGCAAGGCGCGAAATCTCAACCAATCCTGGTAGATTTCTTGATGTGCCCAATAGAAATGAATTTACCTCAAAGCACTTTGAAACCCTTTTTAATCTTGCCTTTCTAACTATGAAATCAAAATTAAAAGAAAATGGCCTTCTTGTTACCTACTATGCCCATACCTCCCCTGAGGCCTGGGCAAATCTACTTTATGCAGGCTGGAAAGGGGCTAAGATGCGCATAACCAATACCTTTCCCATTGTCACAGAATCTGCCCAAAGGGTAACAGGCAGGGGCAAAATGAGGCTTGATACATCCATTATAGTGGTATGGAGGTCGGGAGTAAGTGGTAGTGTCAGGATAAATGACCAGTCTTTTAGGTTAAAAATGATTGAAGGGGCTAAGAAAAAGGCACTATCTCTTTTAAAACTTTCAAAGAAAGAAGATTATAAGCTTAGAGGAAGAGACATTCTTATTGGGACCATGGGGGCGGTATTGGCAGGGATTACACAGTATGAAGATATAAGGGATATAAGGGGCTCAGTATCTATAAAAGATTTAACTGAAAAATATGTATTTCCTTGGACAACTGAGAGTATGTTTCAGGCATTAGGAGAACATTGTGGAGAGGAGGAAAAGGCAGTAAGCATTGAGGAGTCGATAACAAGATATTATTTGCTTTTAAAGGCCTTTTTTGGGGCAACATCAAATGGGGAAAGATTTGAAAGATTGAAGGTTTCATCAAATGAGCTTATCATGTTAAAACTTGCTACTGGGGTGGATGCATTTTCTTTTATTAGGTCTCCAAGGCCTTCACATAATAACACTTATCTTTTTAAAAAATCAGGCTCAAAAAGTGAGCTTACATTTCTTGAGCCACTAAAGGCAGACGCCCAATATCTTTCTAGCTATCTTGAAGAAAGGGGCATTGTGCAAGGTGGAAATATGGTAATAAATAACTCCATTGATATGTTTCACTATCTTTCATATTTGGCAGCAAAAGGGGCACGGCCAAACGATTACGAAGAGATGCGAAGTTATAATCCAAGGGCCTTTGAAGAAGCAAGGTCTGTTGCCCATGTATTTTCAAAGGTGCTCTTGGAAACTGACCCTGAAAGGGAGATGGCCGAAAATGTATTAAAGATTAGGATATTTTAATTTTTTAGGGGGGTGAAAATGATAAAAAATGCTTGCCAGCCATGGCATGACGTGCTTGAGGTAAGGTTTGATGGCCATCTTGCACCAGAGCCAGGAAGCGAAGAAACAATTAAGGATGAAGAGGTAAAAAGGATATATTTTGATGCCTTAGAATTTTTCAAAAGGACATACTTTACAGACAATATGGTGAGAATTTTACAAGATGTAGTGGAAGCCTTTATAGGAGAAGGTTCAAAAAGGACTTTTGCTGTAACCTCCCTCTTTGGTGGAGGTAAATCTCACACCTTGCTTAGCATCATGCATGCCTTTAAGTCTCCTGACGCCATTAGGGATACAGAGGTGCTTTCTTTTTATGATTCTGATATGGCTAGTAGGCTTACAGAGCTGGCAAAGAAGATTGGTAAATTGGAAGATGTGAAGGTTATTGTTATTAATGGGAAATATGAGATAAGTGGAGGCATGTCGCCTTTGACGCCTGCAACCCTTGATGGACAGTCAATCAAAACTGTTTGGGGCTATTTGGCACTTAACCTTGGTGAATATGAAAAATTAAAAAAGTATGATCAAGATGCAGTTGTGCCAGGGGCTGATATATTAACAGGTATCTTAAGTGGTAAAAAGGTTCTTATCCTTATAGATGAGATTCT
This sequence comes from uncultured Syntrophobacter sp., assembly GCA_964573345.1. GTDB lineage: Bacteria > Desulfobacterota > Desulfofervidia > Desulfofervidales > DG-60 > CAZNJP01. Next base: position 6,489 of record CAZNJP010000065.1, on the reverse strand, counting down.
TGAACCTACTATAAAGCTCCCAGATACTGCCTCTGATTATAAGAAGCAGGTTCTTCAATTTATTGAATACCTAACAAAGGCCATATCTACTGCAAATGGAGCAATGATTATTACTTTGCCCTTTGATATTCAGGCAGGAGAAGTTAGGTGCTATGATGGTTCTTATCGTAGGGAGTATGTTGACCAGCTTTATGGGAGGCTAAAAGATATAGGGGAGTTTGTCCCACCAATCAGTGTTACTGCAGGGGACTTAAGTAAAATCTTAAAAAGGAGGCTTTTTAGGGAGATAGAATTAAATTCTGCCAAGAGATATGTACGTGAGCTTTCTGATACATATGCCAATTATCCTGATATTTTTGGAAAGGGGGACTATGCCAAAAGGACTTGGGAGACATATCCTTTTCATCCTGAAACAGTAGAAGTTTTAAAAACTATCGTAGCACGGGCACATTTAAAGCAGACTAGGGACCTTTTAAGGATTGCTAGAAAAGTGATAAGGGCTGTGTGGAACAATAGAGATAATCCCTACTTAATTATGCCCTGGCATATCCCAGAAATGAAGGGTTATGAAGACATTATATTTAAGGGATTAGAGGGCTATAAAATTGTCTTTACAGATTCAGTAGAAAGGTCTGCAAAAAATTTTTCTCATCCAGAGCTTGCTAAATGTGTATTACGGTCTATTTTCCTTAAGACATACCCTTATGACCAAAAGACCAAAAGCGATGTCTTTCCCAATAAAACAGGGGTTGCACTCATGACCTATGAACCAGACTTTTTTAGCAAGGCCCGTTTGAACCCACCAGCAGTAATGTCTTTCCTTCAAGTCCTAGAAGGTGATGTAAGGGTGCAATACCTTTATGATGATGAAGGGGTATTTTGGTTTTATCGCACACGTGGGATAAGGGAGTGCATATTAAAAGAGCAGGAAAATATTTATAACAGTGAGATGAATTCAGTTAAAAACAAGTTTGCAGAATATGTAGAAGTGTTGAGCAAAGGCGGCAGAATTGGGACAAAGAAGATAGATTCGCCAAGGGCACTTTATGCTATTAAGGCAAAAGGGATAACTGTATTGAGGGAAAATGAAGAACTCTCGGAAGATCTTGATGATTATACCTTAGTTTTCCTTTCCTATCCTGTTAGACTTACTGAATCAACCAGTAGGACTGACCATGAATACCTACGTATAAAGAACATGATATTTAAGGCAGGTAAAAATATGAGGTCAAATAAAAACACAGTGATTGTTTCCTATAGTACAAGCGAGGAAAAACTAAAGGATTGTTTTAGGAATATTGCAGGCATCCTGGCTTGTGAAAAGGTTGCTAAAGACCCAAGGGGCTATGTTGAAGATATTGAAGATGAGGATGCAGTAGCGTATTACAGAAACAGGGCAGAAAAATTCAAGGATGAGTTTATAGATAAGCTTATCAGGGCAGTATTTTCAGCCTATGAATATGTGGCTTATCCTGAGTATGAAGATAATCAGGACGTAGTAGGTATCTATAAAATGCAAACAGGGGCAAATACACTTACAGAGGCAGTAATGCAAACATTAGAGCATCCATCAGTGCAGAAATTCATAAGAGATATAAAGAGTTTTGCCTCTTTGAGGGATGTACTAAAAGAGAAACAAAACATAGACCTTGAGGAGGGGATAAGAGAATACAGGGTAGGAGAGATTTTTGATAAGTTTATTAAGCACCCAGGTATGCCTATAGCCGATGAAAAGGACTTGGATGTAGCTATTAAAGAAGGAGTTAGAGAATTAAGGATAGGAATTGTGAATGAAAATGATAGGCTATTCTTTAAAAAACCAAAAAAACTAGTAAATGGTAAACTAAGAGAGAAAAGAGACACAGGGGTTGTGCCTGATACAATTAAAAGAGAATTTAGAATACTGCCATATAAACTAGCAGTAGAAAGATTTGTAGAGGAAATAAGGAAAGAGACTGAGCGAGAAGGTGAGATAGTTGAATATAAGATACCAACAGAGGATGGTTTTGTCAGCCTTGAAGATATTCTTTCACAGCCAGAATGGGAAGAGACTGTTCTTTACTCTCCTATAATTAAGGAGGTTAAACCTGTTAAGGGACCAAGGGTAAAATTGGCACTTGACCCTGCTGTAGTCAGTGGAAAACCAGGGGATTTATTTGAAATAAACGTAAAGTTGCTTCTCGAAGAGCCTGATGGCAAGGGAAAGACATTCAAAGTTATGCTTGCTATTGAGAAAGGTGAAGTTAGAGAAAAAAGTTTCGATCTAAAACATGGCGATGTAGCAGGAACTATCTGGAAGGTTAACATCCCTGAAGGCAGCGGCAGCTTATTTTTGCCTATTAAGGCAATGATTGATGGCGAAGAAAAGGCTAGGAAAGATCTTAAAATTGGTATAGATACCGGCGTTGTTGTAACAGATGAGATAAAAAGTGAATACATGGGGAATGGTTTACTTAAAATTACTGGGATAAAAGACGAGTACTGTCTTGAGAGAATAAGTATTGTTTCTGAACAATTTAGATTACCAGAGCCAAAGGCAAATGGAAGCCTTTCTTGTAGAAATGGAGGTATAATTGAGATATCCTTACAAGGAGCCTTTCCAAGAAAGGCCTTAGAGCTTTTTAGGGTGGTAAAGACCCTAAAGAATTACAATATGGAACTAGACATAAACTTTGGAGAGATGGTTAAGCTTGAGGAAGTATTGATACGTCAGCTTCAAATGCTTAATGGAAAAGTAAAATTCCACATAAAGGAAAAGTAAATGATAGAAGAGCCTCTTTATGCAGTTAGGTTTAAATATGTTAAGCCTGCTAAAACCCTTACAAAGATTGAGCAAAAACTTGCCCAGATATTTCTCTATACTCCAAATTCCCCAAAAAGAAATCAGGGTAAAAAAAGTAGGGCCTTGATGCTAAGTGCTAGAGTCCCTTTTAAGATTTTCAGTCAGTTTTTATTTTCCTCGGGGTGGCAGGAGAAGGATGGTGTATTATTCAGTTCAAAGGAAGAGGCATATTATAGGGCTATTGTCCTTGCTGCTCTCCTTCAGTGTACACGTGAGAGATATAGAATGGATGAAATGTGCAGGCTTGTTGATAATATTCCTTATATAGACCTTAAATTTTGGAGCAATGTATTTATCAATGCCTTTGAAAACAGAAATCAGCGCAGAGACCTTTATAGGCCTGTGCGTGCCTTAAAGGAGGTCTATGGATACCGTTAATGTAAAAGGTAGATTTCAGCATTTAAAGACAGTCATGACCTTGCTGTCTAGGTCAGACCCGTATCTGGCAGTGGCCTCAAATTACCCCAAGGCCTTTTCTCCTATAACCATATATCCTCATCAAGTGGACTTGCTTTCACGCTTAATGTTTGTAAGACCAATCAGGATTTTTATTGGGGATGAGATTGGTCTTGGAAAGACTGTGGAAAGCATATCTCTTTTGCGTCACCTTGAGAAGGCTGGAGAATTGAAATGTGTTCTTATAATCGTCCCCAGAATTTTAGCAGGGCAATGGAAGACAGAACTCATGAGAATGGGGGTTTCTAAGGAAGATATTTTCTTATTTGGCTCTGGTAAAGATATAAGACGGCTGAAAAATGTAGTGAGTGATAAAAAATATTTTGTGATCTCAATTGGGCTTGTGAGGATGGAACAACACTTAAAAAGGCTTCTTAATGTAGACTGGGATACAATTGTAGTTGACGAAGCTCACAATGTGACACTAAACAGTGTCAAAACCAAGCATGCCATTGCAAAGTTGGTTGAAGACACCACCCGTAATGTCATTTTTCTTTCTGCAACCCCTCACCGGGGCATTGCCAATGATTATCTATTCAGGCTAAGGCTACTTGACCCATATCTTGTAGAAGAATACGCGAGACTAGATATAAATCCATTTTATGAAAGCACACACAATTCATTGCTTTTTAGAAGGACAAAGGAGATTGTTAACAATTTACAAGAAGAAGAGGTCTTTAAACCGTGTAAATTTCAATTGCATCTTATGCAGCCAACTCCTGAGGAAAGGGCATTTACAAATGCCTTGCTTGCGTTTTTAAAGGAAAAGGCTAGAGAACTTGGTGAAGACGGCGTAAACACACCTGTTGGGCTTCTTCTTGTCCTATTGAGAAAGAGGGCATCTTCGTCTCCGTACGCAGCAATAAAAACACTTAGGGCTATTATAAAAAATTTTCATAAGAAGCAGGAAGAGGGAAAGAGGCCAGCTGCTGAGTTAGTTGACTTTGAAGAGACGTTGTTTGGTGGAGATTACGCTGTTGATATTGAAACAGACTTTGATGAAGTGGCAGAGCAAATAATCAAGGCCTACTCTAAGGCATTGAAGCCAAAGGATATAGAGACATTGACAAGAATTCTTGAACTTGCAGAGCAGGTCTCAAAACGAGATTCAAAGTTAGAGGCTACTAAAGAGCTTATTCTTGACCTTGTGGGACGTAATGAAGGAAAAGTTTTAATATTTACTGAATACAGAGACACACTTGATTATCTGAAAAAGGCTATAGAGTCAGATAGAGACAACAGATTTAGGAATTTTGCCATAAAGTTTGAAACACTTTCTGGAAAGGATAAGTATAGGTTTGAAGAGGTAAAAGCGAGGTTTGAAGATGATCCAGCAGTGCAGGTTTTGATGGCCACAGATGTGGCATCTGAAGGGCTTAATTTGCAGATAGCCAATCATATGATCAACTATGACGCCCCATGGTCTCCTGTAAAACTGGAACAAAGAATAGGCAGAATATGGAGGCTAGGGCAAAGATATATTTCCTACGTCTACAATATGTTTCTTTCCACTGATTCTGATCTTGCTATAGTTGAGAAGCTATATGAGAAAATTTTAAATATTGAAAAGGCGGTGGGATATGCAAAGCCTATTATTGGTGAAGAGGTACGGGTAGCCAATCTAACCGCATCTGAACAAATGTGGAAGACTGGGGAAATCGGAGAAATAGACTATAAGGGGAAAAAGGTAAGGCTGACTGAACATAGATTAATTTATGCAGAACTCACAGGCCAAATTGATGAGTTTGTAAAGGCATTTCTGGCAACCATTCAAAGTCTTAACAATGAACTTAGGACTAAAAATGTGTTTCCTATTTATTCTGCAAGGAGTATAAGGAGCAATCTTAAAAGAACAGTTGGGATAGATAACTTAGCGGAATATGAGGAGATATTGAGGGATTTAACTACTCGTATCGGTTATATTGAGGGAAAGAGTGAATATGAAGTTAATGCACTAAAAAAGCATCCCATTAAGATGATGGAATATCTAAAAGTAGGGGCCGGAGAGAGCCTGCCTAAATTTTTACTCATAACTTCTGAGTTTGAAGAGGGTATATTTCATATCGTGGAAGTTAAAATTAATGGAAGGAAGTATTTTATTGGATATAACAGGAATAAAGGTGAGCTCCTGACAGGGATAAACCTAATTAAATTTGTAGCAAAAGTTTCAAAAAACGGGCTTTCTGTCCCTAATTCATATTTAGGTGCAGAAAAATTCGCAGAGCTAAGGGTAAACGAAAGAAGTCTTATTAAGAATAAAATTCAGAGAGTATTAGAGGACATTTTCAGCCCATATCGCATATATTTTAGAGAAACCAAAAAATATGGAATCCGAGCAGATAAAGAGACAGTAGATGTAAATGTAGGAGAGCCTAAAATTATTTCTACTGTTGTGCTAGCAAAACACAGAGAGGGCAAGGATGAGACTATAGATGAATATTTAAAGAAGAAAATAGAGACAACTGCCATGGAAATTGCAGCTGCATATGAAATGTCAAAGGATGACGTGCTTAAAGTAGATCCAGAGGTATATAAAAGTGAGAGCTATGATATCCTAAGTTACCTTAAGGATGGAGGCAAAAGGTATATCGAGGTAAAAGGTCACCTTGGAATGAAATTTTATGCTGAACTCACAGAAAACGAATATCAAACCGCAGAAAAATTACAAGATGATTATTCCCTCCATTTGGTGATAAACCTTAGAGCCGACGAGTACGGGGGAATTGATAAAAACAACGCAATACTTCTTGAATTTAGAAATCCTCTGAAAACCATGCAGGTTAAGCAAAGCGGTGGGCTTACAAGGTATTTGCTATTAGCATGAAATAGATTAGTTTCCAAGCCTCCTCTGCCCAGTAAGTAAAAGCCTGCCTATCATTGAATTTTTGTTCCTGTTTAATCTTTACCAGATATGGAGCAAGAAATTTGGCTATTTTCCAAGGCCTTTTATTTTTCCAGATTTTTCCATGGTTTTAAAACCAGCTAACAAATTCTACACGAAAATATAAGAAAAAGGAAAATTGTTCATTCCCGTTGAAAATTGACTCCCTTCCCCACTTAATTTTGACTCCCTTAGTTATTACCCTTAGCTCCCATTTTTTTCTTTGTTCTATAGCTAGGGCCATTAATGGCAATAATATGACTATGATGCAAAAGTCTGTCAAGTATCGCTGAGGCAATTACATCATCAC
>CAZNJP010000064.1:5911-10954 GCA_964573345.1 uncultured Syntrophobacter sp. | reverse complement strand
AAAAGAGAGAAAAAAGGATTGACAAAAGAAAAATTTTGGTCAAGTCTCTCTTCTTGTAATTATAAGGTTTGATTTTAATACCTTTATTCGATTCTTCATTCGCTGTGTCAATTCGTTTAAAGCATTTTGGAGCCCTATCATGTCTTGATGCCTCTTATATAACTTTTCTAACTCTTCCAGCCAATATTGTATACTTTCTAACTCCTTTTTATCTAACTCCTGTTCCATCTTTGCCTTAAGTTTTTTTGCTAAGCCTGGATCAAACTGCTGCAACATATTTTAACCTAGCCTCATGGCCAATTGACGAAGAGTAATGACCAGAAATTCTCTTAAAAAAATCGCTGCCAAAATGGCTACTATAGGAGATAAATCAATTCCTCCAAATACTACTGGTAGATAGCGGCGGATACGCCAGAGTACTGGTTCTGTGGCGGAATAAAGAAACTGCACAATAGGATTATAAGGGTTGGGGCTAACCCAGGAAACCAAAGCCCTGATAATAATTATCCACATATAAATATTTAGGCCAATATCTAATATACTGGCTAAGGCATTAAAAAAATTGACTATGATAAACATGCTGAGATTTATAACATAATTAGAAATTTAGCTCAACCCCAATCTTGACTTTGATTATAGAGAAGATATTCTTTTAAAAGTTATGATATTAAAAGAGAAAAAAGAGAAATTAATAAAGATATATAATCAATTTGAAAAAGATGTGTTTGATTTTAAAAAACAGGCGGTTTGCAAAAAAGGATGTGCTGATTGTTGTAAAAATATGGCTACTATTGACCTTACTACATTAGAGGGAATCATTATATATGAGAGGATTGATTTATTTTCTCCATCAATAAAAATAGAGATTAAAAAGAAATTAAATCAAAATAAGATTGAAAAAGAACACAAAAAATTGGTTGATTGTCCATTTCTTAAAGAAGATAATAGTTGTTTAATCTATGATGTACGCCCTTTTAGTTGCCGTTGGTTGTATTCAGTTAAGAAATGCAATGGAGGCCCCCCTACAATCCACCGCCAGGTGTTTGAACTTGCCAATAAAACAATAAGGGAAATACAGAGGTTAGATGATAATGGCTATTCAGGGTACCTTAGCTTTATCCTCTATTTGCTTAATAAACCAGATTTTAGAAAAACATATCTCTTAGGAAAATTCCATCCTGAAAAGATTGTAAAATTTGCTATGAAACATAAGCTTTCAATCAACAGGTCTTCGATTATACCTAGAAATTTATAAGTTTTTCTAAACCTCTTTACCTTATACAAAACAAAGGAAGGCTGTGTTAAGGGGTCTTTTGATAGGCTCCTCTATTAATAAAGTGGTAAGCGTTCACAGGTTCAGCCTGCCCTGGCGCGACTTATAAGATCATATTACAGAGCCCATATCAGATTTACAAATATGAGACTCAACAATTGAGCAGTGTAAAGCCAGGTCTGGGCCAGGGAGTTCACCGTTCAGGGTTGCCTGAGCTCAAGCGAGGCGGGTCTGTGGCTTAAATCAAGCTTTTGTCTTTTAATAAATAATCAGTGTAATGCTGGACTATGGGATAGCGTCTACCATAACCAAAGGCCTTTGTGGTGATTTTTAGACCAGGTGGAACCTGATACCTTTTATATTCATTTTTGTCTACCCTCCTTATGATCTCTTTTACCATTTCCTCTTTAAATCCCATTTTCACAATATTTCTAATACTATGATTGTTTTCAATGTATTCCTTAAGGATAGGGTCTAGGCTGCTATAAGGTGGCAAATCGTCTTCATCTCTTTGATTTGGCCTAAGTTCTGCAGATGGCGGTCTTTTTAATACATCTATAGGAATAATCCGCTCTTCTCGATTTATATATTCTGCTAACCGATAAACCCATGTCTTGGGTACATCTGAAATTACCGCCAAACCCCCTGTTAAATCACCATAAAGGGTGCAATAGCCTACTGCCATTTCTGATTTGTTGCCTGTGGAAAGTACCAGGTAACCAAATTTGTTGGAGAGTGCCATAAGAATGTTTCCTCTGATTCTAGACTGGATATTTTCCTCTGTGGAATCCCAGGGCAAATCTTTAAAAATAGGCCTTAATGTATCAAGATAGGTATTAAATATTTCATTAATAGGGATATTAAGATAATTTATACCCAAATTTTTTGCCAAATTAGAGGCCCCTCCTAAACTTACCTCAGAGGTATAAGGGGAAGGCATAGAAATACCCAATATATTCTCCTTGCCTAAGGCCTCCTTTGCAATCCAGGCTACTAATGAAGAATCTATTCCCCCGCTTAGGCCTACTACTGCCCTTTTAAACCCGGACTTATTGGCATAATCCCTTGTCCCTAAAATTAGAGCCTTAAGTATACTGGCTTCCTCTGTGTCTGATGTCTCTCTACAGATGCCTTGGTGAGTTTCTAAATCAAATGTGATTAGATCCTCCTCAAAGTCTTTTGCATGGGCAGCGACCCTTTGAGGCAAAACAACTTGACTGTTTCCATCAAAGATTAATTCATCATTTCCACCCACCTGGTTTACATAGATTATAGGGAACTTATATTTGTTAGCCAGATGGCTCAACATCTCTCGACGAAGCTCTGGCTTGTGCATATGATAGGGAGAGGCTGAGATATTGATTAATATGTCTATCTTTGCCTCTGCAACCTGGGCTACGGGGTCTGTTTTATATTGTTGATTAAAAAAATTCTTATTATTCCAAATATCTTCGCAAATAGTAATCCCTACTCTTTTTCCTTTCCATTCTATCCATTGTGCTCGCTCTCCAGGGGCAAAATATCTATCCTCATCAAATACATCATAACTAGGGAGTAAATTTTTATATGTTTTTAATAAAATCTTTCCATTCTCAAAAAAAATGGCAGCATTATACAAAGGCTTGGCATGGTGATTTAGATTTTTCTCAATAAATCCACAGATAACAGCAATACCTTCAGTGCTTTTTATAAGTTTATCCAGGCACTTAAGGTTATTATTGATAAAATCCTCTTTTTCTAAGAGGTCTTTTGGTGGATAACCAATAAGGGTAAATTCAGGGAAGATGATCAAATCACATCCTAGTTTTTTCCCATTGGAAATAAATCTCTTTACTTTTTTTAAATTATAATCAAATGCCCCAACAATAGGGTTTGTTTGGGCAAGGGCAATTCTCACTACCAAACCATCCTTACCTTTACTCCGTGGCTATGCAGATATTCTTTAATTTCCTTAATACTGTAACTACCATAATGGACAATAGAGGCAATAAGGGCTGCATCGGCATTGGTCTTTGTCAATACATCATAAAGGTGGGAAGGCACACCTGCACCTCCAGAGGCAACCACAGGGATGGAAACATTTTCTGAAATAAGCTTTGTTAAAACAAGTTCATAGCCTGCTCGTGTGCCGTCAGTATCAATGGAATTAAGACAAATTTCGCCTGCACCCAATGATACTACCTCTTTTGCCCACCAGAGTGCATCTATTCCTGTATAGGTGCGACCACCATGGATAACTATCTCATAGCCAGATGGTATTTTTTCTGAGACCTCTACCTCTTTTACATCCATACCCAGCACAATGCATTGGCTGCCAAATACCTTGGCCCCCTCCTCTATAATTTTTGGATTGAGGACGGCTGCTGTATTTATACTCACCTTTTCTGCCCCAGCCAAAAGCACTTTACGCATATTATTTAAGGTACGTATACCACCACCTACAGAAAAGGGTATGGAAATTTGCTGAGCTACACGCTCTACCACATCAATCCCGATATCACGATATTCAGTAGAAGCAGTAATGTCATAAAAAACAATCTCATCTGCCCCTTCTTCACAATAGAGCTTGGCCATTTGCACAGGATCTCCCACATCTACATCCTCTCTAAATTTAATATCCTTTGTAATACGGCCGCCTTTGACGTCTAAACAAACGACAATGCGTTTACTCAACATTTCTATAACCTACGATAGCAATCATATAAAAATTAAAAATTGAAATGAAGAGATTTTGCATTTTTATGTTATACCCATAATAGCAAAAGCACACCAAGGGTAAACAGGATTAAACCTATTAATTGATAAAACCTCTCCCTCATATCAACCCATCCTTCAATGACCCTTTTTGCTAAGGAAGGTTTGGCAAAGAAAAAAATGGCCTTTGCACAACCCAAAAAGCCAAGTAAGAATGGGTAATAACGTACCTCTGCCTTAAAGGAGATAATAATTAGTAAAGCCCCAAAAATTAAAGGGACAATTGAAACAAGGCGAGGATTTAGCCTGAGAAAAAGCCTTTGATTGATAGTCCGCATGGTTTTGGGGAAAAGTATATCCAAAATGCCTATTACTATCCATAACAAACCAATGATCCAAGGAATGAATCTCATATTTTACATCCCCCAACATAGTTTTTTTGCCAGAGTCTCAAAATATGAACCTCCAGCCATTAGATATACAGGATGAACAGACTCTTTTATCTCCACAGTAGACCCTACAGCCAGTGGAATGCTTAGTTGTCCATCAAAAAGGGCCCTTGTACCCTCCCCCTTTTTTAGAGAAATACTCACTTTCTGAGAGGAGGAAAGGACAAGGGAACGGTGAACCAATTGGAAAGGAGAAATAAAGGTAACGATTAATGCCCTCATGGAAGGATGGACAATGGGACCCCCAGCGGAAAGTGAATAGGCAGTAGAACCAGTAGGAGTAGCAATTGTTACCCCATCTGCTCGAAAATCTGAGACAGGGGAGCCATTTATCTTTAATTCTAGTTTTATCAAATGTAAGCAAGCTGCTCGCTCGATGGTTACTTCATTTATGGCCACAAACGGCCCTTGCTGTTTCTTCTTGTCCCAAATACATGCCTCTAGGGTCATCCTTTTCTCAATACGATAATTACCCTTGAATGCCTGCTCTAAGGCATCATAAAAATCATCTTCCTTTGCTGTTGCCAAAAATCCCAAACCCCCACAATTGATACCTAAAATGGGAGTTTTTGCAGGCCAAATAAGTCTTGCTGCTCGAAGGATTGAACCATCCCCACCTAATACAAT
>CAZNJP010000064.1:0-5901 GCA_964573345.1 uncultured Syntrophobacter sp. | reverse complement strand
CAATTAACCAATCCAGAGAGGGCGAGGAGGCAGGATAAATTTCTTGCCCCTTCTGTTTAAGCCAGCTTTCTACTTTTTGAGCAATCTTTCTAACCCCCGGTACATCCTTATAATAAATGCCTACCTTCACCTTAAATTAGCCTCACTCGTTAATTCGCTAAATCATTTAACCATTTAACGATTCCACTAATCTCGATTTAACCAATGTTCGATTCAACGATTTTCATGCCTCTCCACTAAATTAGGGTATTAAAAGCCTTGGTATTTGTCAAGTTACCTTGCTAAAACATTACAATCTTGCTAGAATTTATAAAAAGGGTTATTAATTGTATCTATTAAAGCTGTTCCAAATTATTCCTAATAAATCTTATATGCGGGTCTTGGCCCATGTGTTGTCTAGCGGTTATTATGCAGGTTTGTCCTTGCATAAGGCCCTTTATAAGATGGGTATCCTTGCCACAAAAAATGCCCCTTGTAAGGTTATCAGTGTAGGCAATATTACAGTGGGTGGTACTGGAAAAACACCATTTACCCTATTTTTGGCAAATCTTTTAAAAGAGCAACAGAAAAGAGTTGCAGTCATTGTTAGGGGATATAAAAGTAAGGACAAATACATCTTGATTTCAGATGGAAAGAATATATTTCAGGACGCATTTCAAGCAGGTGACGAGGGGTATTTATTGGCCAAGAGGTTACAAGATATCCCTGTATTAAAAGAAAAAAAACGCTACATCGCCGTAAGCTATGCCTACAGTAGATTTAGGCCAGATGTAGTTGTTTTAGATGATGCCTTTCAGCACTGGGCATTGAAAAGAGATTTAGACATTGTGCTTTTAGATGGAGAAATGCCTTTTAATAATGGCCATCTCTTGCCCAGGGGCAAGCTGCGTGAACCTATCAGGGCACTTGCGCGAGCCGATGCAATAGTACTGAGCAAGGCAAATAAAAGCAAAATAAGAGAAGGACTAAAGGTGTATCTTGAAGAAAGATTTCATAATATACCTATTTTTATAGCAGATTATGTTTTAGAATCTTTGGTTTCTATTGATAGTACATTTTATCCATTAGATTACCTTAAGGATGAACCTGTGTTGGCATTTTGCGCAATTTCTAAGCCAGAAGGTTTTAGATATACCTGTAGGATGCTTGGTGTAAAAATAAATAAATTTATGATATACCCTGACCACTATTATTATAGCCTAGATGATTTCACCTTTTTACAAAAGAAGGCAAAAGTTTCTAAGGCAAAATTTCTTTTAACTACTGAAAAAGATGCAGTAAAAATCAGAAAACAGAAAACAGAAAACAGAAAACAGAGCTTGCCTATTTTCTATCCTAGAATATCTATGCAAATTAAAGATAAACAGGTATTTTACCATTGGCTGAGGAAAAAATTAGGATTTTGATTAGAAGCCCTAACTGGCTGGGTGATGCCATTATGGCATTGCCATTTTTGGAAAATGTAAGATTACTTTATCCCAATGCCTATATTGCTATATGGTGTAAATCGTATTTAGTAGATATATTTAAGGCCTATGCAGGGATAGATGAGATTATTATTTATTCAAAAAGGTTAAAAGACTTATGGAATATTAGATTAAGAAGGCGATTTAACATGTGTTTTTTACTTCCCAATTCATTTTCTTCAGCCTTTTCTGCTTTATTAAGCGGTGTTCCAGAAAGGATTGGCTATTTAATAGATGGAAGGAGAATTTTGCTTACAAAGGGTGTTAAACCAAAAACGGGATTACATCAAGTAGATTATTATCTAAATTTATTATCTAATTTAGGACTTAAACCAAGAAATTTTACCCCAACATTAAACATCTTGCCTGAAGGGAATATAGAAAAGGAAAAATTAAAGAGACGTTTTAAATGGAAAGATGCCCCTATTGTCTTTATTCCTGGAGCTTCTTATGGATCGGCCAAGTGTTGGCCTGCAGAAAGGTTTGCCAAACTGGCTGAAAAATTTAAAGGTATAGGAAGGGCTATATTGATTTTGGGCAATATCCAAGAGAGGTCTATAGCTCAAAAAATCGTCCAATCTGTTTCTAATGCCTCTTATATCATTGATTTAACAGGTTTAACCAGTTTGGCTGGGGCAATGGCCATTATTAAAAATGCAAGTATAGTAATAACAAATGATTCTGGTCTAATGCATCTAACTGCAGCACTGGGTTGCCCACAAATTGCCATCTTTGGCCCAACCAATCCCAAACGTACTTGCCCTTATGGAAACACTACCGAAATCATTTATCATCCTGTCCCCTGTGCCCCTTGTAAATATCGCATATGCCCTAAAGACCATACCTGTATGAAGGCTGTAAAAGTGGAAGAGGTATATGAAAAGGCCATCAATAAAGCAGTTCTTTGCTAAAGACACAAATGACCCTTTGCACTATGCCTTTGATAAGAAGATCACTGTGCATCCCATGGCCAAAGGAAGCCCTATACCACCCTCTGAAACTCAAGCGGTCTTTAAAGGGCTCATGACCAAAAAAGGAGGTTATGGGAAAAGGTCTGCTTATTTTCATATTCCATTTTGTGAAACTTATTGCATTTATTGTGGTTTTTATCAAAATGCCTACAGGGCTAAAGAGGCACATCGTTATGTAAGTTACTTAATAAGGGAATTAGAAATGGCGGCTGATGCCCCATTTATCAAGGCCCACCCCTTTCATGCCATTTATTTGGGTGGTGGTACACCTACTGCGCTATCGGCTAGTGACCTTTTGCGACTACTTAAGGCAATCAAAAATACCCTACCTTTAGCCAATGATTGTGAATTGACTTTAGAAGGAAGAATATATAATTTTCCCGATGAAAAGGTATTTGCCTGTATAGATGGTGGTGTAAACAGGATTTCTATTGGTGTTCAAAGCTTTAATACATTTGTAAGAAGGAGTGTAGGAAGAATAGATGAGAAAAAAAGGATTATAGAGCGTCTTAAATTTATAAATAGCTTAGACCAAACAGCTATTATCATAGATTTGATTTATGGTCTACCCTATCAGACTATAGATATATGGGAAAACGATGTAAGGCAATATATAGAATTGGGTTTAGATGGGGTGGACCTGTACCAGCTCAATATTTATGAAGGGGGAAGATTAGAGCAAGCAGTGAGGGCTGGGAAGATTGCTAAACCCGCAGATATTGCTATGCAGGCAGATATGTTTGCTAAAGGTGTAGAAATCATGAAAGAAGCTAGATATATTAGGATTTCTCAAAGCCATTGGGCAAAGACCACCAGGGAAAGAAATATTTACAATAACCTTGTTAGAACAGATAGTATCTGCATCCCATTTGGTTCAGGGGCTGCAGGCTGGTTAAATGGCTATTTCTTTTATCAAGACAACAAGCTAGTTAGTTATTATGAAAAGATAGATAGAGCAGAAAAACCTATCTTAATGAGTATGAAAAGGCATCCCTACCACGCCTTATTTAAAAATATAGAGGAAGGACTTGAACATAATGCTTGCAATTTAAGTCTATTAAGCAAAAGATATAACCTTGATCTAAACCTTGTCTTTTCTCCTTTACTTAATCAATGGGAAAAAGTAGGCTTAATAAAGATTAAAGATGGTTTATGTGAGTTAACATTGGCAGGGGAATTTTGGTATGTAAACCTTTGCCAGTTGATGATTGATTATTTTCAAAAAGTACATGAAAAACAAAGGTAAAGGTAGAGGTAGAGTAAAAAGAGAATACCTATTTTCTTAACCTTTGCTGTGAACGGAGTGAACAAATATGAAAACAATCATTGTTTATGGCAGCAAGTATGGTTCTACTAAGACAATCGCCGAATGGATAGCAGAAAGGCTTAATTTTGAAACTACTATTAAAGACATAAAAGATGCACCATCGCCTGAAGCATTTGATTTAATCATCATTGGCTCAGCAGTTTACACAGAAGGCATCATGAAGGAAGTAAAAAATTATATTAATAAGCATCTAAATATTTTGGAGGAAAAACAGGTAGTGCTATATGCAGTATGCTTAGACACACAGGGCGTCTATCTAAAGGGGAAGATTTATGGAGGCTGGGAATACCTTATGCCTACTGTTAAAAGGTTTAAAAATCCACCTCTATATGCAGCCCTCCTGCACGGTGAGATAAATCCTAATAAACTTGATTCAGAAGATTATCAAAGGCTTATGCACTTTTATAATAAAATATTACACCGCAATTATACCGAAGTACCTTATAGAACAAAGATGAATAAAGAAGAGGTCTGGGTCTTTGCTGAGAGGATTTTATTTCGGCTAAAGGAAAAATTGGGTTAAAACATTAAGGAAAGGTAGAAACAACTTTATACCCGCGTTTTTTTAATGCCGCTACAACAGGCTCTAGCTTGCACTTTTGTAAGCGAAATGAATAGATGGTTTCATCCTCATCAGAGGTAATACCCAAACTGATAATCTTTACATTATTCTTATGAATGATATTATAAACCTCTTCAAAAGAGGTAGGAAAATCACCAATTATTACATCTAAACGAGAGTCTGCCGTTAATATGCCCATCATCTCAATAAATGCCCTTAATATATCTGTAACAGTTAAAATGCCTAGAAGTTTCCCCTTTTCTACTACAGGTAACCCCCCAATTTTATAGTGATAAACTAGCTTGGCCGCTGTCTCTATATCTGCTTGAGCAGATATAGTAATAGGGTCACTTATCATTACATCTTTCACCTTTATCTTTTCTAAGATGGACGGAATGACTAACTGTCGCAGGTCTCCTTCTGTTACAAATCCCAAAAAATGATCGTCTTCTACTACTGGAAGATGCCTAATAGAATTTTTTTTCATTAATCGGATAGCCTCTTTAATATCGGTTTCTTTCCCTACTGTAACTATATCTTTTATCATCCACTTTTCAACTCGCATATTTCCCCCACTTCATGATTTCATTCTAATATGATTCCCTATATTGTCAATACACTTATTGATTTTCTTTGTCCCAAATTGTCTTTAGTTTATTTAATTCAATGCCTTTTTGTCCATCATTTGGATTTGCTTTTTGGATCAGGCTTACCAATTAAGTGTAATTTTTCCCATACATAATAGATTCTTTGAAATACAGTAATGTTACTCAATATTGCAAGTAGTGGCAATATGTAATGTAAAATATTGAATAGAGCGCCTAGTCCTAGTAAAATAATCCGTTCTGGCCTTTCGACCCATCCTACATCACATTTATGGGGTAAAAATACCTCTGCACGTGCCCTTACATATGAGGTAAGCAAACTGCCTGCGATAACTATTAGAGTACAAAGAAATAAAAAAAGATTCCTGCTGTGATAATAATAAAAGCAAAGGGCAAATAAAAATAACATATCTGCATATCTATCAATAACTGAGTCTAAAAAACCTCCAAAAGTAGAGACCTTCCCAGTTGTACGAGCTATAGCCCCATCTGCCATATCAAAAAAGCCAGCAACAAATATAAGGATGCCACTGAGGAAAAAATGGCCAATTGCCAAAAAGATACTGACAATGCACGTTATGATGAGTCCTAAAATAGTATAGGCATTAGGGCAGATACGTTTTGGCAAAAATTTAACAAGATATTTATCCAACTTGCCACTTAGCTTAGCACTAAGCATATCTGAACTAATAGCATAATCTTATAAGTAAATAAAGAGTGTAATAAACAAAAACTTTGGATTAAAGAAGACAAATGAGACTGTAGAGATTACGAGATAATGGAGAAAATATCAAATCTTAAAAATGACAAACGATTCACCTCGTTGAGTAGTAAACCTTACCCCACGGGGCAAGAAGCCCAAATGTCAAACCTGTTGTAATTTATTTTTATCTTGTTTATAATAATTTGTACTTGGAGCGGGGCTCATAACCAGAAGGTCGGAGGTTCCAAGCCCCCGCTACCAGAAAAA
>CAZNJP010000063.1:0-11138 GCA_964573345.1 uncultured Syntrophobacter sp. | reverse complement strand
AAAATCTGCTTACTATGGATTAGCCTTGACAATATCATAATCCTTCAAAAATTCCCACTGCACATTTAACCTCAAAATTGTCATAATCTGCACCCATAAAAATGCAAAGGTTATACTAAGCAATGTCTCTTTTTCAATTCCTTTTAATTGACCATTCAGGCATAGATGTGCTATTAGATGACCCTTTGTTGTCTTGTGTTTAGACCATGTCTTATTTGACCATCTAGTGGGTAAGTGTCTTGTCTCCCTTTTAAAAAAATCTTGCCTTAATTTTAAGCTTGACATTTAACGTAGCGTGTTGTATAAAAATATCAACAGGTAGTGTAATATAAAAAGGCGATTCAAAAAAGGAAGGAGGTGATTTAAATTGAGATTTGGGGAGTTTTTAAAACAACATAGGGCACAGCTAAGAATTCCCCTCCGTGAGTTTTGTCGATGTAACAGTCTAGATCCTGCTTATATAAGTAAGCTAGAAAGAGGTGTTGTATCTCCGCCTAAATCGGCAAAAGTTCTCGAAAGATTGGCAGTAGCTTTAAAGATAAAATCAGGAACACCAAAATGGCAAGAACTCTTTGACTTGGCAGCAATTGAAAAAGGAATGATACCGTCTGATTTGCTCAGCAATAGAGAACTTTGTGAAAAACTGCCGATGGTATTCAGGACTTTAAGGGGTAATATACTTTCTAAAGAAAAATTAGATGAGGTTATAAGCATTATAAAAAACGTTTGGGAGAACGGTAATAGTAGGAATAGAGCTTGATTACCTTTCATACAGGCAAATAGAAGAAAAAGCCCGTAGATTTGCAGAGAAACATAACCCAGACTACACTTTACCTTTTCCTGTAGAAGAAATAATAGAGTTTGACCTCGGAATAGACATTATCCCTATTCCTAACCTCCAAAAAGATTTGGATATAGAGGGTTTTACCTCTTCAGATTTGAAATCCATTTATGTTGACCAGTTTGTATTTGAAAAAAGACCTTACAGATGTAGATTTACCCTTGCCCACGAACTAGGCCATATAGAATTACATGCTGATATTTTTAAAAAATTGCCATGTGATTCTATCTCTAAATGGAAGGAAAGGTATAAGGCTATTGGAAGAAGTGATTATGGATGGCTTGAATGGCAAGCAAATTGTTTTGTTGGTTTGCTTTTAGTGCCCACGAAACTATTGGCAGCCCACTTTGAAAAGACTTTAAAAACCGCTGAAATAAGGAAAGTTGCGAGATTTTTTAAAAAAGGGCGATTCAAAGCCGAGAATGCTGTAGATTACCTTTTAGAAAAGTTAGCAGAAAGATTTAGTCAATGTTTTTGACGTTTCGATAGAAGTTTTAAAAATAAGAATGGAGAAAGAAAAACTGAATATAAAGTTATTAGAATTCCTAAAGTAAACCCCTCTAATTTAGCCATCTAGAGAGTATAGTTAGCTAATTTTTATTTGTCTGGTGAGACAGACACATATTACCAGCCTTGGCATGGGGGTAGGGTATCCTGCTACCTCTGGTCTTGATCAAATCTTACATTTTACCTGGCCAAAATGCCCTTTTTGATGTCCATATAGGTGTCCATAGTTTGACATAAAGGGTAGAATTTGGTATAATTTGGTAGAAGGTAGTAAGTGGTATTTTTATAGTAGTGGTGTGCATTATATGACTCCATGGAATTTGGTAGAAGTTGGTAAAAATAGCCCAATTAGCGTTCGGGACGCTGGGGCCGCAGGTTCAAATCCTGTCGTCCCGACCATAGTTTAAGATTATTTAAGGGAGGCAATTTTATTCCCAAGGTTTTTGGCAATCTTAATGGACTTAAGGCCAGTCAGATAAAAAGAATAGAAAAGATTTATCGTCGTCGCATCCCTCCAAAAGAGATTATCACCTTAGAGCTTACTAGATATATTTGCCAGATTTCTTCTGAAATCAAGCGTCAGGTAGGCATTTTGGTCAATCGTAAAGGAGATATTGAGTTTGTCATTATAGGTGATCAAAAAGGTATCTTCATCCCTGAACTGAACAGATACCACTCTAGTTCCACTAAGTTAAGTGGACTAAGGTGTTTACATACCCACCTTTCTAAAGAACCATTAACAGAAGATGACCTTACAGACCTGGCCCTATTAAGACTAGATTTGATGGGGGCTATTGCACTAGACAAAGATTCAGGAGTTCCCCAATTTTATTACCTTGCCCATCTTTTACCTTCTAATGAAAATGGAAAAGGCTGGCATATTAGCCCACCTATTAGATTTGGAACATTAAACATTGATTTTAAGGTATTAATAGATGCCCTAGAGGAAGAATTTTCTAGAGCGCAGAGGGTATATCCTCTAACCGGTGGAAAGGATAAGGCAATCTTAATCAGTGTAATCACAGGGGAAAAGACTTCTGCTCAAAAATCTTTAGAAGAATTAGAGGAGCTGGCATGTTCTGCAGGGGTTCAGGTCATAGATAAGATTATTCAAAGACGGAAAAGGATAGACCCTAAATTCTTTATTGGGAAAGGGAAAGTGAGTGACTTAGTAATTCGGGCATTACAACTGGGGGTAGATTTGCTTATCTTTGACAGGGAGCTTAATCCTTCACAAGTAAAGGCATTCTCCAAATTTACAGACCTCAGGGTAATTGACCGTACCCAACTTATCTTAGATATCTTTGCCCAAAGGGCAAGGAGTCGGGAGGGGAAAATACAGGTAGAAATGGCCCAACTTAAATATATTTTACCAAGACTAGTCCTTCAAGATGCCTCTATGTCTAGACTTGCAGGCGGTATTGGTGGAAGGGGGCCTGGAGAGACAAAATTAGAGATAGATAGACGAAGGATCAAGGAGCGCATTAATCGTTTGCAAAAAGAGCTTAAAGCCATCCGCAGGGAACGCGCCTATAGGCGTTTAAGGAGGCACAAGGCCCATATTCCTATTATCTCTATTATCGGCTATACAAATGCTGGTAAATCTACTTTGCTAAATGCCCTTACAAGGAGCTCTGTATTGGTGGAAGATAAACTATTTGCTACATTAGACCCTACAAGTAGGATACTCCGATTTCCAAAAAATCGTGAAGCCATTGTTACAGATACAGTAGGATTTATTAAAGACTTACCTAATGATCTAATGGAGGCCTTTTCCGCTACATTAGAGGAGTTAAAGGATGCCAATCTATTAATTCTGCTAATAGATATAAGCAATCCTGAATTCCCTGAGCAAATAGTGGCTGTAGAAAAGATTTTAGAAAGACTTGACCTTATTCATATGCCCATAATTAAGGTATTCAATAAGGAAGATTTAGTAAATAAAGAATTTGTAACATACCAGTGCAAAAGATATGAGGCTATCTCTATCTCTGCTACCCTCCCAAATACCCTATCTCGTCTAATTAAAGAGATTGAAAGGCAACTAGGGGAATTGCCTCTATTTAAGTGGCAAAAAGACCTTTCTTTCCTAAAACAGCTCAACTTCTAATCCGCCCAAAATCCATCTCCCTGGCATAGGCACACCAATATTGTCATAATAAGAGGTGTTTAAAAGGTTTTCTACTTCAATAAAGATATTAAATTTATGCCCTTTCCACCCGGTGGCCTTCTTAAATCGAATATTAAATAGAGTATAAACATCTTGATTTATCCTTTTTTGGTAAGAAAGGCAAAGACTTAAAGTTGTATTATAACGAAGATTAAAGACATTTCTTAAATCAATTTTATGCCTTAGGTAATTTAGGTACATTGCTAGTGGCTTATTAGTTTGATTAATATAAGTATAATCTAAACAAACAAGTTGTTTTTTAAACTTTTTTTTAAAAAATAGAGTAGTACCTAATGTATTGATCCTGCTTATGTTTTGAGCCTCCCAGAAATCTTGTCTTTTTACCCAATCAATGATGTCTTTTCCCCAGCGACTAAAAACGGTAAGGCCTACCTGCCAATTAGTCTTTGATATATCTAAACCACCTTCTATTGACCAGGCATATTCAGGAAATAAATCAGGATTCCCCCTATTGGCTGGTGACCAATAATAAAGCTCGGTATAATTAGGGATGCGGAATGAGCGGCCAAATCCACCCCTTAATTTTAACCATTCTTTTAACTGATAAGCTATATTGAAAGCAGGAGAGAATTCCCATCCCCATTTATCTGAATAGCCATTCCCCCTTAGGTCTAAACCCATAGTTAATCGATCAAACCTGGGATAAAATGAGAGAAAAATGCCTTCATAAAACCGGAAGTGATTGCCCAAACGAGAACTTTTTATCTCCTCTCTGTTTAATTCTACGCCAGTTACTACATCCATAAAGGAAAATGAAAAAATTAAGGGTAACTCACCACCATAGACATAAGTTTTATGAGTATTCATATAAGTAAGTGGTGCATTTCTGTCCAAGGTAAAGTGGTCATCATGACGCCGAAAAAATAGGGCCGGTTTTATTGTAATCCCTTTTAAATCGAACTCATCTTTAGCAGAAAAAAATGTAGTTTGGGTGCGCTCCCATTGATTTGGATGGGCATCAGTATAAAAACCATTTGCTCCAAACCTTTTATCATTAAAACCAAAGAGAAATTTAAATTTATCCCTTTCTAAATGAAAACTTATTTTTTTATCATCAAAATCTGTATTTTCTTTATAACCATCACTAATCCTCCTTTGCCAGGTAAGCCCTAAAGAAACCCCTTTTATTTCCTCATTCAAGCTTATACCTTCTTGATTGAGGTCATGCCCACCTTTGACAAAACACGCCTTTATTTCCCTTTTTGCCTTCTTTGTAATAATATTAATTACGCCCCCAAATGCACCATGTCCATAGATTGCTGAGCCAGGGCCTGGCATTACTTCAATCCTTTCAATGTCATCAAGAGTAAGTGGAATGTCTGAGTTGTGATGGCCTGTTTGGGGGTCATTTACCCTAAGGCCATTTATTAAAATCAAGACCTGCTCAAATGAAGAGCCCCTTATACTAAAATCTGCTTGAATGCCATAACTCCCCCTCTGCCTTACATCTACACTACCCACATATTCCAGAAGGTCTGTTAAAGACTCAATAGGTAAGTCTTCTATTTCTTCTTTTTCTATGACATAGACCTCACGATTCAACTGAGAGAAAGGTTGAGGTGCTTTAGCCGTAACAATAATAGGTTCTAAAACAGCCTGTGCGTTAACCATATATGAAAAGGTGGTTAACACTATAACCAAAATAAATCCCCATAATACATGCCTCACACATCTATACATAACTTTTCCTTCTGTTTCTAAAAATTTCTCTCAGTTTCAAAAGCCCCTCAATACAATAACCCAAACTTAACCACTCACAGCCTTTACAGATTATAGGGATATCACTAGGAACAATCCTTTTGGCCACTAAGGCCCATAATTTTTTAGGGGGAAATTCATCCCCGATTTTTACTTTAAGACGCTTCATTACTTCCAAATCCCTTTTTTTAACCCTTCTCTCTGAATCTTTTTCCTTATAGCATTTATTATTTTTCCTAAAAGGGCAAACTGAACAAATAACATCGCATCCGGTTATTATTTTTATAGAATAAGAACCAGAATTGATATCACTTATCACTTTTTCCATGTTTTTTATAAAATCTTTACTATAACCTAAACCTTTAAATCCCAAGATACAAAGAAGATGATGGGCTCGAAGCTCAACAATTCTCATTTAAAACTAATTGTTTCATCTAAGGTGGATACAATCTCCAGCAATAATCCTTCTTAAAGAACCATCCTTTCTTTTTAATATAAGTGCCCCATCGATATCTATATCAATTGCCTTACCTTTTACTGTTTCATTTGGCATTATTATCCTTACGTTTTTATTTAGTGTCGAAGACAGGTCTTTCCACTCATTGATTATCTCTTTCCTTCCTAAAAGCAACTTTTGTCTCTCTATCTCATTTAAAACAAAGGCCAATAGCTCCTTTCTGGAAACATCTCTTCCTAGCTCTTCCTTTAATGAGGTGACATCTTTTTCATAAAGAGAGATAGGGTTATTTGCATTTATACCTATACCTAGATTAATAAAATTTACGGCATCTACTTCTGCATCCATCTCAGCCAATATGCCACATACCTTCTTTCCTTTAATCAAAACGTCATTTGGCCATTTTAGCTCAGCCCTTAAATCAAAAACCAACTTTATGGCCTTTGCCACCGAAACTGCTGCCATAAGATTTACCACCTGGGCATAAGCTGGGCTTATCTTTGGCCTTAAGATAATAGTGAAATAGATGCCTCCTTTTCCTGAATGCCATTTTCTTCCCAAACGTCCTTTCCCATGGGTTTGTGCCTCTGCAATTACAATGGCCTCCTCACCCTTTTTTGCTAGTTTTCTTGCTACCTCCATGGTAGAGGAGGTCTCTTTAAAATAATAAATTTTTTGCTTTAGACCAGTAAATTCATCTGGGAGCAATAGGTCTGGGGAAGAGATTAAAAGGTACCCTTTGGGTGAGGTATCTATTGTATAGCCATCCCTTTTTAGGCTCTGAATGTGCTTCCAGACAGAAACTCTTGAGATGCCAAGCTTTTTACTAATGATTTCACCAGAGATATGATCTTTGCTTTGATAAAGGGCCTTTAATATTTTTCCTCTCATTGTTAACCTTTTTATCAAATCTGTTAACCAATTTGTGAACAAAAACTTAATTTAAGCCACAGGTTTACGCAGAATGGCACAGACCCGCCTGCCATCGCTACCTGCCCGCCTCGCAAGCGAGAGCGTTGCAGGCGGGCGCTCAGGCGTTAGCAGGCGGGTCTGCGGCAAATTTTTATACTTTCCTATACTTTAAATTTACTGGCCTTAAACCCCTTTAAACCAATAAATTCAGCGCTTTTCCCTAATTCATACTCTATTTCTAATAAACGGTTGTATTTGGCCAGACGTTCACCCCTGCAAGGAGCGCCTGTCTTTATCATGCCTGTCCTCTTTGCTACTGCCAAATCAGCAATGGTGATATCCTCTGTCTCACCAGAGCGGTGAGAGATACAAGGAGCCATCGCAGCAGTCTTTGTTAATTCAATGGCCTTTAAGGTCTCTGTTACAGTACCAATTTGATTTAGTTTTATTAAAACTGCATTAAATGCTTTCTCTTTAATACCCTTTTCTATAATAATGGGGTTTGTTACTGTCAGGTCATCAGCTACAATCTGGATCTTGTCAGCCAGGTTTTTGTAAAGCAGTTTCCAGCCTGACCAATCTTCCTCAGAAAGGCCATCCTCAATAGAAATAATAGGATATTTTTCTACCAAATTAGAAAGTAACTCTACTATCTCTGATGAAGTCAAACTTTTACCTTCAGAGCTAAGTTCGTAAAATCCATCTTTATAAAAACTGCTAGCTGCCAAGTCCAGGGCAAAAAATACCTCCTCTGCTGGCTTATAACCTGCCTTTTCAGTGGCTTCTAATAAAAGCATAAGTGGCTCTTCATTATTGGAAAGATTTGGGGCAAATCCCCCCTCATCCCCTACAGCAGTGGAAAGCCCTCTATATTTTAAAATCTCCTTTAAGGTGTGGTATATTTCTGCTCCACATCTTAAGGCCTCACTATACCTGTTAAGGCCTGCAGGCACCAGCATGTATTCTTGAAAGTCTACATTGTTATTGGCATGTACACCCCCATTTAGCACGTTAAACATAGGAACAGGCAAAAGATTTGCATCAGTTCCCCCTAAATACCTGTAAAGGGGAATTTCCTCATATAAAGCTGCTGCCCTTAGCACTGCTAAGGAAACACCCAGGATGGCATTTGCCCCCAACTGAGACTTATTAGGAGTGCCATCTAAATCTATCATAATTTTATCTATTGATATCTGGTCTCTTACATCCTTTCCTATTAAGGCAGGTGCAATCTTTTCCTTAACATTACTTATAGCCTTAAGTACACCCTTACCTTTATATCTGTTATCCTTGTCACGCAGCTCTAAGGCCTCCTTAATGCCTGTAGAGGCCCCAGAAGGTACTACACCCTTTCCCACAATTTCACTTTCCAAGTGTACAAATACAGCCACTGTAGGATTCCCACGAGAATCCAATACCTCTAATGCATCAATTTCAGCAATATAACACATTTTTACCCCCTCACTTGTCACTTTTAGCCCAATTAACTGCAAAAAGCAATAAGTTTTACAATTAAAATTCTCCTTGCTTTTTCAAGGTATTTAGGGTAAAAAATTATCGGATTAACAACGAGGAGGTTACTTATGTCACTTATCCTTTGGTTTGACGAAGTAAGTATTAAAGACGTCCCTTTAGTAGGTGGGAAAAATGCCTCACTAGGGGAAATGTTTCAAAGATTAAAGCCAATAGGGGTTAATGTACCCGATGGTTTTGCCATTACTGCTGAGGCCTATAGGTATTTTATTAAAGAAGCCAGGTTAGCAGATAAGGTCAAAAAAACACTAATTGGCTTAGATACTCATAATATTAAGGACTTAAAAACTAGGGGAAACAAGATAAGGACACTTATTCGTAATGCCCCTTTACCTGAAGACCTGGCAAGCAGTATTATAGAAAACTACAAAAAGCTGTGTGCTCAATATGACATGGAGGCAGTAGATGTGGCAGTGCGTTCTTCAGCCACTGCTGAGGACCTGCCTGATGCATCCTTTGCAGGTCAACAGGAGACCTATTTAAATATTCGTGGAGAAAAGGATTTGCTCTATGCCTGCAGGAAGTGCTTTGCCAGTCTTTTTACAAATAGAGCCATCTCTTATCGTGAAGATAAAGGATTTGGTCACCTGGACGTCTATCTCTCTATCGCTATCCAAAAAATGGTAAGAAGTGATGCAGCATGTGCAGGGGTAATCTTTACCTTGGATACAGAAAGTGGCTTTAGGGATGTAGTATTTAATACATGCTCCTATGGTTTGGGAGAAAATGTTGTAAAGGGGGCAGTAAATCCTGATGAATATTATGTATTCAAGCCCACCCTCAAAATGGGAAAACGTCCTATTATAGGGAAGACCATAGGGTCAAAGGAACAAAAGATGATCTATGGTGAAGATGGTATAATGGTTAAAAACGTGCCCACTACTAAACAAGAAAGGGATAGATATGTATTAAGCGATGATGAGATTTTGCTTTTGGCCAAATGGGCCTGTGAAATTGAGGAACACTATGGAAAGCCTATGGATATTGAGTGGGCAAAGGATGGAGATGGCAAGAATATAGGCACAGGACAGTTCTTTGTTGTCCAAGCCCGTCCTGAAACCGTTCATTCTATAAAAGATTATTCTACAATGGAGACCTATGTCTTAAGAGAAAAATATTACGAACTAGAAGAAAAGGGTAAGGTATTGTGTAAGGGATTGGCTGTTGGCACAAAGATTAGTAGAGGGGAAGCCAATATCATCAAGTCTGCTCAGCAGATTAGTGAATTTAATCCTGGTGAGGTTTTGATTACCGATATGACAGACCCTGATTGGGAGCCCATTATGAAGGTAGCCTCTGCTATTGTTACAAATAGAGGGGGTCGCACATGTCATGCCGCGATTATATCACGAGAGCTGGGCATCCCTTGTATAATTGGGACACAAACAGCCACTAGGAGCATAAAAAATGGGCAGAAAGTTACTATTGATTGCAGCGAAGGAGAGATAGGCTACATATATGATGGGTTTGTGGAATACGATACTGAGCAATTAGACTTAAAAAAGCTACCCAGGACAAAGACAAAGATTATGATGAATGTGGGCATTCCAGAAAAGGCATTTTCTCAAGGTCAGATTCCATGCGATGGGGTAGGCCTTGCTAGAGAGGAGTTTATCATCAATTCCCATATAGGCATCCATCCTTTGGCCCTAATTTACTTTGATAAGCTAAAGGATAAGGCAAAAGAGGATAAAAAAATTGCAAGGATTGTTAGGAAAATAGAAGAAAAGACAAAAGGATATACCAACAAAATAGACTATTTTATAGAAAAGCTTGCCAGGGGGGTTGGACGCATTGGGGCAGCCTTTTATCCCAAGGATGTGATTGTGCGCCTTTCTGATTTTAAGACCAACGAATATGCCAACCTTATTGGTGGAGAGTTTTATGAACCTCAAGAGCACAACCCTATGATTGGTTGGAGAGGGGCCTCTCGTTATTATGGTGAAAAGTTTAAGCCCGCCTTTGGTCTAGAATGTAAGGCATTGCTTAAGGCAAGAAATGAGATGGGCCTTACTAATATTAAGGTAATGGTGCCCTTCTGCCGCACACCAGACGAAGGGAAAAAGGTAATTGAGGTTATGAAGGAATATGGGTTAGTCCAGGGAGAAAATGGTTTAGAGGTATATGTTATGTGTGAGATTCCCAGCAATGTAATCTTAGCAGATGAATTTTGCGATGTATTTGATGGATTTTCTATAGGCTCTAATGACCTGACTCAACTTGCATTAGGTCTGGATAGGGATTCTGAACTTGTGGCCCACATCTATGATGAGCGCAGTGATGCAGTGAAGAGATTAGTAAGCAGAGTAATTGAAATTGCACGGCAAAGAGGTAAAAAGATAGGTATTTGTGGTCAGGCACCAAGTGATTTCCCTGAATTTACAGAATTTTTAGTAAAGTGCGGGATCAATTCTATTAGTCTAAATCCCGATGCAGTAATAAAAACCAGACTCCTTGTAGCAGAAAAGGAAAGAGAATTGGGGATTAGCCCGTGAAACATGCAGTCAAGGTTTCTTAATACAATGCTGCATTTTTAAATGTAAAAGAAAAATTTTTGAAGGATTATGGTAACATAATTGTCAGCAAAACGAAAGGAAGTAAGTATGCATATGTTAAGAGTTGTGATTTCAGCTGTCGGTTGTCTAATATTGCCGATATCCACTAACGTGCTTTCTCAAGAACTTCCAGTTCTGATGGATTTATCTCGACTAAAACCGGAGGTCATCGAAACGGAAGTGGTAGACCGCGTAGTGTCTAGAACATACGGTTATGTTGATATTTCACCCAAGAAAGGAGAGAAGATAGTCGTAGTTACTCTAAAAGGGATGGTAACTCAAGCCTGTCGTGTTTGTGCATCGCCTACTGACTTTGCAGCAATATATGAAGAAGTAGTTACTGCTAAGGGTGAAAAGGAAACATTTCCTTTTATCAGAAATTTGGAAACTGTAAAGTGTCTAAGAAAAAATTATGAAAAAATGAAAAAAATGAAAAAAACCTCT
>CAZNJP010000062.1:0-11379 GCA_964573345.1 uncultured Syntrophobacter sp. | reverse complement strand
GGGAGATTTTATAGGCTTAATTGAAAGTCCAAAATTGAGTTTCCAAATTTCTGATTTTTGAAATCCCAGTATATTTTCCAATGCGTGGTTATAAAATTTGTCCTTATATTGTCATCACTGTTGTTTATTAATATTCCCTTAGAGGCCTTATATAAAACAGTGTCAGATGCCCTGTTTAACATTACTACATCTATGGAAATTTTTATAATTTCCTCCAATTGATTTGACAACTCTATCTCATAGAAAACTTCTTTTGTTGGGATACTATTTTCATTCACATAAATTGCTACATCCACATCATCAAAGGTTTCCTGTTTTATAAAAGAGCCAAAGATATATGCAAATATTATCTCCTCACGGCTTTTAATAAAATTCTCAATTTTTTTATTACTTCCTTTTTATATACTGATATTTCCACTATCCTTTTCACATCTCTATCATTTTCCCTATTATATTTTACAGCCACTTATTATTTCCCTTCTGTGTCAATCTTGAGTTAAAGTTTAAAGGTCTTTTCTCCAATTCTTTCCTGGATTCTTCAAAAACATTATCGGCCAAAATGCCTGTTCTCAAGAAGACCTTTCTTGCTTCCATAATTTTCCTGTAACCTTCTACTCGCTTGGAGTGCTGATATTCCTCATAGGGAATGATCGCCGCTACAGGCTTGCCCCTCTTTGTCACAACTATTTCTTCCTTCTTTTCAAAGGCATCCTGTATTAAACGACTGAAGCTCTTTTTTCCTTCAGCAATGCTAACAGTTGTAGCTTTCATATATCCTCCTAATTGGCCATCATTTATGACTAATTATATAGACATAAGTGATTTTATAAAGACATTTGTCTTTTTATACTTTTTTTTACCTATTCTTTAACCTCTCTTAGTAGCCTTATTATCTTTTTCGCTGTCTTTCCATCTCCGTAAAGTTTTTGTGAGATGCAATCTGTAATAGGTGATGTGTTCACGATTGATTCAATTATCCTTTTCTTATCCGTTCCTACAACCACATTCCATCCAGCCTCCACTGTCTCCACCCATTCAGTCTGCTCCCGCAGAGTTATACAGGGAACTTTTAACCAGTAAGCCTCTTTTTGAACACCTCCGGAATCGGTAAGAATTTTGATGGCATGTTTTTCAAGAATTAGCATGTCAAAGTAGCTTGTAGAGTCAATAATATTTAACCTTGAAGGCAAAGGTTGAGGTAAAGCTAAAGATGATAATGCTTTTTTGGTGCGGGGGTGAATAGGGAATATGACAGGGTTTTGTTTACTTATCTCTATAAGGGCCTCAAGGATGTTTATTAATTTATCAGGATTATCTGTATTTTCTGCCCTGTGAACTGTTATTAGGTAATAGGATTTAGGCTCAATATCTAAGGTTGAAAGGATAGTTGATTTCTTTTCAGCTATTTCTAAACTCATTAAAAACGCATCATACATTATATCACCTACATTGATAACGAGTGGTAAGTTGTATGTCAGAAGTCGTAAGTCAGAATAAAAATTATTACCAATCAGTTTTCCCTCATTAACGATATTTATGAAACCTTGCTTCTCTAAATTCTTTACAGCAGTTTTTGTTGGGCAGAATAGAATATCCGAGCAATGGTCAGTCAAGACCCTATTTATTTCTTCTGGCATATTTTTGTTATAGCTTCTTAACCCTGCTTCTATATGAGTCACAGGAATATAAAGTTTAGCGGCGGCCAATGCCCCGGCAAGGGTAGAATTGGTATCCCCGTAAACTAGAACCCAGTCTGGTTTCCCTTTCAATAGGACTTCCTCGGTTCTCTTTAATATCTCACCTGTCTGATAGCCATGACTTGCAGAGCCCACACCAAGATGATAATTAGGTTCAGGAATTCTAAGCTCATCAAAGAATACCTTTGACATCTCATAGTCATAATGCTGACCTGTATGAATAATCAAATGGCTGAGTTGAGTACCTGGGGAGTTATAAGATTTAATAGCTTGGACCAAGGGAGCAAGCTTTATAAACTGAGGTCTTGCTCCAACTATACTAGCTACACGTAAAACGTCACCTTTCACTTATTACTTCTTCACCTTTTACTTTTGACTTACCAATTCCATGTTTCCATCCTTAAGCTTATACTCATTTCCACAATAATTGCACTTGGCATAATCATTATCGTCAAACTCTAATGTTGTTCCACATCTGCATGCCCAGCCAATCAGTCTTGCAGGGACACCTACTACAATGGCATGGTCAGGCACATCTTTCTTTACCACCGCCCCTGCACCAACCATGGCATACTTTCCTATGGTTATTCCACAAACAATGGTAGCGTTTGCCCCAATGGTTGCCCCTCTTTTAACCAAGGTATCTTTAAACTCGTGCTTTCTTTCTATAAATGCCCTGGGATTATAAACATTGGTAAAAACTGCCGCAGGCCCAACAAAAATTTCATCTTCTAAAGTCACACCTTTATAAATAGAGACATTGTTTTGAATCTTACATCTATCACCAATCGTAACATCAGGGCCGATCATCACATTCTGACCAATAATGCATTTTTCACCAATTTTTGAACTCCTCAAAACATGGGAAAAGTGCCAAATTTTTGTCCCTTCTCCTATCTCCACATCTTCATCTACAATACTTGTGGAATGAACAAAGTATTTTTTCTCTTTTATATAACTAACGCTTACTTTATTCTTTAAGGATTCTTCTGCCATGTTTAAAATTTTTAGTACCTTTAATCCTTCTTCTCCGTTTGTTTTTGGTTCTTTCCTCTTTTCTATACATTCTAAGAAGTGTTGACATTCCAGTTTTAATGGCTCTCCATCCTCAATTTGAATTACCTCTTTTTCTGCCTTCTGGGCTATAGGAATCTTTCCCTCTTTCCATTCTACTTTGTGTGGATAGACAACCAGCTTTTCTTTGGGGTTTGTATCATCAAATACAACCATTCTTTTATTCCCTACTACAATAAGCCTTTGCTCTTTAAATGGATGAAGCCATGAAACAAATATATGGGCCTTCATTTGTGAAGGAAAATCTAAAATCGTTAATGTGACATCGTATACACCTTTCTGTAAGTACGCTTCACCAAATGCAGAGACTTTTTCTGGTTCTTCACCAACAAGGGATAGGGATAGAGAAATATCATGAGGGGCAAAACTCCATAGTATATTCTCCTCTGTCCTCAATTTCCCAATGTTTAGCCTGTTAGAATAAATATATTGAAGTTTACCTAAGTATCCAAAATTTATAAGTTCTTTTAATTTATTGACAACTGGATGGTATTGAAGGATATGACCTACCATAAGGATTTTGTTTTTTTCTTTAGCAAGTTTTACTAATTCTTCTCCTTCTTCCACTCTTAAGGACAAGGGTTTTTCCACAAATACATCTTTATCAGAAAGGAGGGCCTCTTTTGCCATCTCATAATGTTTATATGCAGGTGTTGCAATAGCCACAGCCTTTATGTTCCTATCGTTTAAGGCCTCAGAAAAAGAATTTGCCATTTTTATTCCTTTGTATTTTTCCTTTAAAACATTTAAAATCTCTTTATCAATATCACACACTAACTTTAGTGCACCAAGCTCATAAAATACCCTGACTAAATTCTTTCCCCAATATCCTGAACCTATGACTGCTATATTTATTTTTAGCTCCTTAAATATTATCTTTCAGTCCTAAAGTTAGTCCAAAATGGTGTAAGCCTGCAATAGGCCTTAACTGGGCATAGCTCCGCCACTATAAACTGATAAAATTTATATAAATGCCTACTACCACTGGTTTTTTACGCCATTTCCACAACCGATGCAGGCAGTGCAACCCTTATCTGGGCATTTATTAAGTTAAGCAGCAAGCACACCCTCTCTTTATCAGAGGCCCAGTAGTCAAATACAGCAAGTATGTCTTTAAATGGACCTGATCTTATCCTTACTAAATCATTCTTTTTAAACTTTTCCTTCCTTATTAGTCCATCTTTAGTTTCTAGGTGTTTAATAGAATAAATTAGTTCATCAGAAATAGGTTCAGGCTTAGTATTTTCCCATAGTACCTTTTTTACCCCCCTTATCCAGCAGATA
The DNA here is from genome assembly GCA_964573345.1 of uncultured Syntrophobacter sp. Classification (GTDB taxonomy): domain Bacteria; phylum Desulfobacterota; class Desulfofervidia; order Desulfofervidales; family DG-60; genus CAZNJP01. The sequence goes on along the minus strand of CAZNJP010000062.1, from coordinate 7,324 downwards.
TAATATATCTCTTTTCTTTCACAGCGTGCAAATATATAGCTGGGGAAAAGGGGCTTTATCTTTTTATATCCTTTAAGGCCTTTATAAATACATATCTCTGTTTTTGGGAAATAAGTAGTAATGCCTTTCTGGCTTAGGTAAAAAATGACCTTTTCCTCTTGATTTGGCTTTGTTTGAACTACATACCAACTTTCATATCCCATGTTTAGTCCTGCTCCTTTAATAGTTCCTCGTATTCCGCTATCTTGCTTTTTACAAATTCTCTGGTGATTTTTACCTTTTCCTTTATACCCTTTGGTGTAAGGATGTATTTATATCCCCACTTGTTTTTGCTGTTTATAAAATTTTCTGTCTTTATAAAACCCTTTACAATTAAGGAATTTACCACATAGTTTACCTTGCCCACACTTATTCCAATAGATTTTGCAATGTCCCTTTGAGAGCTCTCAGGCATTTTCCTTAAGATATTTAGTATCTTTATTATGGTTTCTTTATCTTTCATTATGCGTTTAGATTATGAACGCTACTTTATATACTTTGTAAAGAGAAATGTCAAGATGCCGATATGGTTGATCTGGCTAAATTAGCCCAAAAGTAGTCCCCAGAGAGGAAAACCTAGAAAAGTTGGTGTGCTTAAGCACATTATTGAATAGGGCCAACGATACTTAGTACATATCCATTTGTTGTTAAATACCTTTTGGCAGCCTTTATTACCTCTTCTTTAGTTATTTTCTCAATATTTTTTATATATTTCTCATCATAATCGTATCCCAGGCCATATCTTTCATTTAATGCCATAGATAGGCATTGCTGACTATTTGTCTGTAAACTAATAGAAAAATTGCCTGTAATATAGCGTTTGGTTCTTTCTAGCTCGTCATCTGTAATTTCCTGTTCTCTTAATCTATTTAGTGCCTTAATTGCACCATCTATGGCCTTATTTAGATTTTCTGGACTAGTGGCCATATATACGCACCATGCCCCTGGTTCTATACCCTCTCTATGTAAAAAGCTTACAGCATAGGCCAATCCTTGTACATCCCGCAAAGGGATAAACAGTTTCCCGCCTTGTCCAGAAAGTAAGGCGTCTATTATTGCCAGGGAGAATCGGTCTTTTTCATAAATGGTAGTGCCAAGGTTGCCCAAAGCAAAGTGTATCTGTGTCTTTTCCATTTTTTGTTTTATAACCTTGGTTTTATTCACAACTCTTGGCTTTAGAGGTCTTGGGAGTGACAACTTTTTTTTGGGCCAATCAGAAAACAATTTTTTTACCATTTTAATTACAGTTTCTTCATATACATCTCCTACTATGGCCAAAACCATATTTCCTGGCGTAGCATAATGGCTATAATAATCTAATAAATTCTTTCTCTTTATTTTTTTTATGCTCTTTTCTGTTCCCAGGGAATTCATACCATAGGGATGCCCCCCATATAAACCCTCATAAAACAACTTTAAGGCCACCACAGGTAAATAATCTTTTTGTTTTTCTATATCTGATAAGATTAACACCCTGACCTTTTCTATTTCCTCTTTAGGAAAGGTAGGTTCTCTTATAACCTCAGAGGTCAAATAAAGCGCTTTTTCAAAGAACTGACTCAAAAAATGTCCTGTAACTCCAAATGTATTCCAACCAGAAAAACCTTCTAGATCCCCAGCTATATTATCGATGTTCTTAGCGATCTCTATAGCAGAATGTTGTTTTGTCCCCATAGTAAACATCTTTGCAATAAAGTTTGAAATGCCACTAGTATCTTCTGTTTCAGCCCTTAATCCCCCTAAAAATACGGCTGCTACTGAAAATGTAGGCAAACGGTGGTTTTCTTTTAAAAGGAGAGTCAGGCCATTGTCTAATACAAATTTTTTTATCTGCTCATCTTTTGGCCAAAGTGCCCTTATTTCTGATTTTTTTAAGGTAAGATTTGCCTCTTCTGGCATAAGCAATACAAGCGAAAGCTTCTCTAAAGAAAGGTATTTTTGTGTTACATGCCTTATATCTTCTGCAGTCACTGCCTGGATATGCCTTAAATATTCTTCATTTTTCCTTGCATTCCCCATTATTACTTGAAAATATCCTAATGTCCTTGCCCAACCTTGAACCGTTTCTTGATCATAGACAAAATCTGCAGAAATTGAACGTTTTGCCCCTTGAAGCTCATTCTGAGTTATGTCTTTCTCCTTCAATTTGTCTATTTGATTAAATATCTCTTTTAACACCTCATTTATCTTTTGATAATCAAGGGTTGCCTGAATAATAAATAGTCCTGGACCTTTTGGGGTAAATGAATGAGTAACGATAGAATGCACCAGTGCCTTTTTTAATTTTAATACCTCATTTAAACGAGAGCTTTCCTTTGCCCCTAAGATTTCTGATAAAACATCCATTGCATAGGTATCGTCATGCCCCATGCCTGGAATATGAAAGGCCATTCCTAGATAGGTTTCATGCACATCCTTTTTAATTTGTTTTAATCTTAATTCATTTTGTGCTGGCTCCTTTATATGTAAAGGCTCGGGCAATTGTTTACCTGCCCGCTCGTGCCTCGCAGTGGCAGGCGGACCTGTTTTGCTAAAGCAATGATTTACTGCCTCTTTAAATAATTCTTCTTCAAAATTTCCTACAGCCACTACTACCATGTTTTTTTGCTGATACCACTTTTTAAAATAATTAATTAGGTCTTTCTGGTTTAGTCTTTTCACTACATCTTCATAGCCAATGATAGGGCGTCTATAGGGATAAGCCTTATAGGCTGTAGAAAAAATGGCGTCTGAGAGCACCTGTGTAGGTAAGTCCATACCCCTCCTAATCTCTTCTAAGACCACATTTTTCTCGCGCATTAATTCAACCTTATCAAATAGACTATGCTGAACAGCATCTGCTAGTACCTCCAGCCCAGTCTGCCATTCTCTACTAGGCACTACTACATGGTAAACTGTATAATCAAAACTGGTATAAGCATTAATAGACCCACCGCAGCCTTCTATGGTTTTGGCAATCACACCAGGCCCCTTTGTAGATGTGCCCTTAAAAAGCATATGCTCTATTAAATGGCTAATGCCTGCTTGTTTATCTGTTTCATAGGCACTTCCTGTTTTTACCCAAATCTGAATAGCCACCACAGGTAAGGCATGGTTTACCTGGTAAACTACCTGTAATCCATTATTTAATGTGTATATCTGGATATTATTTTCTGCCCGCAGACTTACATTCATAAACATCCCCCATATAAACATTAAAAGACATAAATACCATTTCAGCATTATCTAATCCTTATGGTTTTTACAGAATACACGATACAATAATGGATACTAGTACAGCGTTTCATTAAAATATCTACGATTATTTAATGTCATTCTGAGCCGAAGCCCTGAGCCAAGCGAAGGGACAGCGAAGAATCTATATAGCCAGCAAATACGAGATTCTTCACTACGCTACGCTCCGTTCAGAATGACAAAAAAAAGATGTCCATGTTTTATTGAAACATTATACTAGATGCTCGCCAAAACGAGAATCGAGAAACGAGTATCAGGCATCGAGCTAAAAGAGAACTATCTCTATCTTTTTACTTGCATTACTATAGGGGGAATAATCAAAATGGCTATTGCAATTTCCCCAATAATGACCCCCGTCCATGATGCGGTAAAATGCCAGCAGATACCGCCCATTACCATAAATACAATACAAGAAACAATAAGGATACCCAAAATACGTGGTATAGGCATGTTCACCCCCACAAAGTTTTATTTTATAGATAATGTAATTTTAAAAAATAAGCAAGTACTATTTTAATCCTAATTCTACCCAGGTGCGCGGATCACGACGCCAATAAGACTTAACCCGAACAAATAAGTCCAAATAGACCTTGCGACCTAAAAGGCCTTCTATCTCTTTTCTTGACAATTGCCCAATATCTTTTATCATTTTCCCTTTTTTACCAATGATAATGCCCTTTTGAGAGGCCTTCTCTATATAAATTGTGGCAGCAATATAGAACATATTTTTATCTGGTATATCCCGAAACTCCTCTACCTCAGTGGCAATGCTATGAGGAACCTCTTCCCTTGTAGAATTGATAGCCTTTTCCCTTATAATCTCTGCAACTAATTGCCTTTCTGTAATATCTGTAAAAAGACCTTCTGGATAATATCTTGGTCCTTCTGGCAAATAGGCAGTAGTTTCCTTTAAGATATCCTCTAAGCCTGCTTGTTTTTTTGCAGAAATAGGAAGGATGGCCTTAAACGGGTAAAGCTTATCAAATTCTTCAATAATGGGTAAAAGTTGTGGTTTGGCAATCTTATCTACCTTGTTAATTAAGAGAATACAAGGCACTTCTATCTGATTAAGGTAAGTAGAAATAATTTTCTTTCCGTCTTTTAAACCCCAAGGAAATGGCTCAATCATAAACAAAATTACATCCACTTCCTGTAAGGTCTCTACAGCAAGTTTTACTAAATATTTATTATATTCTATGGTGGCATCATGAATACCTGGTGTGTCAATAAAAATAAGCTGTATATCTGGTAGATTAACGATACCTTTGATCTTGTGCCTGGTAGTTTGTGGTTTTGATGAAGTAATGGCTATCTTTTGCCTTAGCAATGCATTAAGCAATGTAGACTTTCCCACATTTGATGCCCCAATAATAGATACAAAACCTGATTTAAATGCCATCGTCTTTAGTTAATCAGTTTTTCAGTTGATTTTAAGTAAGTTATGAGGCCAATATTATGTATCTGGTTCGTTCCCTCACTGACCCACTGACTAACTGAATTACTGACTAACTGAAACTCTTTTTAACTTTTCTTTAACTTCAACCATTTTTTCTTTATTGTTAATGCCTTTATAAATTTCTAATGCCCTACTTAAATAAAAATTTGCAAGCTTTAGATTACCTTCTTCTATAGCTACTTGTGCAAGCATCTCTAAATCAGTAGCAATACTTTGGGGACAAAGAGCCCTTTGATCGTATTCTAGTGCCCCCTTTAAAAATAGTTTTGCCTGCCCTAAATCCTTTTTCTTAAAATAAATCAGGCCTAGGTTATAATAATTAACAGCCAAATTTGACCAATGTTTTTGTCTTTTATTTATAGATGAAGCCTTTCTAAAAAGTTTCTCTGCCTCAACCATCCTAGCTTCCTTTAAGTAAATCTCCCCTAAGTTATTATAGGCCGCTGCCAGGGGCTCCTTTAGATTATACTTGTGAGATACCTTTATAGCCTCTAACTCAAAACTTATTGCCCTATCTAAACTGCCCTGTTCTGAAAAGTAATTAGCCCAAAGGCCCAGTGTAATGGCCTTACCTTCGGGGTAATGATAATTTTCCTCTATTTCCTGTGCTTGATGAAGGTATTCTTTTGCTTTAACACAATCAGCCTTGCTTAAGGCCACAGCAGCCAAATTGTTATAACTGCGGATAACACCCTCTAAACAGTCAATAGAGGTATATAAATCTAAGGCAATATTAAAAGAATAATTAGCAACTGAAATATCTCCAGCCTCAAAGGCCTCTTGCCCTTTAATCTCATATGCCTTAATGGAAGCAAGTTTAATCTCTGTTTTATGTAAGGGATGCCCACAACCCAATATAAAAGTAAGGAGTAAGGAGTAAGGAGTAAGGAGTAATAAAAAAAGAATCCTATGTTTTTGCCTTTTCACCCTTTCACCATTTATTATTAATTATTCACTGCTTATAGTGGCCCTTTTTTCCAAATAAATTACGCCCCTTTTTTCAGAAATGGGCAGATTATGCCTTATAATAGGAATGGCCTTTATAGAGCAAATAATATCTTTAGCCTCTTCTAATTGTCTTTGTATCTTCTCTACCATTTCAGGTATCTGCTTTGCACCTACTTGGGTATTTTTCATTATGTCTGGAAGTTCATTTGAGCTCTTCTCTATATTATTTAAAATGGCCTCCAAATGTGTAAGATTGGCTGAAAAGCGTTGAGTAATAGTAGGTAAATCCCTACTGGCTTCTCTGAGTTTTGATGTGGCCTCTTTTATGTCATTCAGGGTTTGCCAGAGTGGTCCTTTTGGGTCTTGTAGCCTGTCAATAAGATTTGCCAATTGAGTCAAGGTCAGACTGAGGGTATCAAACTTTTCCATCAGTTTAAACTGTTCTACATAATCTGAAAGCGTCTTTTTTGGGACAGATTGAATAGTGCCCTCATCAGGAATGGGTAGCTTTTCTGGAGAACCTGCAGTAACAGCAATATATTCACCACCAATAATGGTAGGACTTGCCACTGTAGCTATAGAATCGGCCCTAATACGGTCTGCATATTCTTTTAATACCATGACTACCACCTTTACCTTATTTTTAGAGGTAATCTTGATGGCCTTTACCTTTCCTACACGGGTATTTAACATTTTTACCTCTGCATTGAGCGTCAGATTATAACCTTGGTCAAAAAATATGTAATAGGTGTTATACTCTTTAAACCACTCCTTCCCTTTGCCTACATAAATAATGCCCATTACTAGGATGAATAGTGCCCCAATAATAAAAAATCCTACTAAATAGTCAATTTTTTTAAACTTAATTTCCATAGTCTTGTATTCATAACCCAATTTGCTATAATTGGCAACTAAAGTTTTTACCCCGTTAGAAAAAGCCCAGTCCTGTTAGATATGAGATATTATCTAAGAGGGCCACCCTATTAGGTTGTAATTTATTTAACGGGGTCCGTCCAAAGTTTCTAACGGGGTTGACTTGGCTTTTAAATCGTGGAATAGTTAAATGGTCAAACCATTAACTGGTTTTAACGAATTAACGATTTGACTAATCAACGAATTAACGTTTAGTATTTCATATGAAAGGAAAATATATAGCCATCTTTTTAATATTAGTTTTTTGGGGCTCGTATATGATAATTTTTGGAAAAAATGGTTATTTAGATTTGTGTCGACTTCAAAAGGAAAAAAACCTAATTTGTCAGAAAAACCAATTATTTGAGCAAGAAAATAGTATATTAAGGCATCAAATTGAACGTATTAAATCAGACTCTGACTATTTAGAGTTCTTTATCCGCCAAAAAATGGGTCTTGTTAAAGAGGGTGAAAGAGTCTTTTTACTGCCTGAAAAGAATTGTAATCGTTCACCGCAGAGTGCGCAGAGATGAAAGTTTCTCAGCCCTTTTTCAATTCGATTGATAATGGACATTAATAAGTTAAGCAGCAAGGCTTAATTTGGGGGTTAATCTTAAATTTTAATACCACGATTATGCGGGATCGCATAGTCCGAATTGTAAACTAATTAAAAGAGTGAGCTTATAGATGGGTTTCTTTTTGCTTTCCGCCTTCTCAGCGGAAAGCAAAAAATAA
>CAZNJP010000061.1:0-11573 GCA_964573345.1 uncultured Syntrophobacter sp. | reverse complement strand
CCGCCCCCTCCCATCAAGCTTGGGTTTGCAGCATTGACTATGGCATCTGTCTGTTGACTTGTAATATCACCTTGAATTAAGGAAACCCTTCTTTCTCTGATCTTTAATTCCATGTTTGCCTCCCTTTTATTTTAATCCCTTTCTAATTTCGCCATTTGGCAGTAAATTATCAGGATGTGGTATGCCATGCTCTTCCATTTGGTATCTTACACACCTTTTATTGTTTCCTTTACAATATTCTTCAATCCACTTCTTTTCAAGTTTGCCTTCTTCATAAAACCTCTTCAATGGACAGACTTCATACCACTTGCAAGTTTTTCTTATTCCCATACCGTATTTCCTGGCTTATGGACAGTTCTGATCGCCATATTTTGGCACTATTCTGATTAAGTTTCCAATACGGGATAGATCATAGGTAATAGGCAAATCAGAAATAAAGGCAATAGTTATTTTTTACTCCACCAGACATGGGCATGACAGTTGCTGATGGGAGCTGAAAAATCTAAAATAATGGCTGTAGAAATCCCTTTTATTTTTCCTTCCCAACTTAGCCTATTGTCAGACCTTTTAAAATTATTATCCAAAAAATCTAGCCCTAAAGGATTTAAGAACCATTCAAATTCAGCAGTATAGCTATCTCCATACTTAGATATTACATTATTAACGTCACACCTTAATATGGTGTCTAGTAATCTCTATAAGTTTCCGTTAGTTTCTTCATTAACCAAGCTTTAAAAATATTTTCCTACTTTCTCTATGGCCCTTGCCAAAAGTTTGGCACATTCTTCTAAGTCATTTATGCTTAAGACCTCAACAGGTGAGTGTATATACCTGGTAGGCACACTTATTACGCCAGATGGTATGCCGGACCTTGTAAGGAGTATGGCAGTGGCATCGGTTGTACCACCCTCTAATACACTAAGTTGATACTTTATGTTATGCCTTTCGGCAGTCTCCTTAAGCCATCTCAGTACCGATTTTGGTGTGATTATACCCCTTCCTGCAGCATCGCAGATAGTAATTACTGCCCCCTTTCCCATCTGTATATTTATATGCCTTTTCTCTATCCCAGGGTGACCACCAGCTATGGTGACATCAGTTGCTATGGCAACATCTGGATTTAGCTCAAATGCCGTAGTCCTTGCCCCTTTTAGCCCAACCTCTTCCTGCACTGTCCCTACTGCATATACTTCAAATTCTGTATTTGTCCTTTTAAGTGCCTCTATCATTATGGCAATGCCCGACCTATTATCAAATGCCTTACAAGTAGCTATCCCGTTTTTAAGCTCTACAAAATGTCTATCTATGGTGATGGGTATTCCAATAGAGATGCCCATAGACTCAACCTCTTCCTTGCTAGAAGCGCCTACATCTATAAACATATCCTCTGACTTTATGAGCTTTTCCCTCTCTTCTTTCTTCATTACATGGGGTGGCTTTGAGCCTATAACCCCAAATACCCTCCCTTTATCTCCATGTAAAACTACCCTTTGATTAAGAAGTGTCTGGTCAAACCACCCTCCTATATTGGAAAACCTTAAAAAACCTTCATCTTCTATATGCTTTACCATAAGCCCTATCTCATCAAGGTGGGCAGCTATCATAACAGAGGGTCTTTTGCCCTTCTTAATGGCTATCAGATTCCCTAACCTATCAACCTTTACCTCATCCACATATGGTGTTATCTCTGATTTTACAATATCCGTTACTTCATCTTCATAGCCTGAGACACCATGTGCCTCAGACAATCTCTTTAATAGCTCCTTTATCTCACTCATCTCTCTCCCCCAAATTTTTCCATCTTTTCAATCATTTCCTTAAATTTTTCTGCTAAATATATTATTTTTTTGTTTTGCTTATCCCTTACTATAGATTAAGCTAGACAATTATAATACCATAACCCTTCAAAAATTAGTATAGGGAATAACGGGTAACTTAACGTAATAAAAAATAACGGTTGCTCTCAGGAGGAAAATTTTATACGGGTTATTCCCAAAAATTCTCTTAAAAGGAGAGCAACCATGAGTGTGCCGAGCAAAGCTCGTACTTTCCAGGTGGTGAAAATGCAGGCTGAAGAAAGGTTAGCCACCACTTCAGAACTGAACTGCACCCAGTCCGGTATGGCAATTTTTGGGTTAAATGCGGAGATTTTTACTTTTTGAGTCTCTCCTCTATTATCTTTAATTTCTCATCGATCCCAGCCAACTTCTCTTTAATTTCCTTTTCAAATATCAATAAATTTTTTAAGACTTCCCTGTTACTCAGTCCTGCTTCTCTACAAATTTTACATATTTGTGATCGACGTATTCCCAACTGTTTTCTTATCTGCATATAAGATAATCCCTTTTTTCTCAATTCTATAACTTGATTTTTTTGATTTTCCTCTGACATCTTGAGTTAATATTATAGCATAAAACTGAGCCAACACTATGTATCTAACTCTTATGGGGGTACATTTTCAGATACCTTTACCCTGCAGTATGGTCTAGATTACGATATCACTCTTTATGCGGAGTCCGAAGTCTATGGGTAGGTACAATGTACCAAGCCTGCCACCTCGCTGCTTTTCGGTTCTGGCTTAGGGCTAGCTGGAAGAAGTTGGGGAAAGTTTAGAAGTTAGTAAAAGGGTCATTATGACTCCGCCTTTTTATTTAGAATTGCCTATTCAATCAGATTGGCTAATCTAGGCACAGATGTGTTTTAGATGATTTATTTATCATCTCACACCTCAACCCCTTCTAATTTTGGCAATATAAGGCTGTGGAGATGGTTTTGTTGCACCTATTGGCCTCTATTGTTAGTAGTAACCGTTAGGTTTATAAAGGAGATGTTTGACCATGCCTATTAATGGTGAATTGATAACTATTGGAACCTTGACATTAAAATTATAGTAATTGGTTCTCCTCACTCTTCAACTATTTGAGTTAACAGCCCTCTATAGGGATAAACTTTTCTTCCTCTTCTGGTGTTGTTTTTGAAGGAGTCTCTCCGCTAGGGACTTTTTCTGGAGGAGCGGGTTTCCCTTTTTCAGAAATTTCCTCTGCAGGGGCAGCCTTTTCGGGCACAGGAGCCTTTTCTGCAGGAGCAACTTTCTCTTCTGCAGGGGCTTCTTTCACGGGAGCAACCTTTTCTTCCACTGCTGGAGCTTTAGTTGATGGAGCCTCTTCCTTTTTCTTGCAACTCATTGCCCCTAAACTTAAGATTACACTGAGCAAAAATACCAATAATAAAGAAATCATCTTACCCATTGTTTTACCTCCTTCTAAACTTTACCATTGACAACTATACTACCATAACCCTTCAAAAACCTCCACTCCACATTTAAGCCAAAAATTGCCATAATTTCCACCTACAAAAATGCAACATTCTACCAAGAAGTTGTCTGGCATGCTTTATCTATAAATGGTGAATTGGTGATTACTGTAACTTTTACAGAAAAATTGCTATAATCAACTTCTGGATCATATTAATCCCCAAAATGCATTTATTAATCGGCTTAAACCACTATCTTTGGTAGTGGTCCCATAAAAAGTTTTACCGTTATAGTAATTGTTTATAATGTACCTCCCTGAAAGGTAACCCTAAACTAGGGAGGCGCATTATGAGTAAGCGATTTAAGAAATTATCACATACGATATATGAATGCAAGTACCACATTGTATTTTGTCCAAAATATCGATTCAGAATAACCTAAAGTGATCGGTTCCAAGTTCAGCCTGCCCGCAACGCGAGCAAGCTCGCTTGCGAGGCGGGCGGGGGTTCAAGCCCGCCCTGGTGCGACTTTGGCGGAATAAGCTGCTGGCCAGTAATATGCTCAAAACGCATGCCCAGCAACAAATCCATGCAATTCAGGTCTGGGCCAGGGGTTCAAAGGTTATAGTCCACTGATATCCTTAACTTTATAACACAATACTTAGATTAACCTCTTTCACCCATTGGGTGAAACATAACATTCTTGTCAACAGCTAGTTAAGGCTTTCAACCGGGAACCGTGCCTCCGGCCCAGAGGGCCTACGGCCCGGAGGGAACGCTGAACCGCTTAACTCAGGAGAAAGTATTGCCATACCGGCCGTTAAGTGCTTATATGTGAACAGAATGTTATGGCTATTAAGGATAGCATTGTTGTCAAAATAAGGGCATTAGACGGAGTTAAGCTGCCCCAATATGCTACAGAAAATTCCTCGTGCATGGATATTAGGGCTTTCCTTGGTGACCCAAATGCTAGCATAATCCTTAACCCTGGAGAAACTAAGGCCATTCCTACAGGCATCTTTCCTGAGGTGCCTAAAGGTTATGAACTCATGATCAGACCCAGGTCTGGATTGGCTCTAGATCATGGAATAACTGTTCTTAATTCCCCTGGAACAATTGACGCTGATTTTAGAGGTGAAATTGAGGTGATACTTCATAATGCATCAAATAAGCCCTTCATAATTAATGAAGGTAACCGCATTGCTCAAATAACTTTACAAAAACTAAACAGATTTAAACTAAAAGTAGTATCTAAGTTAAGTCCCACAAAGCGCGGCAATAAGGGTCTAGGAAGCACAGGAATTGCTTAACTAATTCTACTCTCATGAAAAAGGTCATTTCAGCCAGTAGAAGGGTAGATATGCTCAATTTTTACCTGGATGAATTGATAACCAAGATTTATGCCATAGGGATTGAAAATATTCATACTTTGGTTATATGGACCAAGAACCCAATTAATATCTATAATTCTTCTAAGTTAAGAAAACTTTTAGATAAAATTGACCAGATTTACCTTCTGCTTACTGTAACAGGCCTAGGAGGAACATATCTTGAGCCAAGGGTGCCTCCCTATGAAAGGATTTTTGAGATGCTGGAAAAAGTAATTTCCGCCATAAAAGACCCTAGAAGGATAGGCATCCGATATGACCCCCTTATTGATGTAACAATTTCAGGTGAAAGGATAACAAATATAAATAAAGGCCTTTTTGAGAAAATTGCAAAAATATCAGGGGAGTTAAAGATTCCCATAATAAGGACCTCATACGTCACACTTTATCCCAAGGTTATTAAAAGGTTTAAAAAATATAGAATCAAGGTGTTAAATCACAAAAGAGAGGAAATTGAACATTTTATCCTAAACTTTATGATGCCTATTGCAGCAAAACACAGTATAGAGGTAAAGACCTGTGTATTTCCTTCACTTACAAAGGGTGGCTGTATAGATGGCCATTTACTAACCAATCTCCACCCCAAAAAGGAGCAATGCAGCCTAGCTAAGGATAGGAGTCAGAGGCCAGGCTGTCAATGCACCAGCTCTATTGACATTGGAAGATGGTGCTCATGCCCTCATGGATGCCTTTACTGCTATGGCTCACCTAAGATTTTCTTTTAAAAATTGGCCTGCTAAATGCTAGAATGTTTTCTCTTTTTTTGCTTCTCGGTTAAATACCATGGCCTCCGAGCCAAAGGTCACGGGTTCAAATCCCGTCACCCACCCATTCCTTAGAAACTTTCTCTAGTATTAATAACATCCATATATTGACGTCTATTTATCTCTGTGTTAATTTTTTATGCAACCAAAGGTGGGGTTGTCCAGTGAAAAGGCAACTGATAAAGAGAATAAAAGAGCGCAAAGCCCAAATAGGGGTAATTGGGCTAGGTTATGTAGGGCTTCCTCTTGCTATCAAATTTGCTGAAGCAGGTTTTAAGACCCTGGGTTTTGATATTGATGAAAGGAAAATAGAAAGATTGAGAGAAGGCAAATCCTATTTAAGTCATATTTCTGAAACAAGGATAAAAGAGGCAGTAATTACAAAGGGTTTTTTTGCTACTGCTAATTTTTCAAGGCTAACTGAAGTAGATGCCATCCTTATTTGTGTTCCTACCCCGCTTAACCGCTACCGTGAGCCAGACCTCCATTTTCTTATAGATACTACAAAAACTGTAGCACGACACTTAAAGGTTGGAAAGCTTATTTCTGTTGAAAGCACAAGCTTTCCTGGGACAACAGAGGAGGAGGTTTTACCCCACCTTCGGGCTTCTGGCCTTAAGGAAGGGAGGGATTTCTTCTTGGTTTACAGCCCAGAACGAGAAGATCCAGGAAACAAGCAATACTTCCTTGATAATATCCCAAAGGTAATTGGTGGCATAACTCCTTCTTGCCTTGAAGTAGGAAAGGCACTTTATAATTCCGTTGTAAAAGAGATAGTTCCTGTTTCCTCTCCAAGGGTAGCTGAGATGACAAAACTTCTTGAAAACATATACCGTGCCGTAAACATCGCCCTTGTAAACGAGATGAAGATGCTTTGTGAAAGGATGGGAATTGATATCTGGGAAGTAATTGAAACAGCTAAGACCAAGCCGTTTGGCTTTCAGGCATTTTATCCAGGTCCTGGGCTTGGTGGCCACTGCATTCCCATAGACCCCTTTTACCTTACTTGGCGGGCAAGGCGATTTGACTTTCATACCCGCTTTATTGAGTTAGCAGGGGAGATAAATACCTATATGCCCTATTATGTGGTGGAAAAGACAGTAGAGGCCCTAAATGAAAGAGGTAATAGAGTGAAGGGAGCAAAGATACTCGTTTTGGGTGTATCATACAAAAGGGATATAGATGATATAAGAGAATCCCCTGCCTTAAAGATCATAGACCTCCTAATAAAAAGGGGAGCCTTGATGGACTACAATGATCCCTTTATCCCATCCTTACCAAAAACAAGGCATTATGCCTTTGAAATGGATTCAATTCCCCTTGATTCCAAAAACCTAAAGAAGTACCATTGTTTAATCATAAGCACTGATCACTCAAATTATGATTATGATTTTATCCTTAAACACGCAAATCTCATTGTTGATACACGAGGGGTATTTAAAGAAAATAATGAAAAGGTAGTAAAGGCATAATCATACTTATTTAAGAAAATGCTTGATAGATCCAGGAAATAAAGTGTTGCATCTACTATTAGTTTGTGCTAAGTTAGGCACGGCAAAAAGTGAACCCCGATGCAAGACAGAGATATTGAAAAACTTAAGGCACTAGCCAAGGAAATCAGAAAAGATATTCTGATTATGCTCAATAAGGCCACTTCAGGGCACACAGGGGGTTCTCTTTCTATAGTAGAAATTTTGACAGCACTCTTTTTTGTTAAAATGTATCATCGTCCAGATAATCCACACTTTAAAGAAAGGGATAGGTTTATCCTTTCAAAGGGTCATGCAGCTCCAGCACTGTATGCGGTGTTGTCTAACTGTGGTTATTTTGAGAGAAAAGAACTATTTAGGCTTAGGAAATTGGGCAGCTGCCTTCAGGGACACCCAGATTCTAAATTTACTCCTGGAATAGAAGTACCTACTGGTTCTTTAGGGCAAGGGCTTTCTATGGCCAATGGTATAGCCTTAGCCTTGCGCTTAGATAACATACCTTCCAGGGTCTATGTGCTTTTAGGGGATGGTGAGGTTCAAGAGGGTCAGGTTTGGGAAGCAGCTATGACGGCTGCTCATTATAAAATCGATAATCTGTGTGCAATTTTAGATAACAATAGATTACAAATAGATGGCTGGGTAAGGGATGTAATGGGCATTGAGCCTTTGGCCAAAAAGTGGGAGGCATTTGGTTGGTGTGTTTTTGAGATCGATGGCCATGATTTTAATCAAATCCTAGAAACCCTGGATAAGGCTGAAAAAATAAAGGGTAAACCCACTATAATCATTGCACATACAATAAAAGGGAAAGGTGTTTCGTCCTTTGAAAATCAGGTAAAGTACCATGGTGTAGCCCCAACCGATGAAGAATTAGAAAAGGCCTTAAAAGAGTTAGATGGTTAGGGAGGGAAGATGGAAAAGGCAAGTTTAAGGGAAGCCTATGGACATGCATTACTAGAGCTAGGAAGAAGAAATGAGGATATTGTGGTTTTGGATGCAGATCTTTCTGGTTCTACAAAAACAAGGTTGTTTGCTCAAGAATTTCCTCATCGTTTTTTTAATCTGGGGGTAGCAGAGCAGGATATGATGGGCACCGCTGCGGGCTTAGCCGCTTCGGGTAAAACCCCTTTTGCTAGCACATTTGCAATTTTTGCTACAGGCAGGGCTTGGGAACAGGTTAGGCAATCCATAGCCTATGCCTGCCTTAATGTAAAAATAGTAGCCAGCCACGGAGGTATTACGGTAGGTGATGATGGTGGTTCCCATCAATCAATGGAGGATATTGCCTTAATGCGCATCCTACCAAACATGGTGGTAACTGTTCCTGCAGATGCAGTAGAAATGAGAGCGTTAATCTATGCCATAGCACATTACAGAGGACCTGTTTATGTACGTGGCTCAAGGATTAAGTTCCCTATTATCTATAATGAAGATTATCGTTTTCAAATAGGTAAGGGAAGTATTGTAAGGGAAGGCGAAGATATTACCATCATTGCCACAGGGCTTATGGTACATCATGGACTTGAGGCAGCCAAGGAATTGGCTAAGGTTGGCATTGAGGCTAGGGTAATAAATATGTCTACCATTAAGCCCATTGATAAAGAATTGATCGTTAAATCTGCGAAAATTACAGGGATTGTCCTCACGGCAGAAGAACATCTGGTTTTAGGTGGCCTAGGGAGTGCTGTTTGTGAGGTTTTGGCTGAATCCTATCCTATACCTGTAAAGTGCATAGGCATTAGAGACCGTTTTGGTATTTCTGGAACATCAGAGGCACTGCTTTCCTATTTCCATCTAATGCCTGAAGATATAGTGGAAGAAGCTAAAAAGCTATTAAGCTTTAAACCACACCGCCTGCGAGCAATCGCTTAATCTTTATTAATTACATTTTTAAAGATGAGTCCTCACATCAAATAATAAGGAGAAAAAGATGAATTTAAAGAAAATTGTTTTCATTTTTTTTATTTTGATATTGGTATGTAATCAAGGATGGGCAGATAAGAAGAGCATCTATGATGAACTTAAGACATTCACTGAAGTTCTAGATATTATACAAAAAAGCTATGTAGAACCATCTTCTTCTAAAGAATTAGTTTACGGAGCCATTAAGGGGATGCTTAATTCCTTGGATCCTCATTCTTCTTTTCTTACCCCAGACGAGTTTAAGGAGTTAGAAATTGAGACAAAGGGTAAATTCGGGGGTGTAGGCATTGAGATCACTCTTAGGGAGGGTTGGCTTACTGTAGTTTCTCCTATTGAAGACACACCAGCCTATAAGGCAGGCATTAAACCAGGAGACAAAATTATAAAGGTTAACAATAAGTCCACAAAGGACATGAGTTTGACTGAGGCAGTAAAGCTCATCCGTGGACCTGAAGGCACTAAGGTCACTTTAACGGTCTTTCGAAAAGGTTTTGCTGAGCCCAAAGAATTCGAAATTACCAGGAGTATCATCTCTATTAAAAGTGTAAAGGTAAAGACATTGGAAGATCAATATGCTCATATTCGATTGACCAGCTTTCAAGAAAATACTTCAAAGAAATTGGCAAAGGCGCTAAAGGCATTAGAAAAAAAGCATCCAGTAAAGGGTATCATCTTAGATATGCGCAATAATCCTGGCGGGTTATTAGATGAAGCCGTAAAAGTAGCTGATGAATTCCTAGATGAAGGGCTCATTGTTTATACAAAAGGGCGCCTTAAAGAGCAAGGCATGCGCTTTACTGCCCGTAAAAATAAAAGTCCCCATCATTATCCTTTAGTAGTACTGGTAAATGAGGGCACTGCCAGTGCAGCAGAAATTGTGGCAGGAGCGCTTCAAGATCACCATCGGGCATTGATTATAGGCCGACCCACGTTTGGAAAGGGTTCAGTGCAGACCGTCATGCCATTAGAAGATGGCTCTGCCTTAAGGCTTACTACTGCTTGGTATTACACACCAAATGGCCGCTCTATTCAGGCAAAAGGTATTGACCCAGATTTGGTCTTTGAGCAAGTTCCTAGTAAGACAAAATACCCTTCCGTTCACATAATTAGAGAAAAGGATTTAGAAAGGCACTTAAAAGGTGCAGAAGAATTGCCTACTCCCGAGAAAGAAGCTGAAAAAACCGATTTTTTGCTAGATATAGCCTTACAGGCTTTAAAAAACTGGGATGCCTTTGCACATTTAAGTTACTAACATGCAGAATCGTTAAATCGAAAATTGGTTAAATCGTTAAATTCAAGAGGAAGCGCTCAACGACAAATGTTTGTAACAGTTCACGGGTTTAAAGGTTCAGAGGTTAGAGAAAAGCTACAGGACACAAGCTACAGGCTCAAAATGAAGCTTGTAGCCTGAGCATGAAAGGTAACCTGAACGCTGAACGCTGAACCTGTGAACGCTTACGAATGTTTTATATTTAACGAATCACAATTGACTAATCAACAAATCAACTGTTTGAATTATCGCTAATGTTAAAAATAAAGATTAAAATTGCCTCTTTTGTTTTCCTGTGCTTATTTATTTGTAGTGGGATAGTAATTTTTTTGTTAAAGGCAAAGCCAGAGACCAGATGGCATCATATCTATGAAGATTATTCTCAATCCGCTTTAGAAGAAACCATTTTGGGCATTGATGATTTAATCTTCTCCTCTCTTTTTTCTCTAGGCATCAAAGAAAGATGCCTTAAACAAACAATATTTGAAAAGCCATATCAAGGGGGAACTTATTCCTTTACTAAAATAATGGTTAAGAAACCTTTTACCTTGCCTTTTTCTAAGATCAAACAGACATTTAATGAATGCCTTCATAGATTTCCTGGACTGGGCATAAAATTTTGCCAAAAAACCTATAGGTTTGATATTTATATATCATGGCACAACTTGACCACCCATCACCTTATATTTGATGCCCAAGTGCCTATCCCCTCCCCACCTTTACATAAACCTTATATTGCCATCATTGTAGATGATTTGGGTTATGATATAGAGGCAGTTCAACAACTAATTACCTTGAAGGCACCACTTACCTATTCTATCCTGCCTTGGGGGCCATATTCTGAAAAGATTACACAACTTTTAAGAAATAACCATGAGGAAATAATGCTTCATTTACCCATGGAGCCTCTAGGTTATCCCAAAATCAATCCAGGTCCGGGTGCGCTGCTTTTGAGTATGTCATCTTCGACCTTGTTAAAACAACTTGATGCCGATTTGAATGCCTTGACATATATTGAGGGTGTAAATAATCATATGGGTTCTAAGTTTACTCAAGATAAAATACACATGATGTTACTCTTAAAAGAGATTAAAAAGAATGGTCTTTTCTTTGTAGATAGTTTAACTACACCTAAATCTGTGGCTTATAAAATGGCCTTACAGTTAGGTATTCCTGCCACTAGGCGTGATGTGTTTTTGGATGCTACCCTTGATGTTTTAAGCATTAAAAGGCGTCTGGAAACCCTTAAGCGATGGGCAACTCATAAAGGTACTGCAGTGGCTATCTGTCATCCTTATATCACCACTATTATGGTGCTAGCAAAGGCCATGCCAGAACTAAAAAGGGATTTCAATGTTGTGCCTGTATCAGAAGTCATAAGACAGCAAGCTCATCTAAAGCTTATACTAAGTGCGCTTTCCAAATAATAATCATAAGTATTCAACATCAGTAACCTTGGTTAATCAACTTTGACCAGCCAACTGAC
>CAZNJP010000060.1:0-12204 GCA_964573345.1 uncultured Syntrophobacter sp. | reverse complement strand
TTATAACACCTTTTCTTTTTGTATATTTTCTTTTATTTTCCACCGATACCAGCTCCCATAATCCCCTTTTATGTCATAAAAAAATAGTCTTCAACTTATAAAGCACCACTTATCTCATTGGATATTTCTTTGGCATTTCCCTGCTTTAATTTATGAGTAATTCTTTTTTATCAATATGTCAAGATTTTTTGAGGTTTATTGACAAGTTCTAAAAATAAATAAATTGTAATTATCCGAACTACTTTGCAAAAATGGCCGAAATAAGAAACAACAAGAAAGGAGGTGAAGAAGTATGTTTAAATGGTTCAAGAAATTAATAAAGAGCAAGGAAGGAGCAACTGCTGTTGAGTATGGTTTGATAGCAGCCCTTATCGCAGCGGTTATTATCGTTGCAGTTACAACTTTGGGAACAAAGATATCCAGTGTTTTTCAGAGTATAGCAAATGCAATAAAATAGGTTAACTTTCCTTATTATAAGTTATAAGATTATAAAGGGTCAGGGTTAGATATATACTCTGACCAAAGATAAAATGTGCCAATATTATGGTCTAACAGATAATGGGATTTTTTTGCAGAAATTAATCATTAGATGTCTAGGGAAACTCAGATTCGAAGAGATTGTAATTATTATTTTTTTACTCTTAATGAGTTTAATTCGTCTGAGCGCAGATTTTTCTTTGCTCCCTAAAGAATCTATGTATCTACTTCTTGTTTTTACAATTTTATTATTAAATATTTATAGTTATTTGAGATTTTCACACTCTCGCTTTTTTAGGATAGAGTTTTTTAATATGATAAGGGATATCTTTCCAATCCTCTGCCTTATAGCCATTTATGACTGCTTCACCAATAGGAGAACTATGACTGCTCCAGAATTAAGCCATTATCTTCATAGGGGAAAGGACTATACCTTTCTCTTGGCCAGGGCAGATAAATGGATTTTTGGTAACCAAGTTTCTTTTATTCTAGAACCGATGATAAATCCCATTCTTACTGATTTTTTAACCTTGTGCTATCTCTCTTACTTGTTCTATCCTATATTACCCCATATATGTTTTTTTATTTCAGCACTAAGATCAGGAAACCCAGAAAGACACTGGAAAGAAAGGCGAAGATATAATATACAGATCATTCTTACGAGTCTTTTGGGATATGTTGGTTATCTTTTATTTCCTACTACCTCTCCTGTCTTTTATTTTGATTATACAGTAGACCTTCATGGGGGGCAATTTAGCGAAAAGGTACATCAGGCTCTTGCATGTTATAGAAATGCCCATATGGACTGTTGTCTCTTCCCAAGTCTTCATACTGCATTAACATTTATAGTTCTTGTCTGTCTTTTTAAAAATTACAGGCCTGTAGCCTGGCTGTGTACCCCT
Source organism: uncultured Syntrophobacter sp. (assembly GCA_964573345.1). GTDB lineage: Bacteria > Desulfobacterota > Desulfofervidia > Desulfofervidales > DG-60 > CAZNJP01. The sequence goes on along the minus strand of CAZNJP010000060.1, from coordinate 10,825 downwards.
CTGATCTTCTCACTTTGGTTCTCCACCCTCTATCTGAGAAGACATTTTTTTGTAGATATTGTTGCAGGTTTAGTTACAGCCTTAATTGGACTCAGTATTTCTCCCTTTGTTGATAAATGGTGGTCCCAAAGGGTTATGAGGATAAGGAATTTAGGACATAAAAATGAATGTTAAAGCATTAAATCGTAATTTAACATTTAACCATTTATCAATTGATGACTTAAGAACGCAACTATTTACTATTTTAAAGCTAAAGACTATTTATTATATACTCCCATTCTGGATTGTAATGGTCTTGTGCCTAAAAAGTTATATAAGCCCCGCTGACCTTGGTCACTTCATTAAATCTGGTGAAATAATGCTAGAAAAAATGGATATTTTAACCCACGACGTATTCACTCATACTTATTATGGCCTTCATTATATCAACTCTGGATGGCTATCTCAGATATTTATGGCACTTTTTGAGAAAATGGGTGATCTTAAATCCTTTATTTTTCTAAAAACTGCCTTATTACTCCTCACAATAGCCATCATCTATCACCTTATCTTAAAAATAACCAGGCATTATAAAATTGCCTTTATCTTCACTGTGTTTGCTATAACTTTGGGGTTCACAAACTGGAATATCCGTCCCCAGATATTTATAATCCCAATTTTTGCATATTTTTATAGTTATCTCTATCAAAAAAGGGCAATAAACATTTCTTCAATCCTTTTGTTTTCTCTTTTAATGATATTATGGGTTAATCTTCACAGTAGTTTTTCATTAGGGCTCATACTTATTGGAATATTTCTTTTGGGGGAGGCTATAGAAGGCTATTATAGTAAAGAAAATATAAAAGATGTAATAAGAAATCCATATCTTAGAAGGCTATTATTTTTATTAATAATTTTGGCCTTTGTTACCTTAATAAATCCTTATGGAATAGATATCTGGAAAGATATGTGGAATAATGCATTAATCTCACAAAGGCGTTCAGTAGAGTGGCAGCCTACAATGATGAATGACTTTACGGGATACTGTTTCATTATATCTATTGTTATTAGTAGTATCATACTCAAATATAGTAAAAGGAGAATTGCCCCTCAAGAAGCAATATTGCTCCCTGCCTTCCTTCTTTTGGCATTTAAGGCATGTCGTATGATTATATGGTGGGGGATCATCTCTGCCCCTATCCTTGCTTATCATTTTTGTTCCATAGAAACTGTACAAGAAAGGATATCAAGGTCAAAGAGAACAAGATCTGAGAGTGGGTACCTTCCATTAAATATCTTAATTCTTATTTTTTTACTTATAAGCACCATATCATTTCTTCCCTGGCTTAGACCCTATCACCCTATCAAAAAATTCAGGAACTTTATCAATCCTAAGACAAATCCTATAGGAATTGTTAATTTTATAAAAAAGCAAAATTTAAAGGGAAATATGTATAATGATGTCAATTGGGGGAGCTACCTTATCTGGAGACTTTGGCCAGAATATAAAGTATTTGTAGACAACCGATTACATCTAGTCCCAGAAGAAATCTGGAGGGACTATTGTGATGTTCACTATGGATATGCAAATTGGGAAAAGATACTCAATAAGTATAAAATTTCGTTTGTTTTGCTCAGTAAAAAAGATAATAAAAGAATTATTGAGTTTATGAAAGAAAGCCCCCACTGGAAAGTAGCATACCAAGATACAGTAGGGGTAGTTTTTATTAGATCTTCATTAACTAATCAGAAGGAGAACCTATAGATGATTAGAATTAGAGGGATTATAATACTGCTTATTGCCATAGCTATAGGTTATCTGGCAGCGGTTTTGGTCTCCTGGTATATAGAAAAAAAGACACGCTTAGAAAAGGAGATAACAAAGGAAGTTGCAAAGGAGGAAGTTGCAAAGATAGTAGTAGCATCTAAAGATATCCCTATGGCAACAAAGATAACCTCAGGAGACCTCAAGGTTATAAATTGGCCAAGGGAGAGTGTCCCCAAAGGTAGCTTTTCTAAAATAGATGACTTGAGGGACAGAGTGACTAAAACAAAGATATTTGAAGGTGAACCAATCATAGAAGCAAGGCTTGTGCCAAAAGGGGGAGTGCCTGGGCTTCCTGCCTTGATCCCGAAGGGAGAAAGGGCAGTGGCCATGAGGGTAAGTGATGTATCGGGTGTAGCTGGATTTATACACCCTGGAGACATGGTAGACGTAATCTCTGTTATGAGAGTTGGAGAAGAGACGGTCTCTAAGACCATCCTTCAGAATGTGAAGGTCTTAGGAGTGGGCACAGAAATAGAAGAGACCCCAGGGAAAAAACCAAAGAAGGTAAATACAGTTACATTACTCCTATCTCCAAAAAATGTAGAAAAGCTTACCCTTGCTGCACAAACAGGAAGGCTAAGATTGGCATTAAGGAGCTTCTCAGACAAAGAGGTAAAGGAAAGGCCCGGAATCACATTAAGAAATTTGATAGCTAGAAAGAAGAGGCCTTCTAAGAGAAAAACAATAAAGATAGAGGTTATCAAAGGAAACAGAAGGGAGATAAAGGAGTTCTCATGGGAGTAAAAAGAACTATTGGATTTATTTTATTTATGTTATTTTTTATTCAGGTACAAGGCATAAGGGCAGAGGAATCCTCTTGTACTAGGCATATAAGGTTGACTAAGGGAGAATCTTATATCCTAAAATTGGATGGAAAGAGAAGGAAAATTAAAAAAAGGCCTATAATCAAAATAAATAACCCAGAAATCGCAGACATTGAACTCCTTGACCTCAAACATATACTTATAAATGGCAAAAAGTTTGGTACAACTACATTAACCATAGATATTTATAAAGATGGTACTTCAATTTATTATATATCTGTCATGCAAAAGATAGAGTGGATTAAGGGAAATTCAAAAAAGACAGAAAGGGGTGAAAAACGAATTCCATGCGAATAAAAAGGGTTGTTATTTCTATTTTATTTATTGTTTTCTATACTCAAATTATAGAGGCGCAGAATCTCTCCAGTGCCAAATATATATCCTTGATCAAAGGAAAATCCTATCTTCTTACATTGAGGCCACAAATAAAAATAAAGAGGTATGCGTTAAGTAACCAAGAGATTGCAGATGTCCAAGAGATTACCTGTCATGAATTATTGTTGATTGGGAGAAAGATAGGTACAACCAGACTAATTGTCTGGCCTGAAGAAGGAAATACCCAGGTCTATGATATATCTGTCAATCTTGATATAGATGAGATAAAGAGAAATTTAGAAAAAATTGTTCCAGAAGCAAATGTAGATATAAAGCCGGCAAGGAATGGGATAGTGGTTACAGGGGAAGTAGAAGACATAGAGATGATGGAGAGGGTCTTAGGAACAGTAGAGCAATATGTGGGAAAGAAGAATATAGTAAATTTATTAAAGGTAAAGGGACCACAACAGGTGCAACTAAAGGTGCGCATTGCTGAGGTCTCCCGAACAGGATTGGCAAGGAGGGGTATTAATCTATTTTATTCTGGTTCAAATAAGTTTGTATTGGGAATATTCTCACCAGAGAGTACATATATGCCTACTGAGGCAATCAATACCGGGACATTGAAAAAGGGCGAAGGAATCATTATGGGTGCACCATTTAGAGAGGGATTTCAAGTGCTCTTTAAGAATTTAAAGACAGACTTTACCACTATCCTCAGTCTACTTCAAAGGGAAGGACTTGCGAAGATATTGGCAGAACCTACACTTGTGTGCATGAGTGGTCAGGAGGCAAGTTTTCTTGTAGGTGGAGAGGTCCCTATTCCTGTGCCTTATATGGAGCAAACAGTGACTATAACATTTCGGCCATTTGGTATCCGCCTCCGCTTTACACCTACAGTGATAGGGAAGGAGACTATAAGCATGAAGGTCGCCCCTGAGGTAAGCGAGATAGACCCCTCTTTACAACTTGCATATGCAGGATTTGTAGTTCCAGGTTTTACTACAAGAAGGGCCGAGACCACTATTCAATTAAAGGATGGTCAAACATTTGCCATTGCTGGCCTCCTTAAAGACACAATGAGGTCTAGTATTGATAAATTTCCTATATTAGGAAACATCCCTATTTTAGGGGCACTCTTTAGGAGTGTAGAATTTAGAAGGGAAGAAACAGAGCTCTTAATCATAGTAACCCCCCACCTGGCCAAACCCATGGAGGCAAAGGAGGTACCTCCACCCCCAGGGCAGGAAATATATCCACCAAGTGACTTTGAATTATTTTTACTGGGGAAGATGGCACATTGGAGGAAAGTCTCCATTCCCAAGGGAGGTGGGCCTGCTGGGGACTTTGGATTTATGAGGTAATCATGCCTGAAAAGATGAGGGCTATACTTATAGGAAAATGTGATTGGGAAGTCATAGAGAGGGAGGCACCAACACTGATCTCTGTTATTAAGGAAACAGAGGACTATGAAGAGGGATACACCTTGGCTAGAGATATCCTACCTGAAGTAATATTTATAAGTACCCAACCAGACGCAGAAGAAGCCTTGAATTTGGCCCAAAGAATTGTCCAATCTCTCAAGACCTCTGTTATTATAGCCTCAAACAAAAAAGACCCAGACCTCATCCTTAGGGCAATGAGGATAGGGGTGAAGGAATTTCTGGTCTTCCCTACAAAGGAAGGGGAAATTTTCAATGTCTTAAAAAAGATAGAGGCCCAGATAGGGAGAAAAAAGGCACATGGAAAGTTTATTGCAGTATTTAGTGGTAAAGGGGGAACTGGCACTACTACCCTTGCTATTAATTTAGCCGATCACATTCGAAGATATACTGATGCCTTGGTAGCTATAATAGACCTCAACCTCCCTATGGGGGATGTTGACCTCTTCTTGGATTTACAATCTTGCTATACCATTGTAGACCTCTTGAACAATCTCAAAAGGCTAGACAAGACATTACTATTAAGCTCCCTTACCCATCATAAGTCTGGCCTATATGTCCTAGCAGACCCAGAAAACCTAGTAGAGTGTGAGAGGATTACAGGAACAGGGGTAGCACAGGTTCTTACCATACTAAAAGAATATATGGACTATATTGTAGCAGATCTAAATCACAATTTTGATGAAGTGACACTGGCTGCCCTCGATATTGCAGATACTATTTTGCTTATAACCCAGCAAAGCGTCCCTATTATTAGAAATACCCAAAGGTGTTTGGATTTATTTAAGAAATTAGGATACTCCCAAGAAAAGGTAAAATTGGTCATTAATCGCTATTTAGAAGACAAAAAGATGCCTATTAAAGAGATAGAAGACATATTAGGACATCCCATTTCCTTTAAGGTAGTCAATGATTATTATCATGTTATAGATGCCATCAATGAGGGTGTCCTTTTATCACAATCTACCTCAAGGTCTAAAGTAAATGCAGATATTGCAAAATTGGCACAGGCGATAATAGAAGTACCAGAAAAACATAGAGAAATAAACAAAAGGCACAAACGCCCCCTTCTAAAAAATTTGTTTAGATTTTTTTATAGAAGAAAGGGGGATGAAGTTAAGCCAGACACTGGTTACATTGAAGAAATAAAAGAATTTGAGATATAAGGAGGAATTATGAAATTAAGTGAGAGGCTCAAAAGGTCAAGACAAGCATCCATTGTCCATCCAGGCAGTTTGGTTATATCTGAAACATACCAAGAGATAAAATCCAGGATTCATGCCAAACTTATTGAGCAATTGGATTTAAGTACCTTAAATACCATTGAAAGGGATGAACTTGCATCTGAAATCTTAAAGGCGATAGAGGACTTGGTAAAGAGGGAAGATATCCCCTTAAACCAGCGGGAAAGGGAGAGGATGAGGCAGGAGATATTGGATGAGGTATTGGGGCTTGGTCCCTTAGAGCCTTTGCTTAAGGATGAGAATATAAGTGATATTCTAGTGAATACATATAGTCAAGTCTATGTTGAACGCAATGGGATTCTAGAGCTTACAAACATCCGTTTTAAAGATAATGACCACCTTCTTCAGATTATTGAACGTATTGTCTCTAGGGTAGGAAGAAGAATTGATGAGGCCTCTCCTATGGTAGACGCAAGGCTAGAGGATGGTTCTAGGGTAAATGCCATTATTCCTCCACTAGCCATAGATGGACCAATCCTCTCAATAAGAAAGTTTGGTAAGAATCCCTTGAGGGCAAATGACCTTATAGCATATGAAAGTATTGCGACAGAGATGTTAGAATACCTCCGGGCAGCAGTAAACGCAAAGCTTAATATCCTGATATCAGGAGGAACAGGAACAGGAAAGACTACGTTGCTTAATATACTTTCTGGGTTCATTCCTCCAAGGGAGCGTATTATTACTATTGAGGACAGTGCCGAACTCCAATTACAACAGGCACATGTTGTAAGGCTTGAGACCCGCCCTCCTAATATAGAGGGGAAGGGAGAGGTTACACAACGTGATTTGGTTAGAAATAGCTTAAGGATGAGACCTGACAGAATCATTATAGGGGAGGTAAGGGGGGCAGAGGTCTTAGATATGCTTCAGGCCATGAACACAGGTCATGAAGGCTCTATGACCACTATCCATGCAAACTCACCTAGAGATGCACTTTATAGATTAGAGATGATGGTAGGGTTTACAGGGCTTCAGATACCAGAAAAGTCCCTGCGTCAGCAAATAAGTAGTGCAATAAATGTAATTGTTCATATTAATCGTTTTCCTGATGGAAAGAGGAAGGTAGTGACTATATCAGAGATTACAGGAATGGAAGGAAACACCATTATGATGCAGGACATCTTTGTATTTGAACAATTGGGTATAGATGTCATGGGGAATGTCTTTGGGGAATTCCGTTCAACAGGTGTCCAATCTAGATATCTGGAGCGGTTCCAAAGGATGAATATCACATTAAGTCCAAAGGTATTTAACTTTTCAAAGAAGGTGCCCAGAGATGAAACAGCTCATTTTTATTTTGATATTTCTGGCAGGGCTACTAAGCGTTGAAGGTATCTATATCCTTTTTAAGGATATTCAGAGAAGGAGGGCTGAAAAATTAAGAAGGAGAATTGTTTCTTCCATTAGGGAGGAAACCAGAAGGCCTCATATATGGAGAGAAAGACAATTTAGTCAAATAGCATTAATCAATAATTTACTTTCTTATTTTAAGTTTACTTTTATTATTGAGAGGTTGCTTAGTCAAGCTGGTATAAAGACGAAGGTAGATAGATTTATTATGATTATTTTGAGTTTTTTAGTATTATTTGGAATGATGACATATATAATATTTGGTCACAATATTTTAATCTCTATTCCAGGTGCACTCATAGGGGCCCTTATCCCTATTGGCTATTTGATTTATAAAAAGAAAAAGCGCCTTGAGCAGTTTGTAGAAAGATTTCCAGAGGCCTTAGATTTTATGGTTAGATCCCTAAGGGTAGGGTATGCCTTACCTCATACATTTGAATTGATTGCAAAGGAATTTCCAGAACCATTGGGCACAGAATTTGCGAAAGTCTATGAAGAGTACAATTTAGGCATCCCGTTTGAAGATGCATTAAAGAGGATGGAAGAAAGGCTTGGCATCTTAGATGTAAAGTTTTTTGTCACTTCCTTACTTATACAAAAAGAAGTAGGAGGCAATCTCTCTGAAATTCTGGAAAATTTGGGTTATACTATTAGAGAAAGAGATGAGCTAAGGAGGCAGGCGAAGGTTCTTACAGCGGAAGGACGGACTAGTGGATGGATTATGGGAACACTCCCTATTGTAATGGGAGGGATAATGTTCCTTCTCAACCCAGATTATATCAAAATATTATTTACCCACCCTATTGGAAAAATCCTTTTAGGATCTGCCATAATGATGGAGCTTTTAGGGGCCATTGTCATAAAAAAGATTGTAACTATAAAGGTTTAAGGATATGGATATTGACTTAAAACTTATCTCAGGATTGGTATTTATAGGGGTATCTCTTTTCACCTTGGTTATTCTCTCTCTTATCCAATCCTATATGACAAAAAAAAGACTTTTGGCCTCCCGCTTAAGGAGAAGCACAAATGATATAAGGAGAGGCCCTGGTATAGAAAGGCTCTTAAGGCCATTGGGGGAGCTAACCGCTCCAAGAAAAGAAAAGGAACTCTCTTATATCAGAAGGAGATTGAATTTTGCAGGCTACCGTGGCAGTCATGCCCCCTTTATATTTTTTGGCATTAAAGTAATATTAGCTATCTCATTTTCAGTTGCATATGGGGTTTGGAACTATTTTAGTGGGAGACCTATTAATCAGGGTATCATCTTTGGTTATTTCTTTTTATGTATTGGATACTATCTCCCTAATATATTTCTTTCAATTAAGATAAAACATCGTAAAAGGCTTATCCTTAAGGCACTACCAGATGCCATAGACCTTTTGGTGGTCTGTGTTGAGTCAGGCCTCAGTCTGGATGCCTCCCTAAAGAGGGTGGCAGAAGAATTTAGCAGGGTTTCACCCATATTAGCAAATGAATTTTCTACCCTCTTTTTGGAGATGCGTGCAGGTATTTCAAGGATTAAGGCATTGAGGAACCTGGCAGAAAGAAATGGTGTAGATGAGCTTAGTGAACTAGTAAGGGTACTGATTGAAGCAGAAAAGTTTGGGATAGGGATAGGACAAACACTTAGGGTATATTCACACTCTATGCGCATGAAAAGGAGACAAGAGGCAGAAGAAATGGCGGCAAAGGCCTCGGTAAAGCTTACTATCCCCCTAGTGCTTTTTATACTACCCCCTTTATTGATAGTGATTATGGGGCCCTCTATTATTAAGATTATAGAAAACTTTGGTAAAATATTTGTTCGATGATATTATTTGTTATTTTCCTCATTTTATTGGTAAGCACAGGCTGTATTCACAATATGAATGGTATTCAAGAGGTAACTCCTATAAAGGCTTCATTTGATGACTCTGACCCACTGCACTTAGGTATGATTAGGATGTTAATTGCAAAGGGATATTATGAACTAGCCTTGGCACAGCTTAGAGAAATAATAAAAAAGGACACTAAAAACCCTGAAATTTACTATCTTATGGGTTGTGCCTTTAGGGAAAAGAAGATGTTCAAAGAGGCACATAAGTCTTTTAATAAGGCCATTTCTCTTGCCCCAGAATATGCCAATGCCTATGATGGTTTAGGCGTTGCTTATGACCTTGAAGGCCGTCATAAAGAGGCAGTAAAGATGTATAAAAAGGCCATATCAATTAATCCAGGAATAGCAAAGTTTTATAATAACCTTGGATTTTCGCTCTATCTCCAAGGGGATTTTACAAAGGCAATTGAGGCATTTCAGAAGGCCTTACACATAGATCCTGATAACAAAAAATTTTTTAACAATTTGGGATATGCCTATGGGATGAAAGGGGAATATGAGACGGCCTGGCAGGTATTTAAAAAAGGAGGGGATATAGCCACTGCTTATAACAATATGGGATTTGTCTATCAAATGAATGGCGATTTAGAGAGGGCAGAAGAGATGTATGAGAAGGCATTAGAAGTTAAACCAAATTTTATAAAGGCATACAACAACTTAAAGGAGATAAGAAAGGCTATAGCTGAAATCAAAAAAAGAAGACACAAAGAGGATATTTTAAAGGTATTTAAAAAGAAGCCAACGATTCCTGAAAAAGGACGAATTTATCAAATAAAGGGAGATTATGAAAAGGAATATCAAATGTAATATATTAAGGAGCGGCTATGAAAAAGGTAATGTTCTTAATTTTAATCTTAGGGATATTTGGGTGTAGCCCAAGTCTACATACACGTCCTGACTTTGGTATATATACAAATTTGGCCCTTGAAAGGCAGATAATAAACCTAAATGCCCCTTTGGATAAGACCCCGGTAGAAGGGCTATTTGGACCTGTGGCAGAAGATGTATATGAAAGGCATAAAAAGAGCTTTAAATATAAAATCCCAAAGCAGTTAATTGAAGAGAAAGTCACAATAATCGGGGTTGGGAGGTAGAGGGGTGAATTGTAATCGTGGGGCCGTGCTTTAGTATTGCCTGTCCTTTTACCAGTAGTATTTGGGATTATTACAGATTATAAAGGGTACCATTCCTCTTTAATTATGCGCCAACCATCTCTGTCTTCTAGATAGAGACACTTTTTCCCCTCATCTTTACGCTGATTGTCTTGATAATGCTGATAAAAACAAACAACAATATTGCTATCAGAATAATTGACCTCTAAATTATCTATCTTTATCTTTATATCCCCGCGAGAGGAAAAGATGGTGTGTTTCCGACTTAGCCACTTTTCTAGATCCATTCCATTGCTATAAAATCTAGGGCTATAATAGGTGGCATATTTCTTAAGGTCCTTTTTTTGCCATGCCTCTAACCACTTATTTATGAATTTCTTAATGTCTACCTCTAAATCATGCTTTGCAGATAATAGAGATTGTTGAAATTTAGGCTCATTTTTTAGACTCAAGGCCTTCTTAAATGAAATTATGGCCTCTTTATATTTACCTAGTTTTTGATAAATTAGACCAGATAATAATAGGCATAAGAAAGATTTGGGTCTAGGGCCAAGGCAATTTTATAATTTTGGGCAGCCCCCTGCAAATTGCCCTTTTTTCTAAGTTTATTGCCCTCTTTAAGGAAAAATAAGGCATTGTATTTTTCACTTAGTTTAGAGGCCATTCGATATTCATAGATTGCCTTATTTAAATTTCCCTCCCTTTGATAAAGCCTACCTAACAGAAAATGTGCATTTGCATCCCTTTTATTAACCTTTAAGATGCATTTATATTCCTCTTTAATTTCCTCATCTTGGGGATTTAGAAGATAGAGTTTTTTATATTGCTTAATTGCCTCTTCTACATAAAGGT
>CAZNJP010000059.1:3088-12204 GCA_964573345.1 uncultured Syntrophobacter sp. | reverse complement strand
ATAAAAAATTATTAGCCCAAAAGGGGCGAGGTGGTAAAGTTTCATTCTCTACCCATTTCTTCCATTTGCTATCAGTGATTCTTGTAAAATTCTCTTTTTCAAACTCATAGTAACTCATAACATAACCTATGCCAGCTCGACTTGTCCCATCTGGCTCCTCATAAACAACGATAATTGGGTTAAACTTTCCTACACCTTCATGTAAAACCCTTCCCGTAACTGAATCAGTGCAAACATCAGCGACAAGCATGGGTTTTATAATCTCCGACTCACGCCAAGGCAAAAGTAACGCCGCTAGAACGCCGCAAAAACGGTGAATATAACTTTGCTCCTCATTTGTTAATGGCTCGCTGTTTAATTCTTTTCTGGCGTAAACCTCAAGTGTATCCAGGGTATTAACAAAACCAATAAGCTTGTCATGGTATGTGTAAGAATCCCAAGCGTACCTCGATGGAAGCTCAACATCGATGCCCTCCCGCAAGAGTTCAGTATCAATTTTTCTGCATAGTGATGCCAGTCTGTAGTAGAAATCAGGCACAGGTTCTACATACCCATATCCTTCCACTATTGGAAGTAGCGGATAAGGTGGTTTTGCATAGAGGATGTAATCATGGCGCAACTGAGTCCAAGATGAGAGTGCAGTATTGAGCTTCTCATCTTGCCATGCTGTATTTTGCATAAAAAGGGGATAGTTTTTATCAAATTCCACAAGAAGCGGCTTTAATGTATAGAGCCAGTTACAGTAAACATTTTTCTTCCAGTCCTCTGTTGTGTATCTCTCAAACTCTTCCTTAAGTTTATCCATCTGAGGTCCAAGTTTAGGATAAATCTGCTTTTCATCCTCCAGTAGCTGATCTGCTCTGTTTGATCCCAGCATAGTTGCCATAATATCTAACCCCTTTGGCAATGCTCTTCTAGGAACATGAGGATAAGTGACTTGCTGAAAAACATAGCTATCAGGAACAAATCTCTCTCCCATAAATTGGATATACTTTGGCGGTATTTGATCAAGATACTCAAGAGGCACAGGTATTATCTCCGACTCTGGATATTCTGGCTTTTTGAATTCTTCTCGCAGTTTTTTAATATTGGCGATGTCTTCCAACATTGATATTGTAAAGTTTTTGCCAAAGACATATGTTACAGCCTGTTGAACCATTACTGGAGTTATGCTGTCGGCAATTCCAGCAAGTAGCTTTGTGAGGTTGTAAATTTTTTCCCATTGCCGTGTATCATCAAGCGATTCTCGCAACATCTCCGATATCATAACCGCTTGTATTATTTCAATGTCGGAATCCTCTGGATAATGTTTGTCTTCTATCCTAAAGATATGTCTGCTTAGCCACTTCATACATCTGAAGTATTTTTCTAACAAGGGATCATCTTCGTAGTGACCACGTGGCTCATACTGTGTCCAATCATCACCTGGGTAATACTCGGTAACGTCATGATTTAGTATTTTTTGCACATACTTTCTAACGTTGTCTTCTGCATAACTTGGCACAGAATATGTGTCATTCAAGAGCTTACATGCAACTGTAAAAAACACTACATTCTTTCTCGCTGCCTCTTTTACATGAGGAAGGCTGGAAGAGATATTTTCATACTTAGACATGCTTTCTTTTTGCATATCCTGCACTAAAAGCTCTATTGAATTATAAAGATACTGCCTTTCGATATCTTGTAACAGCCCGTCATGTATAACGTGAAAAACATGCAGCATAGCATCAGAAGTGATGAAAACGGAGACAGCATATTCGTTAAGCAAGCTGTAGTAGCAACCAGAAATAGAATCATACTCATAGCCCTTTAATACCACAAAGCCATTTCTAAGAAGTTTTTCCTTTGCAGCAGGGTCTAATGGGTAAATCCCTTCTATTGCCTCTATATTTATAGGATTTCCATAAGAAAAGATTTGATCTGCCAGTAAGATAACAATTAAAATTGCCAATAAATTTAATATTGCTTTAGGGAGAACAGGGAGAACAGTGTCAGGTCTTGACTTGATACATCGGAAAGTTTGTGATTGAATCTTCACTCCTGACATAATTGATTTTTACCTCCTTGCCATTACGCTCATATTCTCTCTAAAAGGGAATTGGAGATTGCCAGGTAAATAAGGAATTTGCAATTTAAGCTGAGAATTTGTGCCAAAATACCCTGCTATTAAAAAGTATCGCCTCCCTTTTCACCCCCCTTAGACTTTCACCATGATTACCATTTGCTCCAAGTTATCCCACTATTTCAATACCAAACTCTTTAAAATGTTCATCAAAAGAGGCAGCTTTTCTAATGCCTAAGGATTCTATTAACTTATAAGAGGTGCAATCGGTAAAACTCCATTTCTTATCCTTAAAGTCCTCATAGATTTTCCATGCTTCTTCAAATATGTTTTCACTTACCCTTATCATAAAAATTCTTTTATCTTTTCGTAATTTTCTTCCAGCTTGGATGGAAAAATCTTTACCTCGTCTAACAAGTACAACGGTCAAGAGCTCATCGAAGACATAATCAGAAATAACTAAAACTAGCTTTTTAAAACGGACCTTTTCTACCCACCTGCGAGCCTTTTTATGATGTTCATCTTTCTTATTGTAATAAGCAACTAAAAAGGATGTATCAAGAAAGATGACTTCTTCTATCATTACCTTCTTGCTTCTTCAGCGATTATTCGGTCTATTTCGCTTGCCTTTGTTTTACCTAAATCTACAGGCTTCATCGAGAAAAAAGGAGTTTCCATGAGGTCTTCACCCTTAGGAATCTCTTTTAATGCTCTTGTTAGTTGCCTTTCGAATTGCTCCTTTACATGAATTTGCTCCTTTTTCCTTATTTTCTTCATCAATTGTTCTAAATCCTTCTGAGGCAGCCCACTTAAAGCATCCGCTAAATCCCTTATAGACAACTTAAGTGTTATTTTTGGCATAATTTCTCCCCCATTTATACATATTATACAAATATCCCCCCATCTGAAAATCCCGTAATAGTGTCAGAGCTCAATATATTTTCTAATATCGTAATTATCACATTTTCTCAATTCTTATTTACCCTACTACCTTACCTTTGTCAACATTGTTTTTATGTAAAGACATTCAACTGAAAGGAGCAAGGCCGTAATGTCACTTACTAAAAGGCTATCTTAATGCATAGGAAATTCCTTTTTAGACACGGATTACCCCATTTGCTAAAATGCAACGTGTCAGAGATTTTTTAAGTCCGCCCGAAGGGCGTTAACTTGTCTCAATTGAAAGAATTTCTTAACCAGGGATGCATAGCAATTTTTGATAAGAATCGTGTTAGCAACCTTATAACGCATAAAGCATTAGACCTTTGCTAATTTCTTTACGTCTTTGATATATTTTATAGTTTCTTTGATCCTTCGTTCTATTTGGTCTCTTGGTTCAAGGATGCCCATATAAAAACAGTGCCCATGAAGAAAACTCTCTCTAGTAAAGTATCTCCCCTCGAGTTTTTCTTCAACCTCTTTATCCTCTCGGACAATCTCTTCGAAGGCCTTTGTCAACCCTCTAGTTCCGTCTATCTCCTTGCTAGTCCTTGCTAGTATTAGGGCGGTAGTGGCACGGACTGTTGCTGCCCATGCCTTCTCGGCTGCATTTCTGAGTTTTTTCCTAGCAAGTTCTTTAATTGCTTCGTGGTAGAGAAATTCAGCATCCTTAAATAATTCTTTACTTTTAACTTGTCTCTTTTCCATTAATTGAATGTTAAATGACTTTTTAAATTTGTCAATGTTTATTACACAGCCTAGCTGCAAAGAATCCATCTAGGCCATGAATGTGCGGAAAGGTCTTAAGATACCCTTGGAGGGTGCACAGTGTTTTATAATTTGGGTATAAATCCCCTAAATCCTCTAAGGAAAAATTTGGATGTCCTTTTAAGAATGCCTCAATGACATCTTCATTTTCTTCAATAGTAAAGGTACAGGTAGTGTATAGCAAAATGCCCTTTGGCCTTAAATAGGGCACTGTTGTCTCTAATAGAGCCCTTTGCAACTCCTTTAATCTTAAAATGTCTTCTTCTTTGTGCCTCCATTTTATGTCTACATTTTTTCTTAAGGCACCTAAAGAGGAACAAGGTGCATCTATTAAGATGCGATCAAAATAATGATAAGGAAATGATTTAATGGCCTTTTCTAAGTTACCTAGCTTAGGAAATATATTTTTTATCTCTAACCTATTTAGGTTTTCATTTAATAATTTTAACCGCCCTTTCTTTGGTTCTATAGCATAAATATTCCCTTTGTTTCCCATAATTTGTGCCAAGTGGGTGGTCTTCCCTCCTACTCCTGCACAACCATCCAGTATTCGCTCACCAGGCCTTGGGTCTAAAAAGTGGCTTATCAATTGTGAAGGCTCAGATTGCATGAAAAACAGGCCCTGCCTGTAAGCCTTTGTCTCTAAAGGGGGTTTATGGGTGTCTTTAAATACAAGTCCATCAGGTGAGAATTTTGTAGGTTCACTCATTATACCTTCAGAGGCCAAGGACTCTTGCAGCTTTTCCCGTGTAGTCTTTATGGTATTTGTGCGGACGGTGAATGGAGAAGGGGTATTGTTTATTTCGCATATCTTAATGGTATCTTCTTTACCAAATTCCTTAAGCCACATTTTAATTAACCAATCAGGGTATGCATATCTTAAAGATATATAGGTAATTAAATCATCCTTTGGGAATTCAATATTTTCTTTTTCTGTTACTACCTTTCTTAATAAGGCATTTATAAAATCTACAATCCAAACTGGGTAACGTCTTTTTGCCAATTCTACAGTCTCATAGGTAGCCACTGCATTAGGTACCCTAAGATATAATATTTGATAAATGCCCAATCTTAATAGATTTTTTACCTCAATGTTTATCCTTTTTGGACTGACTTTAGAGAAACGGTCAATAATGTAATCAAGCTGATTTAGATAGCGCAACGTGCCATAGAATAGCTCGGTAACAAATGCCTTGTCTAAATGTGAAAGTTTTTTATATTTTTTTAAGGCTTTATCCAGAAGTGTCTCTGAGTAGGCCCTTTTCTTTTCCCATTGATTTAAGAGTTTCCAGGCCAGAAATCTTATCATCCTAACCTTTTGCCTGGATAAATAGAATAGCCCTTAGCAAATTCAGAGACCTTTAACCTCTTTTTCCCTGGTTTTTGTAGCTCTTCAATCAAAACTGCTCCATCCTTTGCAGCCACCTTAATGCCAACACTGTCTATCTCCAGAATTGTACCAGGCTCTACTTTTTTATTTAAGGAAATGGCCCTGGCCTTAAACAATTTTAATAATTCTCCATCTAGATATGTATAGGCACTAGGCCAAGGGTCTAAACCACGAATTAGGTTGGCAATAGCTTTTGCAGATTTTGACCAATCTATAAAACCATCTTCCTTTTTCAAACGGGGGGCATAGGTAGCAAGGCCTTCGTCTTGCTTAACTATGTGTAATGTACCTTTTTTCATACCACGGGTAGCATCTAATAGCAATCTTGCCCCCATCTTTGCTAGCCTATCATGGAGCTCTCCTGCTGTTTCACTTGGGAAGATTTCTATTGCCCTCTGGAGGATAATATCACCACTATCCAATTTTTCACAAATCTTAAAGAGAGTAACACCTGTTACCCTTTCACCATTTATAATGGCCCAATTTATAGGGGCAGCCCCACGATATTTTGGCAAAAGAGAAGGATGGAGACATATAGTCCCTAGGCCAGGAATATTCAAGATTTCCTTAGGTAGTATTTGACCATATGCCGCTAATACTATCAAATCTGGTTTTAAATTCCTTATTAGATTTACGAATTCTTTATCTCTTGCCATTTTTGGTTGATAAATAGGAATACCATGCTCTTTTGCTAATAGCTTAACAGGTGGTGGACTAAGCCTTCTTCCTCTTCCTTTAGGGCGGTCGGGTTGGGTGACTACCCCTATAATTTTATCTTCACCTTCAATTAGGGCCTCTAAAGAAGGTAGGGCAAAAGAAGGAGTGCCAAAGAATAAAATTCTCCACTCACCCATCTATACATCCATTAAAATATTAAATACTAACGTTGAATTGTTAACTCGTTGAATTGTTAACTCGAAAATTGGTTAAATCGTTAAATTCAGGAGGAAGCACTTAACGAACAGTTTTACTATTTGACGAATCAGCGACTTAACTAATCAACGAATTGTCGAATTAACTATTTAACGATTCAACTAAGTTTTTTGTTTTAGGTGTTTTAGGTGTTTCAGGATGCGCCTGCGATAAAGCTCCTTTTTGAGCCTTCCCAGATGGTCAATGATCAATGTGCCTTCCAGGTGGTCTATCTCGTGTTGAAATATCCTGGCCAAAAGGCCATCTGCCTCTACATCTATCATTTTTCCCTTTAAAGGATCATAGCCCATTATTCTTACCTTTAAATATCTTTTAATCTTGAATATAAAACCAGGGATACTTAGACAGCCTTCCTCTTCTTCGATTTCCCCTTCTCCCGCTACAATTTTGGGATTGACTAATACCATTAATTTCTGGGCCTTCTGTCCTGTTGGGTCAAGTACTATCAGGCGCGAAGATTGCCCTATCTGTGGGGCAGCTAGGCCCACACCTGGGGCATCATACATGGTCTCTGCCATGTTTTCTGCTAATTTTCTAGCCTCTTTTCCTATATCCTTTATAATTTCTGCCTTGCGCTTTAGCGTAGGATGTGGATAGGTAAGAATGGGTAAGATCATTAAATTTCCTCCAAATAATCTTATATAATCTTTTTAGGCTTAAAAGACAAGAGTGCTTAACGTTAAATCGTGGAATCGTTAAAATCAATTTTTACTACTTAACGAATCAACAAATCAACTATTTAACGAATTTTCAACTGCGATATTTATCTAGTAATTTTACTGTGGCATAAACACACTTATTATAAGGAACATCTATCCCTTTATCTCTTGCCTTCCTTATCAGGGCACCAGTAATTCCCTCAATTTCTAAAGGCTTATCTTTTTCAAAGTCAAGCAACATTGATGTCTTATAATCCATAAGGCCTTCTGAAGGATTAAGGTAATCATTGATTATCTTTGTTTTTAGCTCAACACCATATGCCTTAGCCACTAAAGTGGCCTCCTCCATTAGCTTTTTTAAAACCTCTTTTGTCTCAGAGACTTTGAGCATCTGTCCTACAGTAGCCCTGGTTATTACTGAATAAGGGTTGAAGGAGACATTCCAGAGGAGCTTTTTCCATAAGGCGTAATTTATATCTTTAGAGACCCTTGCCTCTATGCCATTTGATTTTAAAAAATTTACTATCTTTTCTACCCTCTCTGTAACTTTCCCTGAAAGTTCACCTATTTCAAGGAGGCCTGCTGCCTGATGGACCACGATGCCGGGTAATTCAACATATGCACCAATAAAGGCAGTAGCCCCAAAAACCCTTTCTTTCCCAACTACCTTAGAGAGAATTTCCTCATTCTCTATACCATTTTGCACAGATATAACTAGAGAATCTTCTTTGAGCATGGGTAAAAGCAATGGGGCAGCCCTTTCAGTATCATAGGACTTTACACAGAATAAAACAACATCTACCTTTCCTGCCTCCTCAGGATTTTCTTTAGCCTTTACTTTCACTGTAAATTGGCCATGTTTAAAGCTCTTTATAGTCAATCCCTTTTCCTTTATGGCCTCAAGTATCTTACCCCTGGCTATAAATACTACATCTACGCCACCTTTTACTAAAATTCCACCATAGAACCCACCTAAGGCACCTGTACCAAAAATAGCTATTTTCATAGTTTACAAAATAATTGCAACCTCTGTTGCCAACTGTAGCATATCTTCCACACTCACTTCAGGATAAGTTTCTACAATGAGAGCCGAACATGCTGTCCCTCTGCAATAGTGGGTTTTTTGAGTGGCTTAAAAACTCCTTGTTCATATACAGCGTCTAGTGCTTGTTTCATAAAATCTTAGCCTCCTCCTAACAACCAAAAGTTAACATCCCATATATGTTTTGTCAACGAAATACAACCAGAGTTCTAAAAAAGTGCCTTTGTTGGGTTTCCAAATGTGACATTTTGAAACAATTTAGTACAAACCTTTACTTTGTATGCATTTAAATGTATATTTTTCCTTGCAAAGGAGGTGCTGATGGAAGCTTTAAAATTTTATGTGAAGGTTAGAAATGACGGTAAACTTATACTATCTGATTTAGAAAGGCTAAAGGGCAAAAAGGTAGAGGTAGTAATACTGACTATGGAAGAGGATTTAATGACTTACTTTTGGCATCAGAAAGTAGCTTGAAATTTTGGGACAATCCTGTAGATGATGAAACATGGAATGGCCTATAGGCAAAGGGATATAGTTTTAATTCCCATACCATTTAGTGATTTAAAGGCTCGTAAGAAGCGACCCGTAGTTGTGGTTTCCAATGATTTTTATAACAACAAAACAGAAGATATTGTTGTGGTTGCTATTACTTCAAATATTCAGACAAAAGAATACTCCATCTTAATTACGCAAGATGATATGGAACAAGGTGCTCTTCCCCGAGACAGTATGATAAGAGTAGATAAAATACACAATCTTAGTCAATCAATTGTAATGTATCAAGTCAAGACCTGACACTGAGCTTTCTTCCCGGGCTTTCCGACTACTCGTTTAGACCTTTACATCATAACCAGAGGTATAAACTTCTATGTCTAACTTTTCAGCAATGGGCCTTGCCCTTGGGTCAACAAAGGGAGAGATAATGGCCTTTCTAACAGCCTTTACCCCTTTATTTTTTTCATAAAACTCAACCTTTCTTTGAAATACATATATTTCTTCTTTACTTATAGAGGACTTTATCTCAGCCAGTAAGACTACGCTATCTCTAATTACTACATCTAGTTCTATTTGTTCTGGTCTGCCAAAAACATGGCCTTCTGTATCATTATCAATATACCTTTCTACTTTAAGCCCAAGCTCTTTTAAGATACCCTTTAGGCCCTCCCTAAATGATTCTTCACTCATTATACCCCATCTGGCACCAAGACCGCCTATGGCAGATTCTAATCTTTTTGCATGTTCATCCTGTCTTTTCATAAGCTCTTTGATATGTTGTGAATGTTCCTCCTGCCTTTTTATTAGTTGACCGATATATTTTGAGTG
>CAZNJP010000059.1:1380-2988 GCA_964573345.1 uncultured Syntrophobacter sp. | reverse complement strand
TATGTTGTGAATGTTCCTCCTGCCTTTTTATTAGTTGACCGATATATTTTGAGTGCTCTTCAAACCTAAGCGACATCTCTTCAAGTCTCTTTGAGTGCTCTTCAAACCTAAGCGACATCTCTTCAAGTCTCTTTGAGTGCTCTTCAAACCTTTTATCAAAATCCTCTCTTAACTCCTTTATTGCATCAAGCACTTCTTTAAGCTCATCTTTCTTTACAAATACCTCAGCCATAATGCCAATAATCCGCTGCCTAAAGGCAGGAGACCGGGCCATTAACCTTGGCAGCTCTTCTATGATAATCTTCTCTATATCTTCCCTTTTCATTTACTCATCCTCTATTATATTTTACTAACATATTATTTTAGATTATGCAACAATTCGAATTTATTACCCCCTTTTTGAGGTGCTATAGTTGGGATAGTAATAGAAGAGTAGAAGAGGCACAGACAGACAAGTAATTTAAGCCAAAGGTCGGGTAGACCAAACCAGACAAACCAATTAACCTAGATTATGCAAATAGCAACAGTGTTGAATGTCTTTATATTAAAATAATGTTGACAGAAGCAAAGTATTAGGCTAGGATGAAATTGAAAAAATGGAATTCAGATTGGGAATTAGAAAGGGAATAACTAAAATAGTTTCAGTATTCTTCTTTATTTTCGTTCTTTTTTCTTTTAGTTATTCAGCAATTGGGTCAGTTCTAAAAGAAGAAAATAAAAGGGAAATTCTGAATAAGGTTTATACACTTCAGATTCCATTTATAGAAAATAAAGGTCAAATAAAAGATGAAGGTGTAAAGTATTATGCAAAGACTTTGGGAGGGACTGTCTTTATTACCAAAGATGGAAAGTTGGTTTATTCCCTTCCAAAATATGAGAAAGAAAAGGAGATGAAAGGATGGGTAATCAAGGAGAGCCTTGTTGGGGGTTCTATCTCTGATGTGAAAGGAGAGAAGGAAGCAATAACTAAGGTAAGTTACTTTAAAGGAAAAGACCCTTCAAATTGGAAAAGAAATATCTCAACTTACAATCTGGTAAGTCTTGGAGAGATCTATAAGGGAATAGAGCTTAAGCTTAAAGCCTACGGAAAAAATGTAGAAAAGCTTTTTTATGTAAAGGCAGGTGCAAATCCAGAAGGCATTAAGGTAAAAATTGATGGAGCAAAAGGTTTAAAGGTGAATGAAAAACGAGAGCTTGAGATAGAGACAGCCCTAGGAGTTGTAAAATTCACAAAGCCTACTGCATATCAAAAAGAAAATGGTAAGAAAAAATATGTAGAGGTTGCCTACGCGGTAAAAGGGGATGAATACAGCTTTAAGGTGGCAGATTATGACAGGGAAAAGGAGCTTGTGATTGACCCACTCCTTGCCTCCACATTCCTAGGTGGTGTTGGGGATGGTATTGTTGTTGTTAGGGATTATGCCTCTTCCATATCCATAGACAGCAGTGGAAATGTCTATGTGGCTGGACATACTTATTCATCAGACTTTCCAGTAACCACTGATGCCTATGATACAACTTACAATGGTGGTTATTGTGATGCCTTTGTATCAAAGCTTGATAGTAGTCTTAAAAATCTCCTTGCCTCTACATTCCTTGGTGGTAGTG
>CAZNJP010000059.1:0-1280 GCA_964573345.1 uncultured Syntrophobacter sp. | reverse complement strand
CCATGTCCATAGACAGCAGTGGAAATGTCTATGTGGTTGGACATACTTGTTCATCAGACTTTCCAGTAACCACTGATGCTTACGATACAACTTTAGATGGTGGTGATTGTGATGCCTTTGTATCAAAGCTTGATAGTGATCTTTCTGCAGAATCAGGTGATGCCAATGGTGATGGTCGAGTCACCATAGATGAAGTGCAAAGGTGTATAAATCAGTTTTTGGGCATTGCAGATGTTGAGCCCTGCAATGACCTAAACGGTGATGGCCAGGTCGCAATAAATGAAGTACAAAAGGTAATAAATGCCTATTTGGGATTATATAACTAAACATAAGGGAGGAATAAATCATCAAAAGGGATATCCATTACTGAATTTAAGAGCAAGCAAGACGCTTATAGAAAAATGGAGGAGATAAAAAAGGATTTCCCAAGTGCATGGTTAGGAGAATTTAAGTAAGTTTCTAATTTATTTTCTAAATACTAAAATGCTTAAATTCAAACCTACTTTTTTACCTTTGTCCCGGAGTATATAAAGGAATTCTGCTTCATTTTAATCCATTTCCCTTGTTCAACACCGATTAAATTGCCACATGGGCACCTAACTGCATTGCCATCTCTGATACTGTGGTCTTTGCTTATTCGATCCTTCCAGCAGTGCCAAACCCTCCCTTTCCCAATTTTTAAGTACTTAAAGATTTTTCTGTTACACTTGGCACATTTTATTGTTATCATGCCCTGCCCAGCAATTGAGATTGGGATTGTTGCAAATCCACTATTCCCTTTAAGGATCAAATGGTATAATAAACTATCATTACTTATTAAAAAAGGGAGAACAGAATGGGAAAAGAATTTAAGATACACATCCTTAAGGTCCACAAAGAACTTCTAGAAGCAGCAAAGACTCCTTTAGATTTTGCCTTGAAAAAGCTAGAAGAAAGGATTAAGGAACTGGAAAAATCCGTAGCCGAAGAGATGAAAGTAAAAGAAGAAAAGCCTAGAGAGGAGGAAAGGCCTAGAAAAACTGTAAAGAAAGGAAAAATTGGGAAGGAGAAAACAGGTCAGAAAGGAAAAGAGTAAAAACTGCTTGGCTAAGTAGAACTAGGACTGCTAAGGAATTAAAAAAGGGATAAAAATTGAAAAAGCCAGTGAGAAGGTTTATATTGCCAATAAAAAATATTCAAATAAGAGGAAAATATTTTAAGGGGGAAAAGACTTGCAGAAAAGGCAGGACTACGTCAAAGTCTTGGATTGAAAAAAGATATTACCACACCTGCCCGCTAGC
>CAZNJP010000058.1:8287-12543 GCA_964573345.1 uncultured Syntrophobacter sp. | reverse complement strand
ACAGGTCCATACCCATCCCTACATATTGTGAGGCCTGTCCTGGAAAAACAAAGGCGGTCTGCATTTTAGATGCCTTTATAGATTTTTTTAAAAAAATTGTCAATTTTTAAAGAGAACAATTTATCTATATCAGACGAAGGATAAATTAGATAAGAATATGCTACCTTTCCTCAAATCTTTTATTTGATTATAATGTTTATAAAAGAGTTTTTAAAATGATTTACTTTAGCACATTTATCCTTGCTCTTTTTGTTACCTTAGTTCTGATCCCAATTTTGACCAGACTAGCACTTAGAAAACATGTAGTAGATAAACCAGGGCCAAGAAAGGTTCATACCCTTCCTATGCCTAAGCTAGGAGGCCTGGCCATTGCGATAGGAACCCTATCCCCCATAATTATTTGGGTTGATTTTGCAGCAGAAATAAAGGGATTGGTAGCTGGAATGATCATCATTATTATTTTAGGGCTTCTAGATGATTTTTATGACCTTAACTATAGAGAAAAATTCATTGGGCAATTTATTGCTGTCTCTATCGCTATCTTTTTGAGTAAGATTTATATAAATAAACTGGGCAGCCTGTGGGGAATAGATCTGGTCCTGCCACTTTGGGCATCCATCCCATTAACTATCCTATTTATAGTAGGGGCCACAAATGCCATAAATCTTGCCGATGGGTTGGATGGATTGGCCGCAGGGGTCAGTGTTCTAAGCTTTGGCTGCATTGCTTATCTAGCCTATATAAGTGAAGAAATGCCTATTTTTATATCATGCCTGGCCATTATGGGTGCCATTTTTGGTTTTTTAAGATTTAATACGTATCCAGCCACTATCTTTATGGGTGATACAGGAAGCCAATTTTTGGGCTTTTCTGCTGGCTGGCTCTCTGTAGCATTGACACAAAAGGGTACCAATCCTTTAAATCACATGCTTCCCATTATTATCTTAGGGTTTCCTATCCTAGACACCTTAACCGTGATGTCTGAAAGGATTTTAAGTGGAAGGTCCCCCTTTAAGGCAGATATGAACCATTTTCATCATAAACTATTGAAAATAGGATTCAGCCACAAAGAGGCGGTTGTCATTATATATTTCCTCCAAGGCCTCCTCATCGCTTTTGCCTTGATATTTCGGTATTATCCTGAAGGATTCTTGTTTTGCGGATACTTGCTGTTCTCCTCAACAGTATTATACCTTTTCTACATTACAGAAAAAAAACATTGGATATTCAGGGAATCAGTAAATATGGATAGAAAACCACCTGGTATCAACTTGAACGAAAATACCAAGGATAACACAACTGGTCTAGTCTCTAAAATTATAACTATTATAGTCCCTGCTCTACTTTTGATATTAACATTGGTATCCAAAAAGATACCAAAAGATGTAGGTATTATCTCCCTAGTGCTGCTAGCTATAAATTTGCTGATTTATACAAGTAAAAGAAAGACTTGGATAAGATTTTTTACCCGTTTAAGCCTATATATTATAGGGACATTCCTCATTTATCTTACAAACAAAGAGAGGATAATCTGGCTTCATATAAGTATTAATCAACTACAGATGGGGGCATTTTTATTTTTGGCGGTCTTGGTAGCTATCTATATAAAATTTAGCACTCCAAAATACTTTCAAACAACACCTTTAGACTATCTTATGATATTTATAATATTCATTATCTTGCTCATATCCCATCTTCCTATGGGGCAAACAGCCCTAGATAGCTTAAGTATATTCCTGGCCGAGATTATTGTTTTTTTTCTCAGTATTGAGGTCATCTTTAGCCATGTATTTAAAAGATGGTATGCCTTGAGTATATCTACATTAATCATATTATTTATCACAGGGATTAGGGGTTTTTGTTAGGATTGTTGACAATTATTTAAAAATATAAAAAATTTATATTGGAGATATAATGAAGTTTTACAAATTTGGCATTTTCTTATTAATTATCCCGTTAATTGTTGCCTGTGGCAGTGTAGAGGAGAGAAGGGATAAATTCTTTAGAAAGGGTAAGATCCTTTTTGAAAAGGGGCAATATGTTAAGGCCCGCCTAGAATTTAAAAATGCCATACAAATAGACCCAAAATTTGCTAAAGGATACTATATGGTAGGTTTGTGTGCATATCAATTGAAAAATTGGTCAGAGGCATTTGCCAATTTTCGACGCGCCATAGAATTAGACCCCCATCTATATGATGCCCAGATAAAAATTGGTCAGTTCTATCTTTTAAGTAAAAAACCAGAAAAGGCTTTGGAAAAGGCAGAGTTTGTCCTAAAAAATGCCCCTGAAAATATAGATGCCTTAATGTTAAAGGCTAGGGTATATAAAGCCAAAAAGGAGTTTTCTAAGGCTATCCAAATTTCAAAACAGGTGATCAAACTTGATCCTAAAACTTATACAGCCTACGTTTTTCTGGCACAAATTTATTTCACCAATAAACAGTTCTCTAAAGCAGAAAATATACTTAAGCAAGGTTTAGAAAAAAATCCTAAGGATTTAAACTTTTATATTGCCCTAGCTAGTTTTTATGCTACTCAAGGGAAGTTATCTCAGGCAGAAGAATATTATAAAAAGGCCATAAATTTGTCCCCAGAAAATAAGGCATTACAGGTATTGTTGGCCAATTTTTATGCCCGCTCCGGCCAGTTTGATAAAGGGGAAAAAATCTTAAATTCTCTAATAAAATCTGGGCCTAAAGATTACAGATATCGGCTTGCCCTGGCCAGATTATTTATAGAAAAGAAAGATTTAGAAGGGGCAAAAAATGTTTTAGAACAGGCTATAAGAGATTTACCCAAACAGGCAGAGCTTTATCTCAGATTAGCTAATTTATATACCTTAATGGGACAAGGTCAAAAGGCCATTTCAGTACTTAAAAAATGCATAAAAACACTACCTGATGACCCTCTTATTTATGAGGCCCACAATAAGCTAGCAGAGATCTATTTGAAAAATAAGGAATATGAACAGGCATATAAAGAGATTGAATTGGTCTTAAAGGAAAAACCAAAAAATTTAACTGCTCATTATCTAAAAGGTAAATATTATTTGGCACAAGGGAAGGGATTGGATGCCATCAGTGAATTCAGGGTTGTTTTGGGAGAACAGCCTAATTTTGCAGAAGCACACTATCTACTGGCTCAGGCCCATCTTTTGAACAATGAACCCCTTTTGGCAAAAGAGGCATTGAAAAAGGCCATAAAAATTGCACCTAAAGAGTTGGAAATACGGTATCTTTTGGCCGATATCTATATGAAAGAAAATGATTTGGGACAAGCAGAACAGGAGCTCAACAAGATTTTAGAAATATCTCCTAAGCAACCACTGGCACTTTTAAAACTGGGAGATCTATACCTTCGTAAAGGTAAAATTGATAAGGCAGAGGCAAAATATCTAAAAGTTTTAGAGATGAATCAAAGAGATGTCCTTGCAAATTATAAATTAGGAATTGTTCAGAGACTTAAAGGACAGCCTGATAAGGCCATAGAGTATTTTAATAAGGCACTAAATATCAAAAAGGATTTCATAGATGCCTTTTATCAGCTTGTTAACACCTATGTGGCCAAAAAGGCGTTTTCTAAGGCAATAGCAGCCTGTCAGAAATATTTAGATACCATGCCAAAATATAAACCAAATATCTATGTTTTATTAGCTAAAGTTTTTATAAATCAAAAAAATCTTTCTAAAGCAGAAGAGGCCCTTTTAAAGGCCCTGGAGGCTAATCCCCATTTTTTGCCTGCTTATTTTAATCTGTCCACAGTCTATTATTTAAATTACAAAAAAGAAGCCCCTAAACATTACAGAGAATTTATTGAAAAAAAGTTCAATAGGGCGGCAGAGGCCTGGTTTGTCTTGGCGAATTTTTATGAAAGAGAAAAGGATTACCAACAAGCAGAGTTTTACTATAAGGAGGCCCTAAAGAGAAATCCTGAGTTTGTATTGGCTGCCAACAACCTGGCCTTCCTTTATGCAGATAAAAATGATTCAAAAAATATAAAACAGGCCAAGAAATTAATAGAAAAGGTATTAAAGAAATATCCTAAAGAAGCCACTTTTTGGGATACTGTTGGTTGGGTTTATTATCGTTTGAAACAATATGATAAGGCCATTTCTCATCTAAAAAAGGCTATACAGATAGCCCCTTCTACACCTGTTTATCACTACCATCTGGGGATGGTTTATAAAGCAAAGGGGGAGTTGAATTTGGCCAAAACAGAGCTAAGAAAGGTAATAGAGAGTGAGGGGGAATTTGA
>CAZNJP010000058.1:0-8187 GCA_964573345.1 uncultured Syntrophobacter sp. | reverse complement strand
CCGTGTGCGGTGGGGAATTGATAAGGGGAAGTTGCGTCTGGTCATTGATTCTAACTTAAAGCAAATCCCTCCTTATGAAATTTCTACTCAAAACAATATATTGAAAGTAGTGCTTGATTCAGAAAAAACATTATCTCCTGTTAAAAAGGCTGAAAAGGCTGAAAAATTAGAACAAGGAGGATTTGTTTTGGGCCCAGAAGATGTATTAGAAATCTCTGTTTGGAAGGATGAAACATTGACCAAACAAGTGGTTGTCCGTCCTGATGGAAAGATTTCCTTTCCCTTAATTGGAGAAATCCAAGCTGCAGGACGCACTGTAGAGGATCTAAGAAAGGAAATAATTAAAAAACTCAGTGAATTTATATCTGACCCTGTGGTAACAGTTATGGTAATTGGTATAAACAGCTATAAAATTTATGTCATAGGCAAGGTGAATAAACCTGGGGCATACACAGTAGGTAGGCCAGTAAATGTCATGCAGGCCTTGAGTATGGCAGGTGGTTTCTCACCCTTTGCTCATTTAGATAATATCAGTATCCTTCGGGAACAAAATGGAAAGCAAATCAGAATAAAGTTCAATTATAAAGAAGTGGCCAAGGGGAAACACCTAGAAGAGAATATATTGCTAAAAAGAGGTGATGTGATTGTTGTTCCATAAGTGCTATATTTGGAGATTTTTTCTGTTGTTTCTATTTCTATTCAAATCCAGTTATCTCTGGAGTGAGCAAAGGCTAATAAATGCATCCATAGCCGTGAGAGAAATGTATGATGATAATATATACTTGTATTCCACCATGGAAATAGATGATTTTATCACCCTTATCAGACCCGAAGTGAATATAGATGTTAAAACTGAACGAATGGATATTAAGGGAGGAATTACTTTAAACGTTCAGAGGTATGCTGATGAAAGTCAACTAAATACTACTGATCAAATTTATGCCCTTACTGCCAGTTTTTTGAGTTCAGAGCGGCTAAGCCTTAGGCTAAATGGAAGGTATATAAAGGATACCACCTTGGAAACAGAGTTGATAGAAACAGGGATAGGATTAATTAGAACTATAAGAAAAAATTATTTCTTTAGTCCATCTGCTACTTATATCTTATCAGAAATAGATAGCCTGACTATTACCCCATTTTATGCCCGCACCAATTATCAGTCACCAGATTATAGTGATTACTGGGTAAGTGGAGTTAATTTGGATTATAGACATCTCTTAAAAGGCGAGCGTCTTTCCTTAATAGGCCAAGCAGGATATAATTATGTTAAATTTAAACCCAGTGAGTCTATCTATGAAGGACATTATCATAATTGCCAGTTTTATGGTGGTATAAATTATCTTTTCTCTGAAACTATTACTATGAATTTTCTCATGGGATTGAGGTATACAAGTTCAAAAATGGCATATTGGTGGTATCCTTTTATTATTCTCTATAAAGACAAAACCGTGGGGTGGGTAGCTAATGCAAGCCTGTCTAAGACCTATGAAAGGGGTTCACTTACCTTGGGGGCACGCAGGGAAATCTTACCCAGTGGCTGGGCAGGCCAGCTTGAGACAAACACATTTTACATATATTTTGTAAATAAGTTTACTGAGAGATTACAGGGGAGGATAAATATTTCTTACTATAAAGGGGAATATCCAAGACCAATGGGTATGGAAATCAGTGATTATAGCTACCATACCTGGCATATCATACCAACATTACACTATTATTTAACGAAACATCTAGCCATAGAATTAAATTATTCATATACCTCTTATAAAAGCACTATTCATTCTGATAGAAATACGGTTTTTTTGGGAATTAGGTGGGAAGGGAAATATTTATGGGAGTAACATAAAATGCAGAGTAATACTGAAAGGGCACCAAAAACATTAGCTGATTATATCAGGATCTTTAAAAGGCGAAAAAAAAGCATCCTCATTCCATTTTTCTTAGTGTTTTTTACCACCTGCATCATTGCCTTTTCACTCCCTTCTGTATATCGCTCCAGTGCCACTATCCTTATTGAGGAACAAGAAGTGCCTCCTGAATTTATCAAAAGCACAGTTACTGGCTATTTAGAAGAGCGCCTTCAGACCCTCACCCAGCAGATTATGAGTCGCCCTAGTCTATTGGAAGTAATAAATAGGTTTAATCTCTATGCAGACTTACGGGATAAATATACCATAGATGAAATTGTGGAAAGGATGCGTGATAGCATTAAATTAGAAACAATCAGCACAGAGGCCTCCAATCCTCGTGGAGGAAGGCCTGTCTCTGCCACAGTAGCTTTTACTATCTCTTATGAAGGAAAAAATCCTGATATTGTGCAGCGAGTTGCCAATTATTTAGCCTCTTTATATCTGGAGGAGAATCTAAAGAATAGAGAAGAGAAGGCCAAAGGCACTACCCAGTTTTTAGAAAGTCAACTGGAGATGCTCAGAAAGCAAATTGCAGATTTGGACCATAAAATTGCGGCATTCAAGGAAAAACACTTGGCTGAGCTTCCTGAATTGATGCAATTAAACTTGGAAACCTTACGCAGGGTGCAAAATGAAATAAATAACATAGACCAACAGATAAAAAACTTAGAAGAGAGAAAGGTTTATTTACAGGGGCAATTGGCCACTATAAGTCCGTATTCATCTATAGTTACTGAGACCGGTGAACGTATATTGGGTCCAGAAGATAGGCTTAAGATATTACAGAGCCAATATCTTACTTTGATAGCCACCCTTTCTCCCAAACACCCAGATGTGATAAAGGTCAAACGGGAGATAGAAAAACTAAAAAATGAGGTTAAAAACAAGGAAAGTTTACCAGATAAGGTTAAAAGGTTAAAAAATCTGAAGGCCTGTTTAGTGGAATTAAGGGGACATTTTTCTGAAAAACACCCTGATGTAAAGAAAATTAAACGGGAGATTGCCTCTTTAGAAAAGGAAATAGAGGATGCCTCAAAAAACATAAATACTCCTATAGTAAAGGAACCCGATAATCCTGCCTATATTAACCTCTCTACCCAAATTTCATCTACAGAGATAGAAATCAAAAACTTAAAACAGCAGAGGGAAAAATTGAAAAAAAGGTTAGAAGATTATGAGAGACGTTTAGAAAAAATGCCAGAAGTAGAACGAAAATATCAGGAGATGCTTCGGGATAAGGTCAATGCAGAGGCTAGATACCGGGAGTTAATGAATCAACTTATGGAGGCCAGGTCGGCTGAAAGACTGGAAGAGAGTCAAAAGGGAGAACGTTTGACTATAATTGACCCCCCTCACCGTCCGGAGAAACCATACAAGCCAAATCGTCCTGCTATTATACTTATAGGGTTTATCTTGGCCCTAGGGGGAGGTATTGGAATGGGTTCTATAATGGAATATACAGACCGTTCAGTAAAAGGTGTTACTGACATTGCTAGTATTACCGATGTTCCAGTCCTGGTGGTCTTACCTAAAATTAAAACAGAGGAGGAGGAAAAACAAGAGAGAAGAAGGAAAATTATATATGCGCTCATTATTGCCCTAGCCATAATTGTTTTTATCATCATCGTTCACATTTTCTTCATCAGACTGGATATTTTGTGGACTAAAATTTTTAGGTAAGGAAAATGGGTAAAATTGAAGAGGCCTTAGAAAAGGCAAAAAAGATGCGAGAGAGAAAAGAAGAAATCCCTTCGCCAGAGATCCCTTTATCCCTAACATACACTCAGACAAAAGTTATCCCCAACGACCCTTTAAATTTGGAAAAAAATAAGATTATTGCTGCTACCAAATCTAAAGAAGCTTATGAATATTACCGCTTCTTGAAGACACAAATATTACATCGCATGGAAAAAAATGGATGGAACTGCCTTCTTATTACAAGCGCTCTACCAGGTGAGGGAAAGACATTGACTGCCATTAATTTAGGTATCACCTTGGCCAGGGAGATCACAAAAACTGTCCTCCTAATGGAGGCAGACTTGAGGAATCCCTCTATAGCTGAACTTCTGCAAATCTCTGTTCAAAAAGGATTGGCTAATTACTTGATAGAAGAAGATTGTCCCCTTTCTGAGTGTTTAGTTAATCCTGGTTTTGAACGGTTGGTCATTTTACCTGCAGGTAAGATCGTCCAAGATGCCACAGAAATAATGGGCTCTCCCAAAATGCAAAGCCTGCTTCAGGAGGTAAAAAATCGTTATAAAAACCGTTATATCTTAATTGACTCCCCACCTCTTCTGACATTTGCCGATGCCCTAACCATATCCCCGTATGTAGATGCAGTCTTATTAATAGTAGAGGTCTATAAGACTACCATTGACCAAGTAAAGAGGGCCTTGGAGCTACTAGAAAGACCTTTGCTGGGGATAGTATTGAACAAGGCAGCTATGCCACAAAAACCAGGGTATTATTCCTATTCAGAATAATGTATCTTAAATTTTACGGACTAAAAGAGAAGCCCTTTCAAATCCTTCCTGATCCTCATTATTTTTTCTTGAGCTCAAAGCATAAATCTGCCCTTAGTTACCTTGAATATGGGCTTTTAAACAATGTTGGTTTTATTGTGATTACAGGGGAAATCGGGACAGGAAAGACAACCCTGATAAAAAAGTTTCTAAGCTCTTTGGCCAAGGGGACCATTACGGCCGTTATTTCTAATACAAATCTAGAACCAAAAGAATTCCTACAGATGCTCTTACAGGAGCTCGGTATTGACTATTCTAAAGATGAAACAAAGGCAAATTTATTAAATAAGCTATATTACTTCTTGATTGAAAGATATGCTCAAAGGCAGAGGGTAATCCTTATTGTGGATGAGGCCCAAAATCTGCCCCTCTCTGTCCTTGAAGAAATCAGGATGATCTCAAACTTACAAACAGAAAAGGACTTTCTCATCCAGATTATATTAGTTGGACAACCACCTTTAAAGAATAAACTCTTACAACCTTCACTAGAACAGCTCTTACAAAGGGTTAGTTTAAGTTACCATCTATCCCCTTTAAGTGAGGATGAGACTGAAAAATACATAAAATATAGGCTAAATCTAGCCGGGGCAAGAGACAATATCTTCTCTAAGGAGGCAATACAGGCCATATTTAAGTATAGTCAAGGTGTTCCAAGGGTAATCAATACCCTGTGTGAGGCGGCCCTGGTATATGGATTTGTCAGTGAGACCCCTTCAATTGATGTAAAAATAATAGAGGATGTCGTTGAAGACCTTTATCCATATAGGTTAGGGCAATTAGAAAAAAAAGGATCTTTGTCGCCAACCAAAACTCAACTAATTGAGGAGGAAAAACTCAGTTATTTATTAAATGAAATTAAAAAGCGCTTAGTTAGTCTAGAGAATGCTATTTACAATTTTTGGCAAACAGAGCTTTTTTTATTGTATAAAATTATCTTATTACTAGAGATAATAAAAGGGGGAGAAAATATATCAATTGAGTTACAAAAAATCCACAAGGAGTGTCAAGAGACAATAGACCGTGAGCTCCAAAAACTCTCTCAATGGAAGACAAAAATAGAAAAAAGTTGACATAATACTACTTTTTTGTTTAAAAATAAGAAAATGATTAAAGTTTTAATAGTTAGTAGCCACCAAATTTTTTCTGAATTGTTATACCATTATCTCTCTTCATGTGAAGGAATATCCCCTATAGGAAAAATTTACCCTGATGAAAGACATTCTTCATCGGTTCAGCCAGATATAGTCCTTTTTTTGCAAAGATGTGATTCTCCAGTAAAAAAGAGAGACCTTTTAGATCTAAAAAGCAGTTTTCCTAATGCAAAAATTATCTTTCTTTCCCTAAAAGATGATCGAGAAGAGATGGAATTAGGTATTATAAAAATGGGGGCCAAAGGATTTTTGTGTGCCAGAGATTCTCTAAAGACTTTAGTTCAAGCCATAAGATCATGCTATAATGGGGAGATATGGGCTACAAGAAGGGTAACTAATATTATTATTGATAACCTACAGGGGAAGATAATCACGAGAAAAAGAGACGAAGTAGACATTTTGACCCCTCAAGAAAAAAAGGTCTTAATTCTTTTGGCCTCTGGTTTTAAAAATGCAGAGATTGCACAAAAACTCTTTATAAGCGAGAAAACAGTAAAGACCCATATACATAAGATATTTAAAAAGATTAAGGTATCTAACAGGCTACAGGCGGCACTTTGGGCCTCCAAAAATCTCACTCAAACATAGGACTAAAGTCTTATATCCCTAAAAAATACACCCCTTAAAATACAACCTAAAATACATCTTTTTTATGATTGAAATTAGGTGTATAAAAAGTGTGAACTAAGAAATTAAGCTGTGCAGACATTCAAAACAGAAAGAAGGGCATTTGAGAGATATGATTTGCAGCTTCCAGTAAATATAAAATGGAAGGATCAATCTGGCAAAATGCGAGAAAGTAGGAGTATCAGCAAAAATATCAGTGCCGGAGGTATCTATATCATCCTTAATAATCCTATAGAAAAAGACGCTGAGATTGAACTTTGCTTTGACCTTCCTATTACCTCTGAAGAGGCCAAGAAGACCCAAGTGGCTGCTAAGGGAAAGGTGGTTAGAAGGGTAGAAAATAGAGCAGGTTTTGGACACGGCATAAAGTTTATGAATTATAAGTTTTTAAGGGTGGATAGCTAAAAAGGAAAAAAATGGAAAAATTTACCATCATCTTGGTTATGGTGTTTTTCCTTTTAGGGAGCGTGGTGTTGGCACAGTCCGCTACCATAACTGCAAAAGATATTTACAATGGAGGTATTAGTGGCCTGCTCAGTTCTAGTGCTTTAGGAGGAAGTTTTGCCTTAAAGGCAATGCGTGGTAGTGGTGATGCTTATCACAATCAGGACGTTGTTGGCATCAAGGGTGGTAAGGTAAGTGGTGAGATTGATATTGATGGCGAGAGCATCACTATTACATTTACTAAACCCTTTATCTTAAGCGACCTGGAACTTGGTTTGCTATTTAAGTCTGGTAATCGTGGTGACAAAGTTAATGAAAAGGCCAAGATTGTAGTCGATGGAGTTCCCTATTATCTCACAGGCATAGACGGCTATAATGCTGATTGGACTGGCCCTGGTAGTGTAACTTATTTATCCCCTGGATTAGATGACTACAATGGTCTCTGGCAGATTTCTAATCCATTTGGCAACACTCCAGTTAGCAAACTTGAATTTTATGCAGTTAAACAAGGTTCGGGTGGTAGCTCTGATTCTGATTTTGGCATCTATAAGATCCAAGGGACAGCGGTTCCTATCTCTGGTACTATTTTGCTCTTTGGTTCAGGATTATTCGGCTTTTTTAGTTTAAGAAAAATAAAAAAGAGAGGAGGTGAAAGGGGATGAGGAGATTTCTTAGTGTATTAGTTGGGGTATTTTTTCTTCTGGGAAGTGTGGTATTGGCAGAGGCATATATCATAACGGCACAGGATATTTTTAATGGAGGTATCTCTGGTGTGTTTAGCTCTAGCGCTGGTGGAGGAAGTTTTGCCTTAAAGCCAATGCCTGGTAAGGGTGATTCTTATTATGGCAAGGACGTTGTTGGTGTCACACATACTCCAGGTCCCGGAGGATATGATGTAGCTGGCGAAATTGACCTTGATGGAGAGAGCATTACTATCACATTTGATAAACCCTTTATCTTGAGCGCCCTAGATATCGGTGTGCTATATGCAAACGGGAATTATGGTGACAAAGTTAATGAAAAGGCCAAGATTGTAGTCGATGGAGTTCCCTATTATCTCACAGGCATAGACGGCTATAATGCTGATTGGACTGGCCCTGGTAGTGTAACTTATTTATCCCCTGGATTAGATGACTACAATGGTCTCTGGCAGATTTCTAATCCATTTGGCAACACTCCAGTTAGCAAACTTGAATTCTATGCAGTTAAACAACCTGGTGCTGGATATGATGATAGCAATTCTGACTTTGGTATCTATCATCAAATCCAAGGCACGCAGGTTTCTATTCCTCCTACCATTCTTCTCCTTGGCTTTGGATTGCTAGGTTTTGGCCTACTTAGCAGAAGAAAAAAGGTAAATACTCAATCAAGCCAAACTATATAAGGCAGGGCTACTAGTAGCCTGCCTTATTATTTGGCATATCCAACTTATATAATTTTATTATAGTCACCAATCATAGCAGCTATGATTATCAATAGATTTTAGAAAATGCTAATCTTGTCATTGATACCAGAAATGCTATTAATAGTCCA
>CAZNJP010000057.1:10555-12846 GCA_964573345.1 uncultured Syntrophobacter sp. | reverse complement strand
AGATGGTGTGAACATTTTATCTTGAGAAAAAAACCGATTTACCGTGATCTCTGATACCATAGGTTGGAAAAAAAGTCAGAGGTTTTTAATTTTTTAGTAAACTAAAGGAGTTACCCCGATTTTGACGTAGTCCTGCATTTAAAAGCAATAACTATAATTGACAAAACACCATAAGGTTTATATGATTCTGTATGCGTTTTTTAAAATGGTTTAGCATTATAGCCCTTGCAGGCCTTGTGTTTTTTCTTGGATGTCTCCTATTTTTAATCCATAGCCTCCCTGACATAAAAGGCCTTAAAGACTATCACCCTCCTCTTGCCACTAAAGTTTATGCAGACGATGGCCAAATAATGGATGAATTTTATATAGAGCGGCGCACCTTGGCCCCCTTAGAAAAGATACCTCCTTATTTGATTAAGGCCTTTATTGCTGCTGAAGATCAAAGGTTTTACGAACACAAAGGCCTTGATTGGCTGAGTATTATGAGGGCTATTATCAAAGATATCAAGGCGGGAGAAATTGTCCAAGGAGGGAGTACTATCACCCAACAAACAGTCAAGTCCCTATTACTTTCATCTCGTCGAAGCATATATCGTAAATCAAGAGAGCTTATCCTTGCCCGCAGGCTAGAAAAATACTTAACAAAGGATGAAATTTTGTTCATTTATTTGAACCAAATCTACTTTGGACATGGTGCTTATGGGGTAGAGACAGCAGCACAGACCTATTTTGCTAAACATGTTTGGGAACTAAATCTAGCAGAGGCAGCTTTCCTTGCAGGGCTACCAAAAGGCCCTACATACTATTCCCCTTATAAGCACTTTGACAGGGCCAAGAAGAGGCAGCTTTATGTACTTCAAAGGATGGTAGAATGTGATTACATCACCCCAAAAGAAAAACAGGAGGCCTGGAAAACAACGCTTGAGCTTAAGAGCATATCTTATAATAACCAGGCATGCCTTGCCTTTTTGGATTATGTACGTCAATATTTACTAAGAAAATATGGTTATGATTTGGTCTATAAAGGTGGCTTACAGGTTTATACCACTGCTAGTATAGACATGCATGAAGTAGCAAAAAATTCTCTCCTTTCTGGCATTGAAGAAATAGAAAAAAGACATGAAGAAAATATGGAGGAAATAGAAGGAGCAATGCTTTGCCTAGAACCCAAAACGGGTTTTATAAAGATTTTGTTAGGAGGAAAAAACTTTGAAAAAGGTAATTTTAATCGTGCAATCCAAGCCCGAAGGCAACCAGGCTCTGCATTTAAACCCATAATCTATGCAGCAGCTATAGAAAAAGGCTATAACCCATCTTCTATAGTCTATGATTATCCAGTGGTATATGAGGAAGATACAGATAATGGGGAAAAAGTCTGGAGGCCCAAAAATTATGAAGACCGCTTCCATGGCCCTATAAGTTTACGCGATGCATTGGTCTATTCACGTAATGTAGCAACCATAAGATTGTTAAAAGACATCGGTGTGGGTTATGTAATTCAATATGCCAAAAGCTTGGGCATTACCTCCCCCCTTAACTATGACCTCTCCCTGGCATTGGGTAGCCCTTGCCTTTCTCTACTAGAATTGACTAGGGTCTATGCTATATTTGCCAATCAAGGTCAATATATTGAGCCAATTGCTGTACTAAAGGTCTTAGATAGAGATGGAAATGTATTAGAAAACAATGAATCACAGCCAAAAAGAGTAATCAACCCACAAGTAGCCTATATCATTACCAATATCTTAGAAGATGTGATTTTGCGGGGGACTGGGCGCTGCGCACGGGTACTTGGTCGGCCAGCCGCAGGCAAGACTGGCACAACTGACAATTATACAGATGCTTGGTTTATTGGCTATACACCATCTTATGTTACTGGTGTATGGATAGGTTGTGATGATTATATATCTCTAGGTGAAAAAGAAACAGGTGGGAGGGCCGCTGCCCCAATTTGGCTCTCTTTCATGAGAGAAATCTTAAAAGGCAAACCAATAGAGAACTTTCGAGTGCCCCCAGGAATAATCTTCACTAAAGCAGGCACCAGAAATGCATTTGAGTGTTTTATGGAATCAAATCTTCCAGAATAAACTCTTTTTTTAATGGAAATCCAAAAATTTATAGACATATTTGATAAAAATAAAAAACTGCATATCACAGGCCTAAAATGTAGCGCCTTGGCCTATCTGTTGGCACAGTTAAATCATATTCTAAAAAGGCCTATTTTTGCTATTACCCCTACGGACTATGAAGCAAATCAATTGTTAATGGATTTAAAATTTTTTTTAGAGCCA
>CAZNJP010000057.1:0-10455 GCA_964573345.1 uncultured Syntrophobacter sp. | reverse complement strand
GGCATTTGCTTTAGATAAACGCATCTTTTTATTATCTAGTGAAGAATTTTTACCATTTGAGGGCCTCTCCCCATTACCACACACCTTAAGTGAACAGTTTTCTGCCCTGTTTGCCTTATCAAGCCTAGAGCATCCTTTGGTAGTTTCCCCTATTCGCTCTTTATTTTTCTATTTTTTGCCCAAATCAGAATTTTCAAAAAGGGTAGAGCTTTACCAAGAAGGTGAAGAAATTGACCGCAAAAAATTTATTTATACCTTACATTGTTTTGGCTATCAAGGGGTTAATCTAGTAGAAGGAGTGGGTGAATTTAGTGTACGTGGAGGAATTATTGACCTATTTCTTCCCCTTTATAACAAACCATTAAGACTAGAATTTTTTGGGGATAAACTGGAGTCCATTCGCTTTTTTGACCCTAGTAGTCAACGTTCTAAAGGGACACTGGATGAATTTATCATTATCCCTGCAAACCCCATCCCCAGAAATCAAAAAGATTTTCAAAAGGCCAGAGAAAACCTAGAAAAACTAGACATTTTCAAAAGGCCATTGACTCAGTACTTAGAAGTCCCCATTCATCAACCAGGCATTGAATCCCTTTTTCCCCTCTTTTATGACGCTGCCCCGAGTTCCATTTTTGATTATCTCCCTGAAAATACTATCATTTGCCTGTGGGAGCCTGAGAAAATCTTAGATTTTGGGAGAAAGATAGAAAATAAATTCAAAAATCACCTAGCAGAATCACCCTATTTACCAAAAGAGCTAACTTATCTAGATTATTCAAAAATCAAACAGTATTTGAAACAATACCAAATGCTTCATGCCCATGAGTTGCCTGTATTAGACCATAAGACCCTTTCTTTCTCTTT
The DNA here is from genome assembly GCA_964573345.1 of uncultured Syntrophobacter sp. Lineage (GTDB taxonomy): Bacteria > Desulfobacterota > Desulfofervidia > Desulfofervidales > DG-60 > CAZNJP01. The sequence continues at coordinate 9,591 of CAZNJP010000057.1, read as the reverse complement.
AGAAACACCTTTTAAAGGTATGGATACAGAAGATGTAGTGAAAAACCTTAAATCACATATAGAAACCTGGCTAAATCAGGGCCTTAAAGTATGTCTTGTTTGCCAAGATGTCTTTAGACAAAGAAACCTTGAAGGCCTTTTAAGGTCTTATCAAATGGCACCCTTCTCAGCCACGCCACCATTTAGAAAAGGAAAAGGGGAGATTACTATCTATAGGGGTAAAATCTCTCAGGGTTTTGTTTGGCCTACACAAAAATTGGTTATCTTAAGTGAGAGTGACTTTAAGGTTCCTGGCAGAGACTTAACACCTTCTTACAAGCCAGTCCTACCAAAAAGCACCTTTGAGGACCTAAGAGAGGGAGATTACATAGTGCATATAGAGCATGGAATTGGAATATACCGTGGCTTGGTAAGCTTAGATGTAGGTGGCTTAAACACTGAATTTTTGGTTATTGAATATCAAAACGGAGATAAGCTCTATTTACCCATAGATAGGCTTAATTTTTTGCAAAAATATATAGGGATAGAAGGCAAAAGCCCAAATTTAGACAAATTGGGTGCAAAAACCTTTAGGAGTTTAAAAAGGCGTGCAAAAAGAGCGGTAGAAAAGATCGCTAAAGAATTGTTAGAACTTTACGCCAAACGCATGACCCAAAAAGGCTATGCCTTTTCACCATTGGATAAAGAATATCAAGCATTTGAAACCGATTTTCCCTACACAGAGACCCCTGATCAGCAAAGGGCAATAAATGAGGTCTTGGCTGATATGATGAAATCTCATCCTATGGATAGATTAGTTTGTGGAGATGTAGGTTTTGGAAAGACCGAAATAGCTATTAGGGCTGCGTTTAAGGCCGTATTGGATGCAAAACAGGTAGCTATACTTGTCCCAACCACTATCTTGGCTGAACAGCACTACCTCACATTTAAGCAAAGACTTGAAAATTTTCCTGTAAATATTGCCTGCCTTAACCGCTTTCGTCCCAAAAAAGAACAGACTAAAATACTGCAGGGATTAAGAAAGGGGATTATTGATATTGTTATTGGGACCCACCGCCTTCTACAAAAGGATGTAGTCTTTAAGGACTTGGGATTGGTGATTATTGATGAAGAGCATCAATTTGGTGTAAAGCAAAAAGAACATTTAAAACAATTAAAGACACTGGTAAAGGTAATTACCTTAAGTGCTACCCCTATTCCCCGTACTCTCTATCTTTCCCTTTTAGGCATTAGAGATCTAAGTCTAATAGAAACACCACCACTTGATAGATTACCTGTAAAGACCTACTTGTCTAGATTTAGTCATTTGGCTATTCGTGAGGCAATCATTAGGGAAATAGAAAGGGGTGGGCAGGTATTTTTTGTGCACCCACATATAAAAGGAATACCTGCTATAGCCAAATTTTTATCTAAACTTATACCAGATCTCAGATTGGGCATTGCCCATGGAAGATTGAAGGAAAGGATATTAGAGAAGACAATGCTTATGTTCTTAAAAAGAGAGATAGATGTTTTGCTCTGTACAAATATTGTAGGTTTTGGCTTAGACATCCCAAATGTCAATACCATTATTGTTAACCGTGCTGATATGTTCGGCCTTTCCCAGCTTTATCACCTAAGGGGAAGGGTGGGAAGGAGCAATAGACAAGCCTATGCCTATTTGCTGGTTCCTCATAAAAAGCTAATTACAGAAGAAGCACAAAAGAGGCTCAAGGCATTATTAGAACATACAGAGCTTTCTTCTGGCTATAAGATTGCACTGTATGACCTGAAGATAAGGGGAGCAGGAAATATCTTAGGTATTTCCCAATCAGGTCATATTGCACAGGTAGGCTATGAGATGTATCTAGAATTGCTACAAAAGGCCATTTATGAATTGAAGGGTAAACCTATAGAAGAAGGTATAGAACCAGAAATCAAACTACCTGTCTCTGCCTATATCCCAAAAGATTATATTAAACACAAAGATCAAAGACTTGTGGCCTACAGGAGGCTCTCCATGATAAGGAATGAAGAAGAACTAATTGAACTTATAGATGAATTTAAAGATCGTTATGGGGTATTGCCTCACCCTGCAGATAGTTTGATCAATCTTATTAAGCTAAGGCTTTCATTAAGACATTTTAATGTAAAGAGACTAGATATAAGCAATGGAGCGCTACGATTTGTATTTGACAAAACAGGCCTTTTAGACACTTCCTATCTTGTTAAATTCTTAGAGCAACATCCTAGCTATCGATTTACCCCTGAAGGGGAGCTGCTCGTGCCCTTAAAAAGAAAAAGTGATTTAGATTTATTAGATAAAGCACAGAGGGTAGTAAGTGCATTAGGGTAAATTAGAATTGTAAAAAATTAAAAACTATGGTATATTTGCAATATGAATCTTAGAGATACCATCAAAAATGCAATTACTGCCTTTTTAGGTTTAAATCAAATAAATCAAAGACTTGAGAAGATTGAAAATAGGCTAAAAGGGATTGAAAATAGGCTAAAAGGAAATGCAAGAGCAATAAATGGGTCATTAAGACTTATTGGAATGGTAATTGATCATTTGAATCTTGGTAAAGCAAAACTTATTAAAATTTATACTGAACTTGCTGAAGTGCCAGAAAAGGCCAGTCCTCTATTAGAAAATGAAAGAAAACGTCTAAATTCGTATTTAGCTAAGGCCAGGAGAGGTGAGTTGTTTACCGCAGAAGAAGTAAGTGATTATACTAAGTTGGTAAAGAAACTAGAACAGGAGAAAAAGGATGACTCAAGCGTTTGGTCCCTTATTGCATTGGGTTCTTTTTTAGCGGGTCTTTTTTTTAGAAAAAAACAAGATTAGGTATTAGAAAAGATTACCACTTCGTCCTTGCCTGACTTTTCTTTCAAAAATACATCTACTCTATCTTCACGGAGTGTAGATACATTAAGGCCCACATAATTTGCCATAATAGGCAATTCTCTATGGTCACGGTCAACTAATACCGCTACCTCTATTAGCTTTGGTCTTCCAAAATCCATCAAGGCATCCATAGCTGCCCTAATGGTACGTCCTGTAAAGATTACATCATCTACTAGCACTATGATTTTATCTTCAATGGGAAATGGGAGGTCTGTCTTCTTAAGAAGTGGCTGTGGCGAAAGCCTTGTCCAATCATCACGGTAAAGATTGATATCTAAAGTGCCAAATAAGGGAAAGCGCCCTTCTATTTTCCCAATATTATCCCTTAAGCGCTCTGCCAAAAAAACACCACCTGTATGGATACCTACCAAGGCCAGATTTTCCACTCCTTTATTGTGCTCTAAAATCTCATGGGCAATTCTAATAAAAGTACGCCTTATCTCATCTTCTCTCATAATCACCTTTTTCATTTAAAAATAGCTCCCTGTGTCTATTTAGTTATTAATTAATTGAATGATTCAATTCTTGATATTTTCAATTGAATATCTATACTAAGTCCATCAACTCAATTTTGTCAAGTTGATTGGCCCTCATCTTTAACCTTAATTAAAAGCTCGTATTTTTCACTAAAACTATCTAATTTCAGTCAAAATCCCTTTGACATAGTGTATTAAGTATATTATAGTATTACAAAATTTAGGAGGAAAAACAGCAATGCGTGAATACATTATTCATCCTTTAGTAGTGGGGGCAAATCAGTTGGATCAAGGTAATATGACCTATCTACATGGCTATGGAGAGAGAATTTATATTCCTATCATGGTATTTTATATTGAAGGTGGAGATAAAAATATATTAATAGATACGGGATTAGAAACCTTTGTCCTTCTGCCTGAAGTAAGTAAGGAATTAACTGAAAAATATGGGGTAGAAATATTAGAATTTGAGCAGGCATTAAAAAAAGTAGGGCTTAAACCGCAGGATGTAGATATTGTTATCCATACCCATCTGCATAATGACCATTGTGAAAATGACAGAATGTGTAAAAATGCCAAAATCTATGTACAGAAAGCAGAATATGAAGCATTAAAAAACCCTCATCCTATGGAACGTCGTTTTTTCCTAGAGCTTTTAGAAGGTTGTAATGTAGTTACTATTGAAGGGGATCAGGAAATTATAGATGGTATTAGCGTATTATTTACCCCTGGTCATACCCCAGGAACTCAATCTGTTGTCATAAATACTGCTAAAGGAAAGGCCATTATAGTAGGTTGGTGTTCTAATGAAAAAAATTTTCCTAAAACCGCACCTCCTATCCCACCAGGTGTCCACGTTAGCAATGTCAGCGTCATTGACTCTTATGAAAGTGCTAAAAAAATAAAGCAAATGGCAGATATATTGATTCCGCTCCATGCTTGGTCTATAGCACAAATGAAGACTATTCCTTAAATTCAACTACTTGACCAATTTTCGATTTAACGATTCAATGATTTTCTGTATTTGCTTGCCTGTCCTATCAAGGCATTAATCCATTCTTTAGTGCCTAAGGCATGCAAGTGTGTATAAGTAGCCAAGACATTTTTATAACATAAACCATCTCTTTTACCATCTATGCCATATCCCCTTTTCACCTTAAAGGCAAAATGGGCAGAATCATCCGTCCATTTTGAAACATAGGAATAATGAAATTCGTGGCCTCTGAGAATTTGTCCCAAAGGAAAATAAGGATTGGGGCTATCTACTTCCATTATAGTGTATCCATGTCCTTGTGGGCGTTTTTTTACACCAATAGATATAGGCAAAAGACCCACCATAGGGTATTCTTTATCTTGCCAGATCAATTTTTTCCCCAAATAGATTAAACCTCCACATTCAGCATAAATAGGGAGCCCCTTTTCTGCTGCCTCTTTAATAGACCTACGCAAACCCACATTTTTTGCCAAATACTCGGCATGGGTTTCAGGAAATCCACCCCCAATATAAAGGGCATCTATAGGTGGTAATTTTTGCTCTTTTAGAGCACTAAACTCTATTAGTTCTGTGCCTGCCTTCCTTAATGCCTCAAGGTTTTCCGGATAATAAAATTGAAAGGCGCTATCCCGAATGACACCAATCTTTACAAAGGGAGTTTTTTTCATCAACTGTGGTAACTTTGGGATAGCTAAAGCCTCTGCCTCATTGGCTAATTGCAAAAGTTTATCTAAATCAATATATTTTTTTGTTATTTTTGCTGCTGTATTTATAGCTTCCCCTGCCATAGGATGTTCTTGAGGGGGCACTAAACCTAGATGCCTTCCAGGAAATGTGACATTAGACAATTTTGGGATGGCGCCTACTATAGGTAAATTACAATATTGACTGATACAAGCAGAAATAATGTTTTCATGTCTGCTGTGGGCTAATTGATTGAGGATAACACCCTTGATTGGGGCTTGTGAGTCAAGCCGCTGACAGCCCAAAACCAAGGCCGCAACAGTTCGTGTTACTTTAGTGCAATCTATAATAAGAATACTGGGAATATGAAGCAATTTTGAAAGCTCTGCTGTGCTTACACTGCCATCTACATCTAGACCGTCATAAAAACCTCTATTTCCTTCAATAACAGCAATGTCTGCCTTTTGCGTATTTAGTACAAAAGAATAAAGAATCTGTTTCCTTTCCATAAAAAAAAGGTCCAGATTATAACAGGGGCGCCCAGCAGCTAATGCCAACCAGCCCATATCTATATAATCAGGGCCCTTTTTAAAGGTAACTACTGTTTTGCTCCTTTCCTTCCACGCCTTGGATAAACCAACACTTACAACTGTCTTTCCTGCATCTCCACCTATACCTGTAATTAGTATCCTAGGGCAAGAGTAAACCATTATTTTAGACCCCCGCTATTCTGTCCAAAAAATTCTGTCCAAAAAATGTTAAAAACTATCTAATTAAATTCTAACTGGTTAAATTAATCCGTTGATTTGTCAAATAGTAAAGCCATTTACGTTGAACGCTTACTCTTGAATTTAACGATTTAACCAATTTTCGGTTTGGCTATTCAACGATTCTACAGCAAATAATAAATTTGGTCAATAAAAAGGATTTGCCCTGCACCTCATAATGCCTCGCCATTTATGGAAGGATGTAGAGGTACAATCAAACGAGCATTGAGAATGTCTCACCCTTCAGGCGAGGTACGGGGTTTACTCATAACTCATTTTGGGTGTATACTAAGGTTATGAAAAATACAAACTATTTTTTGCCTCTTTTTATTATTATTATTTTTATTTCTATATTAGCCTGGTCTCAGGTCGGCTCTTCTCCAAAAGTTATAACTGATGATTTAGGAAGGGCAATTACTATAGAAAAAACACCTGAAAGAATTGTCTCTTTATCTCCTTCCAGTACAGAAATTCTTTTTGCCTTGGGCCTCGGAGAAAAGATAGTAGGAGTAACGAAGCTTTGTGATTATCCACTTGAAGCTAAGGAAAAGGAAAAAATAGGAGGAATTGTTAAGCCTGATATAAAAAAGATACTATCACTTTCTCCTGATCTAATATTAGTTACTACTAATCATCATCAAAGAAGGATCATCCCAAAATTAGAAGAAAAAGGATTGAAGGTATTTATTTTGGCACCAAAGACTTTAGATGGAATATTTAAAGACGTTATATTAGTTGGAAGAATAACCGAAAAAGAAAGGAAGGCTACTGAGATTGTAAGCCAAATGAAAAGAAAACTTAAGGCAATTACTGAAAAAACAAGGTATATTCCAGAAAATCAAAAGCCAAGAGTGTTTTGGATTGCTTGGCCTGAACCTTTATGGACTATAGGAGAAGGAACATTTACACATGACCTTATTTTAAAGGCAGGAGGAAAAAATATTAGTTGGGACATTGAAGGATGTAAACCAATTTGTCTTGATGTGGTTATTAAAAGAAATCCTCAGATAATCATAGCAAGTACAGCACACGGGGAACCAGCAAAATGGGCAAAAAATAATTTAAAAAATACAGATGCCTGTAAAAATGGGAGGGTATATACAATTAAAACCGAATTAGTGGATAGACCCGGACCAAGAATAGTTAAAGGTTTAGAAGTGTTAGCCAAATATATACATCCTGAGATATTTGGAAAACCTTAACTAGATAGGTAACCGTTCATGGGTTTAAAGGTTCAAGCCTGCAGCCTGAGGCCTGCAGCCTGAAAAGCAACCCTGAATTCTTACTTAAAATGTATGAACCTAAGGTAAGATATCTGGTATCCTCGCCATATGGTGATATTCTAATGGATAATACGAGATGGAAAATGCCCTTAGACTGCGATGACTCAAATATACCTTATGGTTTATATTTTGAGTCTATAAAGGATTTTATCTCCAAGGATAACTATAGTCTTTTTATCAATGTATTAAATCACAACCTAAAGAAAAACATTGCCTTAAAGGATATTGATGAGATTTTAATTCGTACAGAAAAACACGGATCCTTATACCATTTGGCTAGTATAGAGGTAATTGTCAAAGGGCAATCAAAAAAGTTTGCAGTAAATGTGGCTACCTCAGAAATAGGAAAGGATTTTTTAAATCATGAATTTTTTGTGTTGCAGCAGTTAAATAGTGAATTTGATTTTAAATATTTGCCAGATGTATACTTTTTGGATGGATCAAAATCAATGATAATGTTTTTGGCAGAATGGTTTGAGGGCTATTATGAATTTCACATATCAAAGGATAAACATGGACAACAAAAGACTGTCCTGTGGGATTTTGACCATGGTTATAAGTATTTATCTAATGAACAAACCAAAGAAATATATAAACAAGCATCAAACATCCTTACCATTTACTATGATACCTGTGAATTTAAACAAATTTTCCCTTGGCATCATGCAGCCGGTGATTTTGTAGCAAAGGTAGACAATAGAGATATAGATGTCAAACTTATAACGGCAAGAAAATACGAATCTGTAATAGTCTTTTTAGAGGAAAGCACTGTAAATCCCTTGATGGCACTGATTTATTTCTTCTTAAATTTATCCCTTAGGATGCGATTAGACAGATTTGATGGCATTGGTGATGTGGCATGGGCCAATAATTTCTGTGTTGATGGTGTTGTGAAGGGGTTTTTTGAGGCCCTTAGATCAAAAGAGCACACAGGGAAATATAATATAGGTACAGTGAAAGAATTTGCTTTACTATTAAAACATTTTGGGAAAGGCGATTTGGAATTGATGTTAAATTCTTTAATGGATATATACAAAAATAGTGCTGAAATAGAAATAATAACAAGTAATTTAAAGAAGCACGTTGATAGGTTACATTCTGTTATTCAGAGTCTTCCTCTATAAAGGCTTACTATATATAAATATAAAGGACTAGGGGATCGTTATCACGCCAAAAAAAATAAAAGCACCATCGAGGACAATATTGACAACTTATGCAGGAGACTTATAGTCACTTAATTCCGAAAGAAACTATAGAATATGACTATTAAGGTTTTAGGCACTGAATCATTAGGTGTAAGGGGGCTATCTTGTTTTGTAAAAACTAAGGATAGAGCAATACTGATCGATCCAGGTATAGCACTTGGCTATTTTAGGTATAAATTATTGCCTCATCCTTTTCAAGTAGCAGTTGGTGAAAGGATACGAAGGGAAGTTATAAAAAAGTGGTCAATGGCAACAGATATCATAATCAGCCACTTCCATGGCGACCACACACCTTTGATGGATGCCAACCCCTATCAACTCAATATCAAAAAATTGATTGGTTTAAATAAAACAGCAAAGATATTTATCAAAGATTTTTCCTGCCTTACGCCATTAGAAAGGGACCGCACTAGAGCCTTTTCATCTGTTTTGGGAATGAATTTAATTCATGCAGAAGGAACAAAAAAGGGACCAATAACATTTTCAAAAGCAATGTTACATGGAGAAAAAAACAATGTAACAGTAATGATGACCAAAATTCAGGAAGGAAATGATGTTTTTGTGCATACCTCTGATATTCAATTACTTGATAACAGGGCAATTTTACAAATATTGACTTGGCGTCCTAACATTGTCTTGGCTAGTGGACCTCCTCTTTATCTATTTCAAATTACCAAGAGGCAACGTGAAGAGGCCTGGTATAATTCAGTTCAATTAGCGAAAAATGTGGGCACTCTAATCCTTGACCATCACTTGTTGCGTTGTGATGAAGGTATTTTTTGGTTAAGACATTTGGCGGCCAAAACTAAAAAAAGAGTTATGTGTGCTGCCGATTTTATGAAAAAACCGCGTATGTTTCTTGAGGCATACCGCCCACAATTATATAAAATAATGCCTGTTGATAAAGAATGGCATCAAAACTATATTGAAGGTAAGATTAGAACAGACTTTTATTGGAATTTGGCAAAAAAATTTCATTTTGATAGATTATTTCATTAAAACCCAGGTAACAAGCATACAGAGTCCTCTTTTGTAATGAGAACACAACTTGGGGTCTGGTCTTGAATCGTTAATTTCCCCCTAATTTTTTTCAATTTCATCCTATCCTAATGCCTTACTTTTGTTAACATTGTTTTTATATAAAGACATCCAACTGGGTCTGTAGCGTTGCCTACTAAAAGGGGTATCTTGCCTATATGCCATTAGCAATTGATAAATAATTAAACTGCAGTTTACAAGGACAAATTTTTTAATATCAAAAAATGCTTTATTTTCAATACTTTATTTGGTATCTA
>CAZNJP010000056.1:0-12950 GCA_964573345.1 uncultured Syntrophobacter sp. | reverse complement strand
GGGTGCCCATCCCATTTTAATAAGGCGATAGTAACCTAAGAGCTCCCTGTCACGAGGTCCATAGACAGCGGTGGGGCGGAAGATTATTACATGAAGCTTATTACGGACTTTTAGTAACGCCTGTTCTGCAAGCCATTTACTCTTGGCATAATGGGTAAGTGGATTAGGCATATCACTTGACCTAATCACTGAATTTGATGGAGAACCATGAACTGCTAATGTAGAGACGAAGATAAATCTTTTTAAAGACCACCTTTTAATTAAGCAAATTTTTATTAAATTAACTGTCCCTTGATAATTTACCTGATAAAATGCGGTTTTTTTCTTGGCCTTGATCAAGCCTGCCAAGTGGAAAACAAATTCTACATCAGATGGCAATGATTTTAGCGAAGAAAAATTTGTACAATCCCCTTTTATCAGATTTATAGGCAATTTCTTCAACCACCTCAAATTGCTATTTGATCTAACCAAACAGTGAACATCTTCCCCTCTATTAACCAGTGCCTCTACCAAATGACTTCCTACAAAGCCTGTGGCCCCAGTGACCAATATTTTACTCATCTAAAATTTTGTTATTTCTTTTTCTTTTTTAGAAAGAAGCCCTTCTATTTCTTTAATAAATTCATCTGTAACTTTTTGCATCTCTTCTTGTCCTTGATAAAAGTCATCTTCAGAGATCTCTTTGTTTTTCTTCATCTTTTTTAAAATATCATTGGCCTTTCTCCTTAGGTTGCGGATAGCCACCTTGGCCTCCTCCCCCAGTTTTTTAACTAACTTTACTAACTCTTCTCTTCTTTCCTCTGTAAGGGGTGGTATATTTATACAAATCTTTTTTCCATCATTGCTAGGAGTTAAGCCTAAGTTTGATTTAAGTATTGCCTTTTCTATACCAGATAAAACAGAAGGGTCCCAAGGTTGGATAGTGATTAATCTACTATCTGGTATAGAGATAGAGGCCAATTGATTAAGGGGAGTAGGATTGCCATAGTATTCTATCATGATTTCTTCCACAAGGGCAACAGATGCTCGTCCTGTCCGTATTTTGGACAGATCCCTTCCTAAAACCTTAATAGTAGTTTGCATATCCCTTTTTGTCTGATTAAATAATTCTTCCATCATGACCCTTCTCCTTGTATCTGCTCAAAATTTTGCAATTACTCTACCTTAGTTCCTATAGATTCACCGTGTATTACCCTTTTAAGGTTTCCAGAAATGGTGACATTAAACACTATAATGGGCAATTTGTTGTCCATACACAAAGAGATGGCCGTAGCATCTATTACTTTAAGCCTTTTTTTAAGTAGTTCTAAATAAGAGAGTGTTTTAAATTTATGAGCATCTTTGTATTCAGTAGGGTCCCTTTCATAAATGCCATTTACTTTAGTGGCCTTGAGGAAGATCTCTGCACCTATTTCTGCTGCCCTAAGGGCTGCTGCTGTATCTGTGCTGAAATATGGATTGCCTGTACCGGCTGCAAAGATTACTATACGTCCCTTTTCTAAGTGCCTAATAGCCCTGCGTCTGATATAAGGTTCAGCTACTGCCCTCATCTGGATTGCAGACATTACCCTAACATTCATTCCCTCTTTTTCTAATGTCTCTTGTAGTGCAAGGCCATTAATCACTGTGGCTAGCATTCCCATATAATCTGCTGTAGTTTGGTTTATTCCTAAGATTTTTGCTTGACGCCCTCTAAAGATATTCCCCCCTCCAATGACAATCCCCAATTGGACGTCTTCTTTTATAATCTCACTGATCTCTTTGCTTATATTTTCTAAAACCTCTGGGCTTATACCAAAAGGTGCCTTTCCTAATAAGGCCTCTCCACTTATTTTAAGTAGTATCCTTTGATAAATCGGATTCATAGGAGAGCCTTTCCCCTAGTTCAAAACGCACAAACCGTCGAACAACAATATTTTCTCCAGTCTTTGCTATTATTTCATTAAGTAAATCCCTTACCTTAAGTTTTGGATCACGGATATAGGGTTGTTCCAATAGGCAAACCTCTTGATAAAATTTCTTCAAACGCCCTTCAACAATGTTATTTATTATTTTTTCAGGCTTACCAGAACTTAATGCCTGTTGATGATAAATCTCCCTTTCCTTTTTAATTATTTTTTTTGGTAGGTCTTCTTTACTAATGGAAATGGGATTATTGGCTGCGATTTGCAAGGAGATTTCTTTTACAAATTTTTTAAATTCATTTGTTCTTGCTACAAAATCTGTTTCACAGTTCACCTCCAGTAAAACACCCAGATTTCCTTCTCCATGGATATAGGCGCTGACTATACCCTCTGAGGCAATGTGACCTGCCCTTTTTTGTGCCTTGGCTATTCCCGTCTTTCTCAAGTATTCAATGGCCTTATCTACATCTCCTTTGCTTTCTTCTAAAGCCCTTTTACAGTCTATCATCCCAACCCCAGTCCTTTCTCTTAATTCCTTAATTTTATCTATGGTCACCATTTTCTTTCCTATTCTGAATGGGCTTGTTCAGTCAATATTTCATCTTCTTCTATAGCTAAAGGCGCTGTTTCTTCTAGTTTAGCCTCCATTTCTTCTGCCTCAGTGGCTATTTCCTTTTCATAACGCTGTTTTCCTTCCAAGCAGGCATCAGCAATCCGAGATGTGATTAAACGTACAGCCCTAATGGCGTCATCATTGCCTGGAATTATATAATCTATTTCGTCTGGATCACAATTAGAATCCACAACAGCTACTATAGGAAGTCCTAGTTTTTTGGCTTCATAAACAGCTATTTTCTCTCTTTTGGGGTCTACAACATAAAATACTCCAGGGAATTCCTCCATATCTTTAATACCACCTAAGTTTTTATTTAACTTAGCAATCTTCCTTTTGATTTGAAGCACCTCTTTTTTGGGTAACTTATCAGAACTATTCTCAAGGGTGGCCTCTAGGGTTTTTAATTTTTCAATACTCTTTTTGATGGTTTGAAAATTGGTTAAAGTACCTCCCAACCAGCGGTTATTCACATAAAACATCCCGCAACGTTTTGCCTCCTCTTCTACTGACTCTTTGGCCTGATGCTTTGTCCCTACAAACAATACCTTTTTACCTTGTGCTACCTGTTCCTGCACGAAATCATAAGCGGTTTTGAATAGTTGGACGGTCTTTTGTAAATCAATAATGTAGATGCCATTTCTAACGCCAAAAATATAGGGTTTCATCTTGGGATTCCAACGCCTTGTTTGATGTCCAAAGTGGACACCTGCCTCAAGTAGCTCCTTCATGGTTAAATAGGCCATAATTCCTCCGTTTCATTTACTTTATTTGCTAACTTGATAGTCAAAAAACGGATGACACGATCGTCCATCTTTATACTGTGCTCTATTTGACGTACAATATCAGAACCGCCACAATATTGAACAATCACATAATATCCACTCTTTTTGTGATGGACCTCAAAGGCCATATTCTTTAAACCCCAGTTTTCAATGTTGATTAAATGCCCTTGGGAGCGAGCAATAATGTTTTTGAACTTTTCAAATAGATCTTGCAATTGTGCTTCTGAAAGCTCTGGGTTTGCTACAATTACCGTTTCGTATTTCCTCATTATTATCTCCTAGTTAATAGGCTTTGTTGATATATTATAGCTCCTATTATTTGTCAAGAACGCTGCCTATCTTTCTTCTTTTTTCTGCTTAGACTGTGCAATAATCTTTTCTGCCAATTGGGCTGGCACTTCTTCATAATGCGAGAATTCAATATTAAATGAGCCGTTTCCTCCTGTAATAGAGACCAGATCAGAGGCATAGGTAAGCACTTCGGCCATAGGCACCAATGTCTTAATTATTTGATATTTTGCTCTGGTATCTACACCTAGTACCTTTCCCCGTCTCCCATTCAAATCGCCTATCACATTTCCCATCCATTCCTCAGGAACGGTGATAATTAATTTCATAATAGGCTCTAAAAGGATGGGGTTGGCCTGCATAAATGCCTTTTTAAAGGCCATAGAACCAGCAATCTTAAAGGCTATGTCAGAAGAGTCCACAGGGTGGTAGCTACCATCTACTAGATATATTTTCAGGTCTATTACAGGAAATCCTGCTAATACCCCGGCTTGCATGGCTTCTATAATACCCTTTTCTACTGCTGGAATATAATTTTTTGGGATTACCCCTCCTACTATTCTATCTACAAACTCAAATCCACTACCGTGAGGAAGTGGCTCAACTTCTATCCAGGCATCTCCGTATTGACCGCGACCCCCTGTCTGTTTCTTATATTTTCCTTGGGCCTTGGCCTTTCCTTTGATTGTTTCTTTATAAGGAACTTTTGGCTTTTCAATATTGACCTCTACTCCATATTTACGTTTTAATTTTTCAATGGCGTTTTCTAAATGAAGTCTTCCTGTTCCTGAGGCAATAAGTTCCTTAGTCTGGGTGTTTCGTTCTAATCTTAAAGCGGGGTCTTCCTCTGACAATTTTACCAAGGAGGCATATATCTTTTCTTCATCTCCCTTAGATATAGGTTCAATTGCAAAGGAGATGATAGGTGGAAATGGGGCAATAGATGAAAATACAATAGGTTTTTTTTCATCACAGAGGGTATCGCCCGTTAGGGTGGCCTTTAACTTGGCTACTGCAGCAATATCCCCTGCCTTTACCTCCTCTAATATCCTTTGGCTCTTTCCTGCAGGAGCGAACAGTTGTCCTACTTTTTCCCTATAGCCCTTTGTAGCATTTAGTATAGTTGAGTTAGATGTCAAGTGTCCTGAAAAGACTCGGAAGATATTGATACGGCCAGCAAATGGGTCAGAGATAGTTTTAATGACTAGGGCAGAAAATGGTTCGTTTATATTAGGTTTGTACTTGATGGCCTGATTTGTGTGGGGATGGTGACTTTCTGCCTCGCCTTTTTCCAAAGGTGAAGGGAGGCAATGATTAATCATATCCAATAATAACTGAATTCCTATATTTTCTTTACCTGATCCACATATTATAGGCACAATGGAGCGGTCAATGCTGCCTTGGTGTAAGGCCTTGAGCCATTCTCCAGTCCCGATTTTTTTGCCCTCTAAATATTTTTCTAATAAGGTATCATCGACTTCTGCCAGGTTTTCCATAAAATTCTCAGTGTATTTTTCTGTTTTTTCCTTTAAATTACCTGGTATTTGAACTTTAGAAAACTTTCCAGAACCATCTTTTTGATAAGTCCAGGCCTCCAAGGTCAATAAATTTATGATACCACAAAAGTTAGTTCCTGTTCCTATAGGTAAACAAATTGGTATCATTTTTTTGTTCAGTGTTTCATTCATTTCTTTTAACGTTCCATAAAAATCTGCTTCTTGTTTATCCATTTTTGAAACAAAAATAAGAAGTGGCAGTTTAAACTTATCAACAAAGGAAAGGATTTGCTCTGTTTGGAATTTCACACCTTCTGTGGCGTCAATGACGAGGGTGGCCCCATCTGCTCCTTGAAGGGTAATAATGGTATCTGAAAGGAAATTATTATTGCCTGGGGTGTCTATGATATTTATTTTATGATCTGCCCACATGTAATGATGGAAGGCACTGCTAATGGTCATATGCCTTTTGATCTCTTCTGGCTCATAGTCTAATATACTTGTACCTTGATCTACATCGCCTAAGCGTTCTGCGGCCTTAGTAGTAAAAAGCATGGCCTCTGCAAGTGTTGTTTTACCCGCACTTTCATGTCCAATAAGTGCTATATTTCTGATGAATGCAAGCTTTTCATCCATACTTTTGCCCCCTAGTATTCTTTCTCTTCAATTACATTTTTCTTTATCAACTCTACCAATTGTTGTAAAACTAAAAATGTATGTTGTCTAGTATCTCCAGCCACCAATACAACCATAATCCAGTCACCTATTTGCCTTTCTCCCTCTGCTATCTCTACTAAAACTTCTTTTATGCCAGGTTTTCTTTGTAAATCATCTAATATTTCAATTAATGCCCTTCTATTGTATTTAACTTTAAGATATTTTATGGGTTGCCCAAATTTTGAATAACCACGTACTATTCCTAAATGGCAAGCAATCATTCCTATTTCTGGATGCATTTTAATTTTGTTTATTAGCTCATCTAAACTTAATTTCATTATCCCAAAACGTAATCGTTCACCGCAGAGCTCGCAGAGGGCTTATTCTTCTAAACCGAGTTCAATTTCCTTATCATCTTTGTGGTCTCTGTGGTTCCCCTGTTAAATTTCCCAGGGGAACCCTATTTAACAGGGTGAATCTGTGGTGAACAGTTATCCCAAAACTACCTTTAAAAATTGTTTTTTAGGGTTAACTGCCTCTATTTTAACCCTGACCTTATCGCCTTGTCTAAAATGCTCTTTTGAATTAATCAGTTCTGTTTCTAAAAGGTATTCTGATAACAGGATGCGGTATCCTCTGGGTATCTTTTCTAGGATGTAGGCCTCTATTATATGTTTAATCTGCTGTTTTAGATGGGTAAGCAACCAATATTTGAGACGCTGGTTGCACACAGTTAAAGTGCGTCTTGAACATTCTTCAAGGTGTGGGATCAAAGGAGAAAAATCTTTTTCTATATATAAAGGCTTTTTTTCTCTTAGATAATAGACCAATTGACGCTGGATGATTAGGTCTAAATAACGGCGCAGGGGGGAGGTAGCAGCAGTATATTTTTCAAGGCCCAGAATATGATGGAAAACAGGTCTTGTGTCTAATTGAGGGCGATTGAGCAATTTGCGTTGCAAATAAGTAGTAAACAAGTCTTGGGATGTACCATCCATAATCCTTTCCCTGGGTTGTGGCTGTCCCCGATAAATGGCAGGTATACTATTTTCATGAAGGAAAGAGGCCGTTATATAGTTGGTCATGATCATGAACTCGGCCACCAAGATACGTGAAGGTTGCTCTGGATTGCGCTGTTTCACCTCTAATGTATCTTGAGGCAAAAATGAAATGATCAACTCTGGTAAAGTGATTACCATCCCTCCTTGAGACAGGCGCCTTTGCCGAAACTGCAAAGCTAACTGGTGGAGCTTCTTTAAATAAACCCCGTTAGAAAATTCAGATGGAGCGTTAGGACCCGTGCTTATTGAAGAGAATTTATTTTTTTCATCCCTGTCCCCAAGCCAGGGATTTCTAACGGGGTAAATATCTTTTGTAAGCAACTCATTGACTTCATCATAAGTGAAGCGCGCATCTACTCTAATTAAGCTAGGTAAGATTCTATAACCTAAAATATTAGAATTGCTATCTAAATCGACTAAGAAACTCATGGTTGGTTTAATTTGTCCTTTTTTTAAGCTGCCTAATTCATCAGGTATCTCTTCTGGGAACATAGGAATGCGCCCATCGGGCATGTATATGGCAGTTCCCCTTTCTCTGGCCTCTTCATCCAATTTACTCTTTGGCGGAATGAAGGGTGTGAGGTCTGTAATATGCACCCCTATTCTATAATGGCCGTCTTTTTCTTCAATGCTTAAGGCATCATCAAAATCCCTTGTTTCAGGCCCGTCTATGGTGAAGGTATATAGTTTTGTTAAATCTTCTCTGTCCTTTAAAAAGTCAGGGATGGTTTTTATCAAAAGAGAGGTTTCTGACTTTACTTCATCAGGAAATCTCACCCTTATTCCGTAGCGGGGTAGCAAAACATTCTCATGTTTTGAGAAAACTCCTAAGTTTACTAAAACCCTAAAGGCATTATCTGTACTTAGATGGGCCTTATCTAATATCTCTTTTGCCATCTTGGCTTGTCCCGGAGAGTAAGTTTTTCTAGGGGGCGGGGCCTGGGGGGCTTCCTCTTGAAAGACGCACCACTCTTTTAAAATATTTATATATTCATCCTTTTTCTGCGGTGGTGTAACATCCTTCCCAAGATAAACGGCATTTAGCCAATTTGCTGCCTCTTCTATCTTTTTTATCCTCTCATCTTCCTTTACCTTTTGCCGCATAAGGCGTTCTATATACTCCTTAGACATCACTTCAAATTTATGGCCCCTTAACTTAAAATGGATTTTTTCTTCAAGAAGTGCGCGAAGAATGGCACTTTGCTTATGGGAGGTGACTTCTCCAGAAAAACATAACTCAGCTAGGGTAGAAGCGTTATAAGTACCTCTTTCTTCTGAGAGTAGTTCCCATAATCCTAAGACATCTACATTATTTTTCAATGACTCTCTTTTCTCAACCACCTCTTTTAATGTCTTTATCATCCCTTGCCGATTTGAAGTCAAGTATCTTTCCTGAGATACCAATACAATACGCGTCTTGCTCAAGCCAATTTCCCGGTTCAGTGGGGTAAGCAAGCGTAGGCTATTTATACTTTCTTCAAGGCAAATAGCAGTAGTTACCCTCTGTTTTTCCACGTATTCAACAATTTTGCCCTCCATATCTTGCCTGTCTTTTTTATTTTTGTTATGATGCCACATCTGCAAGATGTGTCAAGGCAAGGAAATAATCGCCCAAAGGGTTAAGCTTATACCCCCTTCTTCTACCCTAACTATAAGTGCAAAGGCAAAGGCCTTGAAAGAAGCCGGTGAGGATGTGATTTCCTTAGCAGGGGGTGAACCGGATTTTGATACCCCTGATCACATCAAAAAAGCAGCTATCAAAGCTATTTCTGCAGGTTTTACTAAATATACCCCTGTGGATGGCATTCCTGAGTTAAAACAGGCAGTAGTTCAATATATAGAAAAGGAATACAGCCTCTCATATACTTCTGAAGAGGTGATGATTAGCTGTGGTGGAAAACAGGCCCTTTATAACCTTTTTCAAGTTATTTTAGATCCAGGTGATGAGGTGATCATCCCTGCACCTTATTGGGTATCCTATCCACCTATGATAGTTTTGGCTGGAGGTAAGCCAGTAATTATAAAGACAGAGGAAGATGATGATTTTAAATTGAAAGTCAAAACCCTTAAATCTCATATCACTTCCAAAACAAAGGCCATTATCATCAACAGCCCATCTAACCCTACAGGTAGTATTTATACCAAAACCGATTTGATAGAGATTGCTAAGATTGCCTTAGAATATAATATTTATATAGTTTCAGACGATGTCTATCACAAGATTATCTTAGATGATATAGACTTTCAATGTATTGCTAGTTTAGACCCAGAAATAAAGAAAAAGACCTTTATTATCAATGCTGTTTCTAAGACCTATGCCATGACAGGCTGGAGGATTGGCTATTTAATTGGTGACAGGCGAGTAATTAAGGCAGCCACTAGGATTCAAGGCCAAAGTACATCAAATCCAAACTCCATTGCACAAAAGGCTGTCTTAGCTGCACTTACAGGACCCCAAGGGTTTATTGAAGGATTTGTAACGGTTTTTAAAAAAAGGCGTGATTGTCTTATGGAACATTTGGCCAAGATTCCCAAGGTAAGCTGTTTTAGGCCCCAAGGGGCATTTTATGCCTTCCCCTGTTTTTCCCCCTATTTTAATAAAAAAATTTCAGATTCGGTAAAGTTTACAGAATACTTGTTAGAGGAAGCAAAGGTAGCCGTAGTACCAGGTATTGCCTTTGGTAGTGAGGGGTTTGTTCGCCTTTCGTTTGCTAACTCCTTAGAGGCCATTGAAGAGGGTATTTTAAGGATAAAGAAGGCATTGGATAGATTATAATGACAAATGACAAATTCACCTAGAAAGTGGAGTTGACCTAAGGTATATTCAGGAGATTTTAGGACATAAGGGTAGCAAGACTACCGAGATTTATACTCATGTCAGCACTAAGGATATAGGTAGAATCAAAAGTCCATTGGACAGCTTGAGTATAAATCCATCAAAAGAAAAAGGGGAGTGAAGAAGTAAAATACTTCAGCCAGAGGGAGGTATATCCGAACATATTTCGGATATGAATGCGTTATATGCCATGCCTAAGAAGTAGACGAAGATGAGAAAAAAAATGAGAGTATATCTGGCACTTCGGTAATTTCAGCGCTATTTGATGAAAGGAACCCAGAGAGGAAATCACTCACAGAAGCTTTTTTTCGTGAAAATAGGAAACTTTGAGACCTTCATCTCCGAAATTACGGTTGCTGAGATTGAACGTACTCCCGACATGGAACTCCGAAGCAAAATGAAGGATGCAGTATCACGATTTTCAGTACTCTCTTTAACCGATGACGTTGAATGGATAGCGAGCGAGTATATCCGCCATGGTGCGGTTCCTGAAGGTTACCCTGAGGATGCCTACCATATTGCCATTGCTGTTATAAACGAGGTAGACTATCTTTTGATTTGAGCCATTTATTTTACCTCTATTATAACTTATATTGCAAAGCAATCTAAGGCTTGGAATTGGGGTGCTTAAACCATTCAACGAATTAACCAATTGACGATTTAATTTTCCCTTTCTCTATCAATTCTAGTCCTACTTTGATTAATCGCTTGAGCCGCTCATTATGCATTAAGGATAAAATTTGATTTAATACCTCTAAGATATTCTTGGTTCTAGGAATGGAGATTAAATTCCTAGTTTCTTTATCGGGGAACTCTTTAAGACCCACGGCAAATACCTGTTCAACCTTAAATTGCCTTAGTTTTTCTAATAAATTTAGGCTTATTTTTTTATGACATAATAGGCAGGGATTTATACCCGTAGGGGAGAGCAGGTAATGAATAGAAAAAAATTCATAAACATTTTCTAGTAAAATGGCTATTTTGTAATCTTGTAGGTCATAACAGGCTTGTTTAAGTCCAAAAACTGCCAATGCATCTTTTGTGTTTAATAATTGCCACTGTTTCTCAGGGTAAAAAATAGCCAGATTAAATAAGTCACCATTTTCATTATAATAAGGGAAGGTAAAGTTTCCTGCTAGACCATCTTCATATCCGTTTTTTATAGGACTAAGTAATCCCATATTGATACAAATCTTTGCCAGTTGAGGATATTTAACCCACATCTCTTTATAATACTTGGCAAATGCCTTACCATAATAATGGATATCTTCTTTATTTGGGCAAAAACCTAGGTTGAATTTTTTTATCTCAGGACGGCCAATGTGCCAAGGGGCAAGCTGTTTATACTGATAGGAAAATAATGGCTCATTCTTGTAAAACAATTCATGATAAAAATTTGTTACCATCTTTAAAATCCTAAATTCTCCTGCTTTGTTCACAAAAAAATATTGCCATTTTATCCTAAATTATGCAATAATTTAAAGATGAAGCGTACTTACCCTAAATGCCCGCTTATAGGTGTGGGGAGTATTATCTTTAAACAGAACAAAAAACAGAACAAAGTGCTTTTAATCAAAAGGGCCCATCCTCCTTCTGAGGGTAAGTGGAGTATCCCTGGTGGGTTGGTAGAGATAGGCGAGACATTAAGAGCTGCTGTCATAAGGGAAATAGAAGAGGAAGTGGGTTTAAAGGTAAGGCCAGAAAAGATAGTGGATGTAATAGAGCGCATCATCCCTGACAGTTCTGGGAAAATAATGTATCATTATGTAATTGTTGACTTTCTGTGCACTATTTTGGCAGGTAGTCCTGTTGCAAATTCAGATGTAAAGGAGGCTGTCTTCTACTCACTAAATCAGTTAAATAGGCTTGAATTATCGCCTGAGCTTGTAAATATTATAAAAAAGGCCTACAAGATATGGAAAGACCAATAATTGCCATTATAGGTTGCCCAAATGTTGGGAAGTCTACCTTGTTTAATCGTTTGATAAAAAGAAAAAAGGCCATTGTGGATAGCACACCCGGAGTGACTAGAGACCGCATTTATGCCGATATTAAATGGGATAATACACCCTTGACCGTAGTTGATACAGGTGGATTTTTACCTGAAAAAAACTCTATTTTAGTTCAAGTGCTTTCCCAGACCAAGGTCGCTATAGATGAGGCAAATGCCATTATCTTTTTGGCAGACAGCCGCATAGGCCCTACACCTTTAGATGTGGAGTTAATAAATCTATTACGCAAGGTAAAAAAACCTGTGTTATTTGCCATAAATAAAGTGGATGATGAGACACATTTGTCTAAGATTTATGACTTTTACAAGCTTGGGATAGAAAGGATTTTCCCTATTTCTGCCTTGCATGGTAGGGGTATAGATGAACTTATCTCTGAAATAATAAGCCTTTTGCCTAAAAAGGAAGTCTTAGAAGAAAAGGTAGAATCTGTGAGTGTAGCCATAATAGGACGTCCCAATGTAGGAAAGTCTTCTGTATTTAATTATATCTTGGGCTATCAGCGCAGCATAGTAAGCGAGATACCAGGCACTACTAGAGATGCTGTTGATACCCTATTTCATCTTCAAGGAAGAGATTATCTGCTTATAGACACAGCAGGTCTGAGGAGGAAGGCAAAAATTAAGTCCCATTTAGAAAGATATAGTGTAGGGCGTGCATTAAGAAGTATCGACAGGAGCGATATAGCAATTTTATTGCTCTCTGCAGAGGAAGGTATTACACATCAAGATTACCAGATTGTAAATTACACCTTAGATAAGGGAAAATGTATTGTAGTAGCCATTAATAAATGGGATTTGATGCCCAAAACAAGGCGATTTAAAGAAGAATATCTTAGAGCTATTCAAAAAAAATTGAGTTTTGCTACTTTTATTCCTATTTTAACCATTTCTGCCTTAACAGGTGCGGGGATGAATAGGATCTTTCCCTTGATTAATCAGCTCTATCGGATATATACCAATCGTATTTCAACAGCCAAGCTGAATAGACTTATAGAGGAATTGACTGCCAAATGTCAGCCCCCTGCAACTGGTAATAAAAGGGTAAAATTTTATTACGCTACTCAAGTTTATATCAAACCACCAACTTTTATCGTATTCACCAATTATCCTGCTAGTATCCCTGATGCCTATAGGCGTTTTTTGGTAAGTAGGATTAGAGATGGTTTGGGTTTTCAAAAAGTGCCTGTAAAGGTTATCTTACGAAGAAAAACGTAATTTATCCTTATATAAAATCTTAGTAACCGTTCATCATTTTTCTATTTACCCCCACACCAAACTTTTTGGTGTGGGGGTTTACCG
>CAZNJP010000055.1:0-13028 GCA_964573345.1 uncultured Syntrophobacter sp. | reverse complement strand
TTGAACCCGCGACCTCTGACGTGACAGGCCAGCGTTCTACACCATCTGAACTACGACCCCGCAGTGGGCGGAACAGGGCTTGAACCTGTGACCTTTGGCTTGTAAGGCCAACGCTCTCCCTACTGAGCTACCCGCCCCTTTTCTAAAGCCGTTTTAAACCCTTTTTTAATATCTGTAAAGCCCTCACCTGTTCTAAGGCTCTGAGACACATAATGGGCATCACCACTCTTTTGTTTTACCTTCTTAAGCATGTTAAAAACAAATTCATTCATAGGTATTTCTCGGGTCTCACCAGTTTTGCTTTCTGTAATATAAATTAATTTTAGATTAAAATCAACATCTTCCCACTTAAGCCCAAAATTTCACCCTTACGCATACCTGCATTGAGGGCAAAGGCAACTATATCCTTGAGATAACCAGAACAAGCAGACAATCCCAAAATTTTCACTAAAACCTCGATACAAACTCAAATTATTGCATACTTTGGGTTGAAATTGCTTTTATTATATTTTATACTAAAAAAAGAGAGCGCCCGTAGCTCAGAGGATAGAGCAACGGACTTCTAATCCGTAGGTCGTAGGTTCGAATCCTACCGGGCGTGCCAGTAATAATCAGCATTTTCATAGATTAGACACCTTGGTGGCCTTTTTTTATATTTATATTTTATTTAGAAAAAAGTAAGGGGCTATTTAAGTTCTCTGCTATCTAAGATAAAGGTTACTGGGCCATCGTTTATTATATAGACAGACATCTTTGCCCCAAATATGCCTGTGGCTATAGGGACACCCGCTGATGCTATTTCAGAGACAAACATTTCATAGAGTGCCTTTGCTCTATGGACTTCAGCAGCTTTATCAAAAGAAGGCCTCCTGCCTTTGCGGCAGTCCCCTAAAAGGGTAAATTGAGAAACGATAAGCATTTCTCCATTTATGTTCTTTAAAGAAAGATTCATCTTCCCATATTTATCTTCAAATATACGTAAATAGACAATCTTTTTGGCTAAGGCTTTAGTATCTTCTATATCATCCTCTTTAGCTACCCCAACTAAGACCAAAATCCCGTTTTTGATTTCGGCTATCTTCTTTCTTTCTATTTCTACCCATGCTCCTTTTACCCTTTGAACAACAGCCAGCATGCACTTTTATTATCGGGTTTTTCATGATAAGTAAACCCCGTTAGAACAATTTATTCTAATGGGGTAAATGAAAAAGAGATGCCCTCTGTGTTACTCATCAATCCCTGGATATATGATTTTGCCGCACATGACCTTTGGGCAAAGCCATTAGGGCTTCTATATCTAGCTAGCCTTTTAAGGTCCAGTGGATATAAGGTTACCTTTATTGACTGCCTTGATATGCATCATCCTGGCCTTGATAAAGAACCTGGATTAAAAAAGGGTATTAAGCGAAAATATAGCACCGGTAAGTTTTATCGCCAAAGGATACCAAAGTCTTTTTGTCTAAAAGATGTCCCTAGATACTATTACCGCTACGGCTTAAGTCATAGGCTATTCCTGCAAGAATTAAATAAACTAAAAAGGCCTCAAGCCATCTTGGTTACTTCAGGAATGACATATTGGTATCCTGGTGTATTTGAGGTTATAAGGCTTTGTAAAGGGATTTGGCCAGATGTACCTATTATACTAGGCGGGATCTACGCTACCCTTTGCTATAACCATACAAAGGCCTATAGTGGAGCCGATTTTGTCATAAAAGGACCTGGAGAAACCCAAATTTTATCTTTATTAGAAAAAATCACAGGGGGTAAACCCTCAATTTTTGTAGACCGTATTGATTTAGACCGTCTACCTTATCCTGCCTTTAACCTGCTAAAACATATTGATTATGTTTGCCTGCTTACCTCAAAGGGTTGCCTGTTTCGTTGTCCTTATTGTGCTAGCTATATCCTCCAGCCAAAATTTTCCCAAAGAGACCCAGAAAGTGTCTTTAGAGAAATTTTCTTTTGGCATAAAGCATATGGTATTAAGGAATTTGCCTTCTATGATGATGCCCTTTTAATCAATACTAAAAAACATATTGTCCCAATCTTAGAAATGGTTATTGCAAAAAAGATTAAAGTTAATTTTCATACACCAAATGGCCTCCATGCCCGTTTTATTGATGCTAAATTAGCAAAGCTTATGTATAGAGCAGGTTTTAAGGTCATTCGTTTAGGATTAGAAACTATTTCAGATAATAGATTGGATAGCAAAATTACTTATGAGGAATTTATCCAGGCAGTAAGTTATTTAAAGGAAGCAGGGTTTAAAAGAGAGCAGATAGGTGCCTATCTGCTTATGGGATTGCCGTATCAAGACCCAAAAGAGATAGAAACAGCTATTAAATCAGTAAAAAGACACGGAGTAATACCTTACTTATCAGAATATTCACCAATTCCTGGTACTAAGCTCTGGAGAAGTGCTATCCGAGCTTCCCGCTATGATTTAGAAAAAGAACCACTTACCCACAACAATTCTGCTATGCCTTGTCTGAATGAGGGCTTTACTTGGGCCCATGTAAATAGATTAAAAGAACTACGAAATAGACTTTGACCAAAAAAGTGATGTATTGACATTATAAAAGTAGTATAATAATTAAAATAAGGGACAAGAAAGATGGAATTAAAAGAGAAGAATAGTGGTATTGAGATAAAGGCAGATTTACCTACCTTTTCTTTAAGGGAATGGCAAGAAAGGATTGTCCTAATAAATGGCATTTCTTTAGATTTTTTAAGAAAACATGATATATTTTTATTCAATCTGGAAGACAACCATTTTGGCATTGTTGTCTCTCCGCCTATTGATTGGGAGGTAGTAGAAAATTTAGAAAGATTTTATGAAAGGCAAGCTGTTGTTTATCAGGCCTCAAAGGAAGAGATTGAGCAATTAATTCAGGAGTTTTATGAACTACATGGAGGAGATTTAGAAGAAGTAACCCGCTCAGCAGAAGAAGAGGTAGATCTTTGGGAAGAAGTAGATTTAGAACAGTTAAAAGACATGGCTTCTGGGGCCCCTGTAGTGCGTTTAGTAAACCTCATTATCAAAAAGGCATTAGAGATGCGGGCCTCTGATATCCACTTTGAACCATTTGAAAAGGAGTTTCGGGTAAGATTTCGCATTGATGGTGTATTACACGATGTAGAGACCCCTCCAAAGAGATTACAGGCCCCCATTATTTCTCGATTAAAGCTAATGGCAAAATTAAATATTGCCGAGCGCCGCCTTCCACAGGATGGCAGGATTAAAATAAAAATGGGTGGGAATGAACTAGACATCCGTGTTTCTACCCTGCCTACTGTGTTTGGGGAAAGTGTAGTGCTGCGCTTGCTTAGCAAAGAAGAAGGTGTACTAAATTTACATGAGCTAGGTTTAGATGAATACATGTTTTCCCAATTCAACCGCCTTATTCGTCTGTCTTATGGCATTATTCTGGTAACGGGCCCTACTGGCTCTGGAAAGACTACCACATTATATGCAGCCCTATCCACTATTAATGATGTAGAAAAAAAGATTATTACTGTAGAAGACCCGGTAGAATATCAGTTACACGGTATAAATCAAATTCAGGTAAAGCCACAAATCAATTTGACATTTGCCAATGTGTTAAGGTCCATCTTGCGTCAAGACCCTGATGTTGTCTTAATTGGGGAGATTCGGGATAGAGAGACAGCAGAGATAGCTGTTCAGGCATCCTTAACAGGTCACCTGGTATTTTCTACATTGCACACAAATGATGCCATAGGGGCTATTACTAGATTACGTGATATAGGCATTGAGGCTTATTTGGTTTCAGCCTCGTTAGTAGGGGTGTTGGCACAGCGGTTGGTTCGAGTGTTATGTCCAAGATGTAAAGTATTACAGCCTATTTCCTCAGAGCTAAAAAAACGTGTTGTAAAAGAGATTGGAGACAATTTAGCTGATATTCCTTCAAATCTCTATCAAGCAAAGGGTTGTGAGTATTGTGCCTATACAGGTTACCGAGGCAGAATTGGCATTTTTGAACTGATTCCTATAGATGATGATTTTGGGCGTTTGATATTAAAAGATGCACCAGAAAGTGAGCTTGAAAAGCTGGCTCAATCCAAAGAGCTAAGGACGTTAAAACAAGACGGGTGGGAGAAGGTAAAGAGTGGTATTACTACCTTGGAAGAGGTATTAAGGGTAGCACAATAAGGTTTATTGGGTTATTGAGTTTACTGGGTTCCCAAACAAACTAGGAAGATCAAATAAATTAGCAAATGTTTTTTTCATACCAAGCAATAGATATTCAGGGAAAAACAAAAAAGGGGATATATGATGCCGCTTCAGAGGAAGAGGTAATAAATTTTTTAAAACAAAATAGGTATTTCCCTGTACAAATTAAAATCCATACCCCTCGCCGTAGGTTAAGGGGCATTCTTTTTCCATCTCAGAAAAAGCTAAAAACTGGAGAGCTCTATCTCTTTACAAAAGAGTTGGGGAATTTAATTCGGGCTGGTGTCCCTTTAAATAAGGCCCTACAGGTTATTGCTGCTACTAGCGAACAGGCCACCCAAAACCTTGTTACCGAAATTCAAAAAGACATTGAAGGAGGGTATGCCTTTTCTGAGGCCCTACAGAAAAGAGGCTATTTTTCTAAGATGTATGTAAGCCTAGTTAAGGCGGGGGAGGCCAGCGGTGCCCTGGATGAGGTACTGGCCCAACTCTCTATTTATTTAGAAAGAATGCAGGCCATACAGGGACAGATTAGGAGCGCCATGATCTACCCTGCCATTTTATTAAGTCTAGGGCTCATTTCTGCGCTTTTAATATTGGTATTGGTAATACCCAAATTTGGAGTAATTTTTGAAGACCTAGGACAAAAAATACCCTTTTTAACAAGTATTTTGTTAGCTATAAGCCATTTCACAAAAAAGGCCTTTTGGAGTTTCCCTTTGTTTGGTGCAATCATTTTTTATGGTGGTAAACATCTCCTAAAACGCCCCTCGGTGAAACACAAAATTGAAAAGTGGTCACTTAATCTACCAGGAATAAAAACCCTTGTTCTTTTAGAAGAATGGGGGCGTTTTGCACGGACAATGTGTATCCTTATGCGTGGTGGTTTGCCCTTGACACGAGCCTTGGATTTGGCAAAGGAGGTATTTCGTATTGGTATCTTGAGGAGACATGCAGCAGAATCACTGGAGGCTGTGAAAAAGGGACAAACATTGGCTAGTAAGCTTGCCCAACTCCCATTTGTGCCTTCAATTTTGATTCAATTATCAACTTTGGGAGAGGAAACAGGGGATATGGCGGCCAGTATGGAACATGTAGCCAATGAACTAGAAGAGAAGTTGCAAGAAAAAATTAGAATAGGTTTAAGTTTTTTAGAGCCTGGTTTAATAATCTTCATTGGCCTGCTTTTAGGAAGCATGATTGTCTCTATGTTGCTGACCATATTTAGCCTAAATGAGATAAGCTTTTAATCCAAATGTTTCAGGCTTCACGCCCCAAGCTAACAGACTTGTTTAATCCTTAATCTTGCTCTTTTATCCTGGAGCTTACAGCTTGTTTAAAAGTATCCTGTTATTTCTTGCTGTTTTTCACCAATTTTTATTTGAATTTTGTATCTTTTTAATTCTCCTTTTTTTCTCAATGCCTCACCATAATTTTCAATAATTGAGACAGTTTCAATATAGATATTAAGTGGTACATCTACCTCTGGTAATTTTATTTCGATTTCTCCTTTTTCTTCTTTCCCCAATTCTGTCCTTTTTAGAATAAAGCTCCCTAAGGCCTCTTCCAATATATCGCTTTCTTGAATAATTTTTTTGGCCTTATAGGCCAAATGATGTGACTTCCCTAATTGTGAAAGCAAGATTCCTAAACAAAGACAGACAATAAAAAATGCTACTAGAATCTCTATTAAGAGGAAGCCCGGTGCATTATAGAAACGCCTGTTGCAGGATTTAACACACACTCCCATAATTTTTCTCCACACTTTAAGAATAGTATCCCACCACCACAGCTACCATCGGGATAGAAGACAACTGTGGTTTTTTCTCCTGCACCAATCTTTAAATTTTCACCCCTAACCTCTATATCCTCTGGGATATTATGTCTTTTTCTATTATCTGCCCAAAACGAACGGGTCTCTGGGTCTATATAAAATAGCGTCCTTTTGCCTGTCTGCAGTGCTAGCCCATGGGCAATAGTTAATTCATGATGAAATGTACTTAAAAATTTCTTTATTCTATATTTTTCTAAGTTAGGGTGAAGCATAAATAAAGCTAGCCCTATCATTAAAGCAGTTAATGTAAAAGTAACAAGGATTTCAAATAGGGTAAACCCTTTACCCCGTAGGAATACCCCGTGCGGGAGTACAGGGATGATGAAACAAGGCTTTTTTCGCTTTTTCGTACGTGGTTCAATGCCCCATGCTAAATTCCACGGGGTTTTATTTCCAACTGGTAACATCGTCACTGCTTTGCTGCCTGTCTGGGCCATAGGAGAAGAGGTCATAATCGCCATGTTCTCCTGGGCATTTGTATTGATACTCCTTCCCCCAGGGGTCTTTTGGTATTATCCTCTTCTTTAGATAAGGTCCATCCCAGCTTTCTATATCTTCTGATTTTTCAATAAGTGCATTTAAGCTGGGAGGGTAATGGCCCACATCCAAGAGATATTCATCCAATGCACTTTCTAGCAAACTGATTTGTGCCTGTGCAGTCTTGATCCTTGCCTGCTTTACCTTACCAAACAGACGAGGCCCCACCAGACTAGCCAGTAGGCCTATGATAAACAAAACAATAAGTAGTTCTATAAGGGTAAAACCTCTTTGCCTTTTTTTAGAAAACATTGTCTTCTCCTTTAAAATTTTAAACAATCTCTATGATAAAGGCAATACATAAAAAATCAAGCCTTCTTCCAAAATCGATATTTGCCTTTTCTCGATAAATAGTGTAAATAACAAGGCGAAACGATGGTTAAAAAAAGCCATTTATTTTTAATTTTTATAGTTTTAATATGGATAACGCCTGTTTGGAGCGGTCAGTATGATCTGATTGTTCAAAAGAATCTATTTTCTCCACAGCGTCAAGAAGAAAGCGAGGAAAATCAAAATAAACCTCCTAATTCAGCTTTACCAATTGTAATTGGCCTATGGAAACAAAAAGGTATCCTTCAGGCCCTAATCATTGCCCCAGATGACCCTAAACAGATTCCAAAGTGGTATCTTATAGGGGAAGAGATAGGTGAATACAAAATACTGGATATGGATTTATACAGGGAAATAGTGAAGTTTAAGTCAGGGGGCACTGTATACGAAGTGGTTATAGAAAATAAAAGTAGGGCGGCTAGAAGGCCTCTTCCGCGACCAAAAATCCGCAGATAATTGGTAATTGTTCACCGCAGAGTGCGCAGAGGACGCAGAGAAAACAAGAATTTTAAAAAATGCTTTGCTTCCCGCCCGGCAATCGCCTGAGGCGAAGCCGATGGCGGACGAGCGTAGCGATGGCGGCAGGTGTGCTCTGTGATCTTGCGGTCCCCCTGTTAAATTTCCCTAGGGGAACCCTATTTAACAGGCTGAATCTGCGGTAAATAGAAAAATGATGAACGATTACGATATACGATAATTGTAACTATTTAGCCGCAGATCTACACAGAATGACAAGATTGAAGTAGGGAGTAAGGAGTAAGCAGCTAGTGCTTACTACCTATTGCTTAGTACTTACTATGAAAAAATATCATTGGTAATCAGCGTAAACCTGTGGCTGAATAGTCGCAGGTAATTTTCTTATAAAGCTAAGAAAAAAACAATAATGCTTAAAAACAAGGGGCTTACTTTAATAGAGGTTTTGGTAGCTATTAATCTGGCTAGTGCCTTGCTCCTTATCTTGGCCTTAAGTCTAAACCAATCGCTACGTGCTGTGGGTAGAGGTAAGGTTGAGGGACAGGCTATGGCAGAACTAATGGGGGTAAAAAATATCTTGTGGCACGAGTTGCTTAATATATATAAAAAGGATAAACCGGTATTCTTTCAAGGGGATAAAGATAGCTTAAGTTTTCTCACTTACACCCCCTTGCAAGGATTGGTGCCTGGGGGCATTGGGGTTGTGAAGTTTTGGTATGAAGATGGGAAGATATTTACTCAACAAAGGCCTTTTACAAGCCAAGAGGATATTGAAGATTTAGAGAATACCAAACCTGTCTGTTTATTAGAAAACATAGATGCGTTTAATATAAGCTATCTGGCTGATATAGAAGGTCTATGGGATAGATTTAATTGGGAAGACCACTGGGAGAATAGGCTGCCTTTGGCTATTAAGGCAGAGATTAAAAAGGGCCATTATACTACTAGAATTTGGGTGCCATTATCAAAATCCAAATATTAATTACAAAACTTTAATTTAAAAGCCACGGATTTACACAGAAGTCAATGAGAATGCCTTTTGGACACAGATTATGCAGAAAACAGAGGACAGAGAAGGTAGGGCAAGGCTTTAGCCCTGCTTTGATAGGCGGCGAAAACCTGTCCGCCATCGGCTTCGCCTCAGGCGATTGCCAGGCGGGCGCTCAGGCGTTAGCGGCGGATCCGCGGCAAATTTTATAATTTCCTTTACAATGAAAAATTTTTCAATTACCGACCAAGGCATTGTCCTTATCATTGTCCTTTGGCTTTTATTTCTCATCTCCTTTTTGACTATTCAATATAGTAAAAGTGTTAGGCAGAAAGCCAAGCTTGGTATTAGTTTAAAAGGAAAGATTTTAGGCTATTATATGGCTCAATCAGCAATAGCATATGCCCAAAAGGCGCTAATTGTTAGTCAAAATTTGACTGAACCCACTGAAGACCTTAACCTTTGGCAACCTAATGGAAACTTATATCCAGTAAAGCTAGGAAAACAAGGTGATGCTAATTTAAAGGTCGGAATTGAAGGAGAAAATGGAAAGCTGGGCCTAAACACTGCTACCTTTGATCAAATATTTAATTTACTATTGACCCTGGATATTCCAGAGCATACGGCAGATGTCATTGCTGATTCTATTATAGATTGGCGAGACCAGGATAAGCTTATTCGTCTACATGGGGCAGAGGACGAGTATTACCAAGAGATAGGCTGTAATTATGCCCCTTCTAATAAGCCATTTAAATGTTTAGAAGAGCTGCTACTGGTAAGAGGGATAGACTATGAATTGTTTTGGGAAAAACCAGGGCTATGGCAATATTTTACCATTTATAACCCTCAAGGAAAGATAGATCCTGAATCAACATCAAGAACTATAAAGGAGGCCCTTGAAATAAAAGAAGAAGAAATAGAGTCTTTGCCAAAATTAAAAAATAATGTTATTTATCGTTTCATTGTAAAAGGAATTGTTAAAAATGTACATATATTTTATATTAGCTGGCAACGTTTTCAAAACAATAAATGGCAAAAGATAGAAGAGCGTTTTTATTAAAGCTAGGGGAAGTTTTGTTTAAGCCAAAGCTAAGCCTTGGGCTTTATGTTCACAAAACAGGTTTTAATGCTGTTTTGGTAAAGCAAGATTTTTTAGACCCTAACAAGTTAGAAATTCTTAAGGCATTCTGCGTAAATCAATTGGAAGAACTGGAACTATCTTTAGGAACCCCTTTAAAGAATATCACTACTTACCTTGTCATTGCTGATAATTGCCTGGGGCGGAGTCATCTCACCTATCCCTCTGTTACAAAGAAAAGGTTGAGCCAAATCATTGTTTATGATTTAAAAGACGAAATCCCTTATAATTTAGATCGGATTTATTATGGATATGTTTACAGAGAAGAAAAAGACCGGGTAATGACCATTGTAGCCTATGTAATAAAGGACTTCTTAGATCCCATTTTAGATAAATTATCTAAATTGGGGCTTAGGGTTGAGGCAGTCTATCCTGGATTCTGGGGGTTCTATAAGGGTATAAAACACTTGAGATTTATTGACGATGCAGGGGTATATTTCCACCCTCATAAACAAGACGGTGAAGATTGGATTGAAAGCATAGTTATAGATGAAAATAAGGAATTAAAAGACATCTTGCCTATTAAACCTCAATTTTTTGAGTCTGCTGTTAGCAATTATCCAAAAATAACTTCTATTAGCGATGCTGTAATGGATCAAAATATTGCTTATCATGAGATACTTGCTTTGGGTGGTATTGCTGCTGGTCAGGAGATTGGGTCTCTAGCCTCATTTCAGGGGCTTCCCTTAAAGAAGTCTATTAGAATACCTGGCTATGCTATATTGAGCTTGGCCTTTAGAATACCTGGCTATGCTATATTGAGCTTGGCCTTACCTATATGTTTATCTATCTTTATTTTTTCTTATTACCACAGTGTGCATAATCAAGAACTTACTTTAGCTAATATAGAAAAACAAATTCAGCAAGTAAAAAAGGGATATGGATCTTACCAAGATTCAGTTAAACAAAAAGAAGAGCTTGCCCAATTTGTTAATTTACTCAAGAGTTACAAAACCGAGTATGGAAAACCGCGCCTGGATATCCTTTTAGAATTAACCCGCCTTTTACCTGAAGATGCCTGGGCAAACTATATGAATATAAGAAGTAAAAGGGTAATCGTCAGAGGGAAGGCAAAATCTGCTTTGAACCTGGTACATATCCTGGAGGAGTCTCCTTTATTCAAAAATGTGCGTCTTCAATCAGCAATAACTAGAGATAAGACTACAGGAAAGGAAAGATTCTTCCTAAATCTGGGGCTTGTTCCATGACCTTTAATTTGGATCTCTTAAATTTAGATTTTTTAAAGCGGTATTCTCGTCATGTTTTTTTAAGTATCTATCTCATATCTAATCTGGGTCTAGGTATTTATTTCTACCACCTCTATCAAACAAAAATGCAGAATCAAGAGCTAATTAGTGAAAAGGCATCTTCACTTAATAAAAGAGAAAAAAAATTAAAAAATCTAGTTAACGCTGTAAAAGAAGAATTAAGGGAATTAAAGGCAGAAAAACAAAGCCTGCTGCATTCTTTTTCTTACTCCAGTCCCTATACTTTGGCTACAGAGATACAAAAATTTTTAAATCAACTAGCAGAAAAAAATGGGGTTACTGTTATGCAATATCAAGCTCAAGAGGCAAAATGGCGTAATTATCCTCAATTGCGCATTCGCACTGCTTTACAAGGAAATATCAAAAGCTTATTAAAGATACTGGATACCTTGGAGATAAAGTATCGTAATCTACGCATTAGAGATTTATCCATTACTTCTCAAAAAGGAGGCAGCTCATTAAAGATAAGTCTAACCATAGAAGGTTTAGTCTTGTCAGGAAATAATATGTGAAAGAAGGAGGCCCTATGTATAAAATATCTAAAAATCTATTTATTATCGGTTTAATTGTTTGCTCAGTCTTAACAGTCTCCTTACCTATTTATGCTCAGCCAGCCCCGTTAGATAATGAAACTTACTCCACGGGGCCAGCTAAAGCCCATGAGGCCTTAACAGTTGGGTCAGAAGATAGTGGCATGACTATAAACTTTGATCAAGTAGACCTAAATGAGGCCTTAAGGGTGTTGATTAAAGAAGGCCTCCATGCCAATTATGTAGTTTCACCCAGAGTCACTGGCCGCATCACTATCCATAGCATTGGAGAAATAAAAAAGGACCAACTTCTTCCATTAATAGAGACTATTTTAACATTAAACAATCTTGGTATAGTTAAAAAGGACGATATTTATTATATTGTACCCCAGAAGGAGGCACCGGGTCTAGAAGACAAAATAAGTATAACACAGGGTGTTTATGTCTATCCCATAGAGAATGCCG
Organism: uncultured Syntrophobacter sp.; assembly: GCA_964573345.1. Taxonomy (GTDB): domain Bacteria; phylum Desulfobacterota; class Desulfofervidia; order Desulfofervidales; family DG-60; genus CAZNJP01. Next base: position 1,272 of record CAZNJP010000055.1, on the reverse strand, counting down.
ACGCAGAAGAGATTGCTAATTTACTCAAACAGTTATTTGGTGGAAAGGTAGAAAAAAAGCCAGGAAAGGTCATTGTGCCTGCAAAAAAACAGAAAGGGCCACTGCCTACTGCTGCACAGGAATTAATAGCAGAAGTTATAATTATACCAGACAAAGTAAATAATTTTTTAATTGTTAAGGCCACCCCAGCCGATTATCAGATGATTGAAAAGGTAATAAAGAAGTTGGATATTATCCCAAGGCAGGTGGTTATTGAAACTTTGCTTACAGAGGTGACTTTAACCAAATCCATAGAATATGGAGTAGAGTGGTTTCTAAAGCACCGAGGTCAAAAGTATATTGGCAATATAAGTTTGAGTGAACAGATAAAGCTTTCTCCAGCCGAAGCAGCAGGAGAAACAGCTAAAGGATTCACTTATAGTCTATTTACTACCCCAGGGCAATTAAGGGCTTTAATAAAAACTTTAGCCGAAGTTTCTGAAGTAAACATTCTTTCCACTCCTCTTATTTTAGTTACTGACAATACCGAAGCCTCTATTAAAATAGCTGAAGAGTGGCCTATTCCTAGAGAAACTATTTCAGAAGGTGGTGTTCGTACAGTTTCTGCAGATTATAAGGAAGTAGGTATTCTGCTTAGTGTAAAACCTCATATAAGCTCTGCAGGTTTGGTCAAGCTGGAACTTACACAAGAGATCAGTTCAGTTTTAGAAAAAGCTGCTGTTGGAGAATTTCTTGCCTTTCTAAAAAGAGAGGCAAAGAGCTCTTTGGTTGCCCAGAGTGGTCAAACAATAGTCTTAGGGGGCATATTTAAGACAGAAAAAACAAGAAGTACCAGCGGCATCCCTTTACTGAAAGATATTCCTTTGCTTGGTTTTCTTTTTGGGCATAAATCTTGGAAAACTACTAAAACCGAGTTACTAATTGCCCTTACCCCCCGGGTAATAAGGAGTGAGGAGGAAGCAAAAACTGTTAATAAAGAATTTCTAGAAAAGATTGAGGAATTAAAAAAACGTACAGGAGTGAAAGAAAAAGGCAAATCGTAGACTCGTTAAATTGTTAAAACTAATCAACGAGGTTTTTTAGATGAAGTTAATTATATTAATTGTAACTTTCCTGCTGTATTTAAATAATTTTGCCTTAACAAATGAGATTTGTGAAAGCACTGCTCAGGACCAGAAGTCTTTGGAGGTTACTGTCTATGATCAAGATAATGCCCGCCTGCCACTGCGAGCTCGCCCGCCAGCCAAGCAAGGCGAGGCGGCCTGGGGCCCG
>CAZNJP010000054.1:10476-13239 GCA_964573345.1 uncultured Syntrophobacter sp. | reverse complement strand
CCATTATCCGAATAGAGATTTCGTCTTTTCGCAACTTATATGCATAATTTGGGTTCATTACTTTAAAACAGTTCGTGTAAACCCAGATATAGATATGATAGTCTGGGATAATGGTGCCGATGTATCTCCAGATTTTTTATATGAAATTGGGGTAGTGGAATCTGAACGTTTAGCAGTTAAGTAATTGGCACTTCAGCTAATATGGCGGGTTCGGAACCCTACGTCGCTTCGCTCCTTGCCTCGCCTTCGGCTGGTTCATATAACACAGGAGCCTGTTGAAAAAACTATTAACAAGCCTCTTTAATAAATTGCTAGAGTCAAACTCACTGGTATCCTTTTTTTACAAGGTAATCATCAGCTCAGTTGCTTTAACCACTCGTTGGTTCTACATTCTCCACCTCCTATCCATATGCCAACCTGGCCAGTTTCCTAAAATTGTATGCAGTGCAAAGAATTTTCCGTTTTTTCTTGCCAAAATAGTACCAATATTTTATTATCTTTCAAGGAGTTTTCATACAATCTGATGTTATCTAACATCTCACCGACAGGAAGTGAAGATGAGTACAGCTAAAAGAAAGAGTGGGGTCTCAACATTTGGCAAAAAAGTAGATAAAATGTTGGAAACAGGCAGATAACACAGCCAGACAGTGTTTCGCATGAGGAAGTTGGGAAGAAGACCTCTAAGTGGTTCAAAAATGCAATATGCTAAAAAAATATATTTTAAAAACCATAGAAGCAAAGATAAAGAGGCCCTTTAAAATTAAATATGAAACAGAGCTTAACGAATCACAATTTAAAGCTGTAGAAATAGTTGAGGGCCCAATTTTGGTTATTGCGGGTGCAGGTACTGGAAAAACAAGAACTTTAGTATACAGAGTGGCGAGATTAGTTGAAGAAGGTATAAAACCAGAGCATATATTATTGCTTACCTTTACCAGAAAAGCTGCTCAGGAGATGCTTAGAAGGGCCTCTAAAATTTTAGATGAAAGATGTGGAAAGGTATCAGGTGGAACCTTCCATTCTTTTGCAAATATAATTCTCAGAAAATATGCCGATCTTATTGGATTTAATAATAATTTTACTATCCTTGATCGAGGCGATTCCGAAGATGTTATTAACTTAATAAGGACACAATTGGGATTTCATAAAAAGAAATCAAGATTTCCTCGGAAACAGGCCATCCTAAATGTTATTAGTAAATCCATCAACAAAAGTTGTTCGCTTGAAGATGTCCTGAAAGAAGATTATCCCCAATTTATAGAAAGATTAAATGATATACAAAGAATATACAAAGAATATAAAAGATATAAGAAGACCAAATCTATTATGGATTATGATGACTTGCTTATTTATCTAAAAATCCTTTTAGAAGAAAATGATAAGATTAGAACCAAATTATCTAATTTCTATAAGTATATAATGATAGATGAATACCAGGATACAAATAAATTGCAGGCAAACATAGCCTATTTACTTGCTTCAGAGCATCAAAACATTATGGTTGTTGGAGATGATTCTCAAAGTATTTATTCCTTTCGAGGAGCTAATTTTAGAAATATTATGGACTTCCCTGAGGTATTTCCAAATACAAAGATTATAACCATAGAGCAAAATTATAGAAGTACTCAACCTATCCTTAATTTGACTAATGAAATTATTGAATATGCAAAAGAGAAATACTCCAAGACCTTATTTACTAGGAAAGAAGGCAGTCAAAAACCTGTTTTTCTTGAGACACAGACTGAAAATCACCAGTCAAAATTTATAGTCCAAAGGGTCTTAGAATTAAGAGAAGAAGGGATACCCTTAGATGATATTGCTGTCCTATTTCGAGCTGGATGGCATTCAAATGATTTAGAAATTGAATTAGCAAGTCATAATGTTCCTTTTGTAAAATATGGTGGTTTTAAATTCATTGAAACAGCTCATGTTAAAGATGTAATCGCACATCTAAGGATTGCCTTTAACCCTTTAGATTCTGTCAGTTGGCATAGGATATTATTATTAATTGAAGGGATAGGACCTAAAACAGCAAATAATATTACCCTTGAAATCGTTGACAATAAAAGAGGATTAAGGTTTTTAAAAGAAAATAGATTTTTAAATAAAAAATATCATAGGGATCTAAACAGGTTATTTTCTACCATTAAAAAGATTCAAGCTAAGGAAATTCTTCTAGCGGAACAAATAAGAATACTTCTTGAATATTATAGGCCACTTTTAGAGAATAAATATGATGATTTCAATAAAAGGCTTAACGATTTGGATTCATTGGTAAGAATTGCGGAAAGATACAATAATTTAGAGCAATTTTTAGTTGATATAATTTTAGAACCATTAGAAACAAGTCAAGTTGATACAGTTGTTACTGATAAAGAAGAAAAATTAATTTTATCCACAATTCATTCAGCAAAAGGACTTGAATGGCATACTGTCTTTATAATTTTTGTCGTTGACGGTTATTTACCATCTTCATATTCTTTGGATAGTGAAGAAGAAATTGAAGAAGAAAGGAGGTTATTGTATGTAGCAACAACCAGGGCTAAAGAAAATTTGTATCTGATAAAACCAGAGATTGAATATACTGGACAGAACTATTTTGAACAATCATATTCAGGATTTTCCAAAGCTTCAAGATTTTTGAATGAAGGCGATATTTTAGAAAAGTATGTAGAAAAATGGATGTTAGTAGATGAAAAAAAGAGTAGATTGATAAAGATATGATAATAAAATACAAAAGAAACAAAAGGGGTCAGATACTTT
>CAZNJP010000054.1:7009-10376 GCA_964573345.1 uncultured Syntrophobacter sp. | reverse complement strand
ATTGATAAAGATATGATAATAAAATACAAAAGAAACAAAAGGGGTCAGATACTTTGATATTGAAAAAAGCAAGAAACTATCCTGCAACTTCGGCTAATACGGGAGGCTGTCGAAAAACTTGATTTTTAAGTAGGTTTTGAAAATGGGACTTTTGAAAGTGCTTAAATATCAAGATGTTTTAAAGGTGAAAGAGAACATTTTTGCCATTCATGGGGAGATTTTTCGACAGGCTCACGGGCTTTGCGGCTCAGTTTCACTTCGTCCAAATCCGCCTATGGTGGACTTCTTTTGCATCAGGAACGTTATCTGCCATTGCAGGTTTGTGATTTTGTGATAAAATCATATAAAGGTGATGAAATGGAACCTTTGAAACTTTCAGATCAAGCTAAAGAGATTGCAAAGAAATTGATTGGTTCTAAAAACTCAGACAAGGCAGGTTACATTGCGGCTGTGGATCCACAGACTGGCGAGGTCTTTTATGGCAAGAGTGTCGTGGAAGCTGCAAAAGAAGGACGAAGGATGAAAAATGACCCCAAAGCAGTATTTTTCTTTATTAAAGTTGGTTACCCATTGGTTGATGTTCTTAAAAGCATAGCTTTGCAAGGACATATTTATGAAGATTACTTCCCCAAAGTAAAAGGGTGTGTTCACAATTAGAAATCTCCATCTTACATCTTCACCTCCAAAAAATTTACAGGATTTAGATTTTATAGCAGATACAGGCTTTTCAGGTTCTGTTGTGTCAGATACAAGTATCATTCAAAGCCTTGATAGGGACTATCTTGGAGATAAAGAAGTAACCCTTGCTGGAGGGATAGCTCAGTCTGTGAGTGTTTATATCAGCGATGTTTTCGTGAATACCCTAGGATTGAAAGATGTAGAGATTGTGGAAATGGGGGAAGAATATCTTATAGGCATAGCACTTATGAGGGCTATATCCAAAAGGGCAATATTTGCATTTGATAATGATGAAGTTCTTTTTGAAGATTAAAAAGAATAGCCACGCAACGGCAGATAACCAAGGAGTCTGTCGAAAAACCTATTAACACAGCCTTCTTTTGTTTGGTTTTAGGCCCCGTTAGATACGAAGTTATCTCACGGGGCAGGTAATCTTTTAATGAATTACCAATATTTCACAGGATTGATCTTACTTTCTATAAACTCCCCTATAAAAAATCTCCTGAATTTAAAAGAGATTGGTCAAAATGCTCTGATCATAGGCAATTTTCAAAGTTGACAAAATGATGCAAATGAATAAACAATAGAATTATGAAAAATAAGGAAATAGCTGATGTTTTTAACCATGTTGCTGATATTTTGGAGATAAAAGGTGAAAATCCGTTTAGGGTGAGGGCCTACAGGAAGGCAGCCCAAAACATTGAAAATCTGGCAGAAGATATTAATGAAATTGCTCAAAGGGATGGACTCTATAATATTCCAGGGATTGGAAAGGATTTGGCCCAAAAGATTAAAGAAATCTTGGATACTGGAACATTTAAAGGCTATGCGGACTTAAAGGAAGAGGTCCCTGATGGCCTTGTTAGCCTCCTTTCTGTTCCTGGAGTTGGACCACGTACTGCCAAGATCCTCTATGATAAATTTGGGGCAATTGATTTAAATAAGTTAGAAAAACTTTGTTCAGAAAGGAAGATTCAGGGGCTGCCAGGCATTAAGGCAAAAACAGAAGAAAATATCTTAAAAGGCATTCAATTGGTAAAAAGAGGTATGGAGAGACGTCCATTGGGGACTATTCTGCCTATAGCTGAGGAGATTATAGAAACCTTAAAGAAAAGATTCCCTTTAGACCGTATTGATGTAGCAGGCAGTGTGAGAAGGAAAAGGGAAACCGTAAAGGATATAGATATCTTAATTTGCTCTTCTCATTCACAAAAGGTGATGGATGTATTTACCAGTTTGCCCTTAGTGCATGAGATTATTGCAAAAGGAGAAACAAAGTCCAGTATACGTATTAGTGATGGCCTGCAAATTGATTTAAGGGTGGTGGATCGCTCATGTTATGGTGCTGCATTATGCTATTTCACTGGCTCTAAGGCACACAATATCAGAATTCGTGAATTGGCTGTAAAAAGGGGGCTAAAGGTAAATGAATACGGCATATTTAAAGATGATAAACGCATTGGTGGAAAGGAAGAGATAGATATATTTAATGCGGTGGATTTATCATATATTCCACCAGAACTAAGGGAAGATAGAGGTGAAATTGAGGCAGCTATGGCAGGGACCTTACCAAAACTTATACAAATGGACCAAATAAGAGGAGATATGCATGTCCATTCCAAATACAGTGATGGAGCAGCTACACTTTCTGAGATTGCAGAAAAGTCCAAAAGTTTAGGGTTAGAATGGGTTGCTATCACCGATCATTCTCAAAGCCTAAGAATAGCCCATGGGGTCTCTATAGAAGACCTAATGAGAAAGCGTGCTGAGATAGATGCATTTAATCGAAGCAATATGAATGTAAAACTCTTGTGCGGAACAGAGGTAGATATATTTGCAGATGGTAAGTTAGATTATCCTGATGAGATATTGGCAGAGTTAGATGTAGTGGTTGCTGCCATTCATACAGGTTTTAAGCAGGATAAAGCCACCTTAACAAAAAGGATGATCTCTGCTATGGAAAATCCCTATGTCCATGTTATTGCCCACCCTACAGGGAGGGTAATTGGAGAGAGGGAGGCATATGCCTTAAACTTAGATAAGGTATTTGAGATAGCTGCAAAAACAGGTACATGTATGGAAATCAATGCCTATTATAAAAGGTTAGACCTAAATGATGTCCTTAGTCATGCAGCAAAGAATAAAGGAGTCCTTTTAAGCATTGGCACAGACGCCCATATCTTAGACCAGATGGAATTTATGCCTTTGGGGGTATATGTAGCAAGGCGTGGTTGGTTAGAAAAGAAGAATGTCATAAATACCATGAGTTATGAAGAGCTTTTGGCCTTTTTGAAAAGAAAGTCATATGCTAAGTAAGGCCAAATATTTAATAGTATTTATTTTAATTACTACCATCCTGTTTAATAGCTGTGCTACTGTACCCAAAAAGAACAGTTCGATTGATCAAGAGATGAAAAAAGAAGAAAGGCAATGGCTTTTGACTGTAGTTTTGGTAATAGCTATTGCTGCTGCTGCCGGGGCTGCCTTTGCTATTGGGTTTAGTGGAGATAAAGGGTTAGAAGTGGAAGTTCAGAAAAAATAATTTTGGAGAATTAATTTTTGTCAAGCACAAGGAAAGGGCATAAATACATCCATTATGTCCTTAGAAACGAATAGGCAGTTGGCGCCTGGCAGTGGACATAAAGTTAAAGAGTTTTTTGGGATCAAGGCCGCATCCGATAGCAGGAAG
>CAZNJP010000054.1:0-6909 GCA_964573345.1 uncultured Syntrophobacter sp. | reverse complement strand
ATATCGTTCCCAGTTTCCAGTGATTTCCTCACCCATGGTCAATGCCATTTGATAAAGCTCTGAACTACATCCCCTGATCAGCGGTCCAAAAATTCACTCTTTTACACTAATAACACCCTCATAATTGAATTATAAATCTATCCTAGATAAGTTACAAACTTGCTTGAAAGAAAAGAGTAAGTTAAAAAGATTGTCTAATGGATGAAAAATACCTAAAGGCACTGGTCTTTTTAGATTCTTTAAATAATCAAAAAATTAAACCAGGTTTAGAAAGGATTAAGGCAGCCTTATTAGAATGGAAAGACCCTCAGAAGGTATTTCCCACTATCCATATTGGTGGTACAAATGGAAAGGGTTCAATTGCTGCTGTCTTGGCAAATATTTTAAAGGAGGCAGGCTACCATGTAGGCATTTATACCTCTCCCCATCTAAATTCTGTAAGGGAACGTATTCAGATAAATGGAACGTCTATACCAAAATCTGATTTTACTGATTTAGTAAATGAAATAAGGGGGAAAAATAGGGAATCTCTTAGTTATTTTGAATTTTTAACCCTTTTGGCCTTCCTTTATTTTGCATACAAAAAGGTGGAAATGGCTGTAATAGAAGTAGGGATGGGAGGAAGGTGGGATGCCACAAATGTAATATTTCCAAAAGTTAGTATTGTTTCAAATATCTCTTTAGACCATCAAATATTTTTGGGTAATAATCTGAAGAGTATAGCACTAGAAAAGGCAGGAATAATAAAGCCTGGCATACCTCTAATTACTGCCTCAAAACAACCATCGGTCATTTCTATATTTAAAGACATCTGTACCATCCATAAAGCCCCTTTTTATCTTGTAGGTAAAGATATAGGCTATAGGTGCAAAAAAGGGATGTTTGATTATCTCGGATTTAAAAAAGAAATACCAAATCTTAAATTAAACCTTATTGGAAAACATCAAGTAGTAAATGCAGCAGTAGCATTAGGAGCCCTAGAGCTAATCTCAGAAAATTTTGATATAAAAGAAATGCATATTAGAGAAGGATTAAAAACTGTTTTTTGGCCTGGAAGATTTGAAATTATAAACAAAAACCCTTTAATAATTTTGGATGGAGCCCATAATCCTGCGGCTGCATATGCATTAAAAAAGACATTGATTTCTTTTAAACCATCTAACCTAATCTTGGTATTGGGCATTATGAAGGATAAGGATTTAAATGGCATTGTTAGAAATATTGCCCCTTTGGCCAACAGGGTCATTGTAACTGCCCCAGATAGTAATCGGGCTGCTCAACCAGAGATATTATTAAATATTGTTAAGAAATATAATAAAAATGCCATGGCCATTTTATCTGTCCCTGATGCTGTAGGGGAGGCCATAGATTTAGCAAAATCTAAAGAGACCATATTAGTTTCAGGTTCTCTTTATACTATTGGTGAGGCTAGAGCCTTCCTTAATGAAAAATACCTGGATTAGAAAATTATTGGTTGTCCTGTTATTAATTATATGGGTAAAACCCGCCTATCCACAAATCCCTAAAAGATTTGACCCATTGCCTCTACCTTATCATCTTAAGGCAAAAAGGATTATCTTAGAAAGGGTAAAGAAACTGTATATTGCTGAAGGGGATGTAAAGATAGACCAGGAAGACAGGCATCTAGAGGCAGATTGGGTATGCATTGATTTAAAAGAGCAAAGGGCCACACTAAAAGGTAATGTCTTTTTTCGCATAGGGAATGATTGGATAAGGGCCAGTGAAGCAAAGATTGATCTAAAGACCTACCAGGGGACGCTCTATGAGGCAAGGCTCTTTACCTCAGAAAACCACATGTATGTGAGTAGTGATGAGATATCAAAAACAGGAAAAAATACCTATTTTGTCAAAAATGCTACTATCACCTCCTGTGATGGAGATGTGCCTGCCTGGCGGTTTACTGTAGAAAGGCTCAATATAGAGGTAGAAGGTTGGGCCACAGCCCATGATGTGGCCTTTTGGGCAAACTCTTTTCCCCTGGCCTATATCCCTTATCTCACTTTACCTATAAAGACAAAAAGGAAAACAGGGTTTCTTTTTCCTTATTTAAGCTATTCTTCTAAAAGGGATGGTTTTGATATAACAGTACCATTTTTTTGGGCTATAAAAGAAAATATGGATGCCACCTTTTATGAAAGGTACATGGGAAAGCGTGGATTTATGCAAGGCATTGAATATAGATACCTCTTGAGTGAAAATGAAAAAGGAATATTTTTCTTTGATATTTTAAGTGACCATAGAGGTGATATCTACTTCTTATGGGATGAGATTCCGCGCACTAATAAGTTACGCTGGTGGATTAGGTCTAAACAGGAGCATATTCTTCCTTATGGTTTTCGTTATCAATTAGACTTAGATTTGGTAAGTGACCAGGATTATCTACGTGAATTTACAGAGGGCTACAATAACTATGCAGCCTGCAATAAGACTTTTTTAAAATATTTTGGACGCGGCTTTTTGAATGAAGAGGCATCTTTAATTCGGCAGTCAAATGTTAGTCTAACAAAGTATTGGGGTATTTATGATTTTATATTTGAGGTAAAATATAATCAAAATCTGGATGAGAGGGCAGATAAAAAAGTAGAGGAATATCCATTTCAGCAACTTCCACATATTCATTTTTATAGAAATGATGCTCCTTTATTAAATACCCCTTTATATCTTTCTTTAAATACCCATGATATCTATTTTTATCGACAAGAGGGCACTACTAATGGTCATCGTACGCACTTGGAACCAACCTTCTCCCTTCCATTTAGCTCCCATCATTTAGAATTGCTTCCAAAGATTAAACTTAAAGAAACAGTTTATAACTTAAAAGACCACAATTATAACCGCTTTCTTTATTATACCTCTTTAGAGGCAAAGACAGACCTTTGGCGCTTTTTCCACTGGCCTATAAAGACACTCCACCACTTAGAACCTCGCATAGTCTATGAATTTCAGCCACATGTAAACCAGGAGAAACTGCCTCAATTTGACGATTTAGATCGCCTTCCCAAGATAAATCGCTTAACCTATAGCTTAACCAATTATTTTTTAAGAAAAGAGAGGGAATGGCTCTGGCTTAAGGTAAGCCAGACATATTATATACATAATCAGAGATTGGTACCTACTGAGAAGAGGAGGTCCCTTTCCAATATCCTAATTGAAACGCAGTTTAATCCCTGGCCCTATACATATTTGGACTCAGAAATAAGTATATCGCCGTATGGAAAAGGGATTACCTATACACATACACATCTAAACCTTAAAGACTGGCGTGATGATAGCCTAAGGCTTGACTATCAGTATAGACCAGGGCAAACAAAGGATTTGAGCACTGGATGTTATATCAATCTTATTCCAGGTTGGCAAGCCTATGTTGAGAACCAACACTCCTTTATGTATTACCGTGATATAGAAACAAGGGTAGGTATAAGGTATAATGCACAGTGTTGGGGGGTAGAACTTGCCTATAGCGATACATTTGAAAATAGAAGGGCACTAATTATCTTTAGCCTTAAAGGCATTGGGGAGATAAAACTTGGAAGATAAGTTGCGAGCCAAGTTGTGGATTGGAACAAGTGGCTATTATTATCTACATTGGGAAAATGGTGTATTTTACCCAACTGGCCTTTCCAAGTCTAAACAACTTTCATATTATAGTAAATTCTTTGATACAGTAGAACTAAATGTTACCTTTTATCGCCTTCCCCAGGAAAAGGCATTTTCAACTTGGAAAACATGTACACCAGATGGCTTTATTTTTGCCATAAAAGGTTCCAGGTTTATTACCCATATTAAGAGATTAAAGGATAGCACTGAACCAATATCAACATTTTTTAAGCGTGCTAGCCTTATAGAGGAGAAATTAGGGGTGGTATTGTGGCAATTACCTCCCAAATTTTCCTGTGACTTAAAAAGATTAGAGGAGTTTTTAAAGGCATTAGTTCCTTGGGAAGGCTTTAAACATGCATTTGAGTTTAGACATCGTTCCTGGTTCTGCAAAGAGGTATATGAACTTATAAGGTCATTTAATATGTCTGTTTGTCAGGCCGATTGGCCAGGTCTTAAAGTAGAAGTACCTAATAATTTTCCATTTATCTATATAAGACGCCATGGGCCAAAAGGGGAAAGGCTCTATTCAGGTTGTTATAATAGAGAAGAAATAGAAAAGGATGCAAAATATATCATTTCTCAATTAAATGCAGGAAAGGAGGTATTTATCTATTTTAATAATGATGCCTTTGGCTATGCCATAAAAAATGCATTGGAATTAAAATCAATGATACATGATACAGTTAAGTCGTATAGTCGTTAAATCGAGATTCGTTGATTCGTTTTAACTAATTAACGAAGCGCTCAATGACGAGCGGTTTTACTATTTGACGAATTGACCAAGAGATATTTGGGGGTTAAAAAGAGATAGTCTGTTTTGCTTCAGCTACCCATTCTGCTAATTCTGTAATCTTTGCCTCAGGTATCCCTTCAAAATAAGGGTAATTTCTGTAAATTCCACATCTTGCTTTGCATGTGCCACAGGCCTTTATGGGAATGCCTTTGTCTCTTAAATCCTTTAGCATCTTTCCTAAGTCAAAATAGTTTTCAGGTGGCTTGACCACATCCCGGCATAGATCAACAGAGTCATTTTGCAAGAATATGGCTATTTTTAAACCTTGATCATGCAATGCCCCTGCAAGTCTAAGGCCATTCCAAGTAACATCTGTACCATCATAAGGGTTTCTGTTAAATATGAGTAAGATATCCATAATTGCTCTCCTATTTTTTAGGATATTTAGCTGCTTCTAAACCGTATTCGAATTGATTATATATATGAGAAAGTTAATTAAGTCAAGAGAAACGCTGGACGATGGCAAGGAAACAAGTTACAATGTTAGTCATTACATTCTGACTAAAAATGGATAAAGGTGTAAAGGACAAAATTAAAGGTACAATATTTGGACATGCTATAGGTGATTCCCTTGGACTTCCGCTTGAGGGTTGGAGCAAGGAAGGCATAAAGCAATATTATCCTGATGGTTATTCTTTCTATAATCAGATGGAAAGGATGGGGTGGGAGCAAGGGGAATGGACAGACGACACTGAGCAGATGCTCTGCATCATGGATAGCATTATTGAAAGAGGGGATGTAGATATTAAAGATATTGCAGGGAAGATATATAAGTGGAGTGAAGGCGGTGGAAAGGGAATAGGGATGACAGTGGCAAATGTAATTTATTTTCCAGGCTTTTTAGATGACCCATATAGTGCCGCAAGGGAAATATGGGAAAGGAGCGGTTGCTATTTGGCCCCAAATGGTGGGGTAATGCGCACCTCGGTTTTAGGCATCTGGAAATACTGGAATGAAAAGGAGGTAATAAAAAATGCAGAGGATATTTGTCGCATTACCCATTGGGATCCAAGGTGTATTGGCTCCTGTGTGGCAGTTTGCTATGCCATATCTTCCTTTTTAAAAGGGGTAAATGAACCTATAAGCATTTATAAAGATGTTTTAAAATTAGTGGATAATTATGACAAGCGTATCAAACCATATCTAGAGCTAGCAAAGGAGCCAATCTCTGAAATTAAATTAGACGAAAAAGGCAGTATGGGATATACCTTAAAGACCCTGGCTGCAGGTTTTTGGGCGGTGCTCAATGGGAGAGATTTTAAAGGAGGACTTTTGACCATTGTCAATGAAGGGGGTGATACAGATACAAATGGTTCAGTTTCTGGGGCACTACTTGGGGCAAGATTTGGATACAGCAATATTCCCCATGAATATATTAGAGGCTTAGTGAAAAACGATATCTTAGAAAGAAAAGTAGATTTATTTATTGAGAAAATGTAACGGGATCGGATTTCAGTACTTCCTTAATGAGAAATGGGTCCTTACCAGTGCATACCGTTTTCGCTATCTCTCAAATGCCGGTATAAGTAGCCGTAACCACGGAATCAATGCCCACATGGCCCTTATAGGATTTTCATACTTTTATAAGTAGTTATGTTTTTGATATGGGATTAAGCATTGCTTGTCATCAACCCAATTTTATGCCCTGGCCTGGATTTTTTTATAAGGCTATAAAGGCAGATGTTTTGGTGCTCTTAGACCATGTCCAGTTTCCTTTAGGCACTTCTTGGGTAAGTAGAAATCGGCTAAAAAATAAAGGTGGTGTTTTTTGGCTTACAGTACCTGTTTGGAAAAAGGGTAGGGGAATACAATCAATAAATGAAATAGAAATATGTAATGAAAAGGACTGGCAGAGAAAACACTATCTCAGTCTTGTTCATGCTTATAAAAATGCCCCTTATTTTTATGAGCATTTAGGTTTCTTTAAAGAGATATTCAATAAAAAGTGGAAAAGGCTCTTGGATTTAAATCTGGTAATTTTAAAGTATCTTTTAAATAATTTAGGCATTAAAGGGGATATTATTTTGAGCTCATCCCTAAAGATAAATGCTAAAGGGCAAGAGTTACTTATTAAAATATGTAAAAGGTTGAGCGCTAATTGCTATGTGAGCCTATCAACCAGCAAAAAATACATTGATAAAGATATATTTGAAATGGAAAACATCGATGTAAGGTTTTATCCATTTAAATCCATTGTCTATCCACAGTTATGGGGAGATTTTATACCAAATCTTTCTTCAATTGATTTGCTATTAAATTGTGGTAATAAGGCGTTAGCCATTATAGAAAAACAGTAAACCCCGTTAGAAGGACGGGGTATTAGACCCCGCCCTTCTTAAAAGGAATATCGACATTATCTTTACCCCGTTAGAAAAAAATTTTTCTAACGGGGTTTACCATCCCCGCCATGAATGACGGGGCTTTCTAACGGGGTAAATACACTAGTCCGTGTATTTGTCAGCCACAGTACTTGCCCCAAAACTCTCAGGCTTTAC
>CAZNJP010000053.1:0-13373 GCA_964573345.1 uncultured Syntrophobacter sp. | reverse complement strand
TCGTAGGGGGTATAAAGTATGTATCATTCAACACATAAAGAGTCAAATTATTGTACAGAAATTTGGAAACTCAATTTTAAACTACTTAAGCCTATAAAATCCCCAAGTTCCTCCCCCTTGATGGGGGAGGATAAAGGTGGGGGTGAAAATCTTAATCTATCCCCCTCCCTCAGTCCCTCCCACCAAGGGAGGGAAGATATGGGCAAAAGCTGGGACTACGAGAGGGTAATAGAGGTAAGAACTAGCTTTGACAAAAGTGGAATCATTTCAGTTTCCAAATTTCTGTAGACATAATACTAATACCCACAACAGAGGATTTTCTTTTAATAGATTATTCTGACCTTGGAAGGATAGGTAAAGATTTTTTTGACAATTGGGACGAAAAGGAACATTTTTCTTTAGATGGATAAACATTATTTCCTGTCTTCCTGAAACGGGTGAAATAGATTTTGTATTGAGCGATGTTGCACAGGCAGTACAAGAAAGTATAAAAAAAAGTAGAGCAATTTATGGATGAACAGTTAAGACCGTATTATGATACGTCCCTTAATGGAAAAGATAAAGGTATCATTGCTAGCTTAATTGCAGCACAGTTCTTTCCGGAGTACATACTTCCTAAATGGCTCCAACCAGCAAAACAATTTAAACAATATTTAGCGGGTGCTGGGGCTGTTACAGGAGCCTTACTTACTGGCAACCCTATAGGTGCTTTAATGGGTGCAATGTTGGGCTATTTATCGCCTTCTTTAGGAGCCTTGGGCTATTATTCTCGTAAGAAGAGCAGAAAAGTCGCTGCAATTAGTGCAAGACTATCGGCGGCTTGCGTGAGGCGATATTTTACCTTTTACCATGATAGAATTTATTAATGTTAGCAAGATCTATCCTGATGGGCATCAAGCAGTTAAAGATATCAGTTTTACTGTAAAAGAAGGTGAGATATTTGTTCTTATTGGACCTAGCGGTTGTGGTAAGACAACTACCCTAAAGATAATAAATAGATTAATAGAACCAACTTCTGGTAGAATTCTCATTCAGGAAATGGATATTAATAATTACAACCCAATTGTATTAAGACGCAACATTGGCTATGTAATCCAGGAAATAGGACTGTTCCCTCACTTAACTGTAGGCGAAAATATAGGTTTGGTGCCACACTTGAAAAAGTGGACAAAAACAGATAAGAAGAAACGGATTTCTGATTTGTTGAAAATGATAGGATTAGAGCCGGATATATTTATCAATAAATACCCTATGCAATTAAGTGGGGGGCAAAAACAGAGGATAGGAGTTGCCAGGGCCCTTGCTGCCGATCCGCAGATAGTGTTAATGGACGAGCCCTTTGGCGCTTTAGACCCTATTACCAAAGAACAGCTTCAGGACGAGTTTCTTAAACTACAAAGAAAACTGCAAAAGACTGTAGTTTTTGTTACTCATGATATAATGGAGGCAATAAAATTGGGTGATAGGTTGGCTATAATGCGTAATGGCACTACAGTACAAATAGACTCACCTGTCAATATTATTAATAACTCTGCTGATGATTTTGTAAGACGGTTTCTTGGTGAACACCGTTTTCAAACAGATGGTAACACCATTAGAATGGAGAAAACTATTACAAAATGATAAATTTTTTTAATTTTTTTAAAGATAGACTTTCAGAAATAGCCCTACTTACATTAGAACACATAGAACTCACAGCAATGGCCGTAGGTTTAGCAATTATTATAGGCGTACCTCTGGGTATTTTATTGACTCGTTATAAGAAATTATCTGCTATGGTTTTGGGAATAGCCAGTATAATTCAGACAATACCCAGTCTAGCTTTACTAGGTTTTATGGTGCCTTTGTTTGGGATTGGAACAAAACCTGCTATAGTAGCTCTTTTTCTATATGCCCTTCTTCCCATTGTACGAAACACTTTTACAGGAGTCGAAGGTGTGGAACCCACTCTTATCGAGGCTGGAATAGGAATGGGGATGACTAATTTTCAACTTCTTTACATGGTTGAATTACCCCTTGCTTTACCAGTTATTATGGCAGGCATAAGAACTTCTACCGTAATTAATGTTGGTATAACCACTCTTTGTGCCCTTATTGGGGCTGGTGGATTAGGGCAATTAATCTTTCGTGGGATATCTATGGTAAACGCAAATATGATTCTGGCTGGCGCTGTTCCTGCAGCCCTGTTGGCCCTTTTTTTAGATTTTTTACTGGGACAAATGGAAAAATTGCTTTCCCAAAAGAATTAAGGACTTCAATGTAATGGAATTGGAAACCAAAATGTTTATTAAAAAAGTTTGTGTACTATTAGTAATTACTTTGGTGTTTGCATATGCGGGATGCACCAAAAAGAATGAAAAGAAGATAGTAATTGGCTCTAAAAATTTTACAGAACAGGTTATTCTTGGGGAGATGGTATCTATACTGTTAGAAAAGAAAACCGATTTGAATGTGGAGCGTAAGTTAAATCTAGGTGGTACTTTTATTTGTTTTGAGGCTCTAAAGCAGGGAGACATTGATCTTTATCTTGAGTATACTGGTACAGGTCTAACTGCTATTTTAAAAATGCCTGTAATAAGTGACCCTCAAAAGGTTTACAATCTGGTTAAAGAAGCATATAAGAAGCGGTTTAATCTGGTGTGGCTTAAACCCCTGGGATTTAATAATACCTATACCCTTACTATGCGTGGTAAACAGGCAGAAGAACATAACACAAAGACTATTTCTGATTTAGCAGCATGGAAAGATAAGTTTATTGCAGGATTTACTCATGAATTTTTTGAACGGCCTGATGGATATCCTAATTTGATAAAACATTATGGTTTTGAATTTACGAAAAAACCCAGGGAAATGGATCCTGGTCTAATGTATATAGCTATTGCCAATGAAGAGGTTGATATAATTTGTGGATTTGCTACTGACGGTCGTATTCTTGCATTTAACTTAGTTACCCTTAAAGATGATAAAGATTTCTTTCCTCCTTACTGGGCTGTGCCGGTTGTAAGAGGAGAAACACTTAACAAACATCCAGAAATTGCTAAGGTTCTTAATCAACTGGCTGGGAAGATAAACAATGCTGCAATGATTGAGATGAATTATAAAGTTGATAAAAAAGGGGAAGATTCTAAAAAAGTTGCTACGGAGTTTCTTCATAACATAGGTTTAATATAATTTTGCTGGCTACAATAAAGAACCTTTTTAGAAAAATAATTTAGTAATTTCTCTTTATCCTTGTCCACTTTTCCCTCCTCTCTTTTGATGAACCGTGGTATAAATCAGTGCTTTTGATTCTTTCCCATGGCTAATAAAGATTTTTATTGGTTCATTTTTTTTCTTTTTCCATTTTTATACCCATTTATAATAACGTGTGGAAATTTCACCCCCTCTCCAGCCCGCCCGCCTCACTCCGCTTGGCTGGAGGGCAGGCCTCGCAGTGGCGCGGGAGTGGGGGTGACATCATCATGTCCACTTATTATTGAGTAGTTTCAAGAAAACTCTCAATCAATCTATCTTTTTCTTTCTTAGGCAATATAATATCTCATATTTTAAAATAATCGTGAGTTGGAACTTTGTCATTTGACATTTACTTATTAGGGTCCCAGCGTGCAACAAGTTTTTCAAAACAGAGTAAAGGGAAGTTTTCTTTAAAAAGTTTGTAATACCAAAATTCTTTGGGCGAATTGAGATAATATCCTCCAGGTGTATGGCGAGATTGCTCAAATTCACTATATTCAATTTTGTCTTCTGCTGCCTTGTCCATCAAATTATCAGTTCCTGTTCCACCTGAGAAACGAAGCTTTTCCCTGGTATATATCTCATTAGGAAGCATATCCTTAAATGCCTCCCGAAGAAGCCATTTTTCAACTAATTTTCCATCACTACAGTCATGAATTTTCCACTGAACTGGAATCTGTAAACAAAATGCTATTACTTCTGGATCAATGTATGGAGTTCTGTAATTAACAGAATTACCCATCATGGCACGGTCAAGGCGCTGCAAGGCCGTATTATACGCAATATCTGTAAGGCGACCCACCATCTTTAGACGCTCTTCATCGGTTGGAAGTTCCTTCAAAAGAAGATACCCTCCCATTAGTTCATCGCCTCCTTCACCAGTCAATATGCAATTTGTACTCTTAGAGGCAAATGAAGAGGCAACAAGATTTGCAATGGAACCACTGACGCAGTCTTCATCAAAAGATTCCAAACTCTTTACTGCTTTTGGGATCAACCCAATTATGTCATCAATGCCAAAATTACAAATATGGTGCTTAATTCCAAGATGTTTTGCCATAATTACTGCATTTTCTAAATCCGGAGCACCTTCTATACCAACTGTAAATGCAGGCATGCCAGGTTTCAATTCACTTGCTATGGCTGCAATTATGGAACTATCAATTCCACCGCTTAAAAAGACCCCACCTACTGCTCCATCTTCAAGGCGTCTTTCGACTGCTCGGAAAAGATATTCCCTGAGCCTCTTTGCAGCCTCTTGTGAGGATGTAGGTATCTCTATTTCAGGATACCGTGGGACATATGTTCTAATACCATTATTTAAGGAATAAATGGTTTTTGGACCAAGTTCCCAAACATCTATTGCAATGCCTACCAATGCCTTCATTTCAGAAGCAAAGCAAAGCTTCCCTTCTTTTGTTCCTCCCCAATATATCGGGCGCACTCCTACTGCATCACGTGCAAGCAGAGCATCACTTCCATTTGAAACAGCACATGCAAACACTCCGTCCAGATATGCTGGGAAATTCCAGCCATATTTTTTATATAAATCAATGACCACCTCGGCATCTGATTTTGCCTGGCCGCGCTTGTTGTAGATTTCCCCATCGAAGAAAACCACAATATCTCCTTCTTTAGCAAAACCATTACCTCGGACTTTGCTTAAATTTGAGGCCACTACCCCTGCAGCAATGTTTTTATTCTGATAGATCTCAGTACTATCAGGGCCGCGGTGTTTTATAGTATTTAGCATCTTTTCAATAATCCCTTTTCCCGTTGGATTTCCAAATATTCCTGCAATTCCTGCCATAGTATTACCTCCAATTTCTATGTGATCATTCAGCCATCAGCGCTCAGCTCTTAGCTTTTGGATGAATGACGCTGTTAGCTCATAGCTGATAGCTCATAGTAAGAAAACCTTTTAC
Organism: uncultured Syntrophobacter sp.; assembly: GCA_964573345.1. GTDB lineage: Bacteria > Desulfobacterota > Desulfofervidia > Desulfofervidales > DG-60 > CAZNJP01. The sequence goes on along the minus strand of CAZNJP010000053.1, from coordinate 8,214 downwards.
CACGAGCTATGAGCTATCTTACTCTCGCCTCCATGGACAATCTCTATTACAGAATCTGCATGGATTAGTCTCATGGGCAGACTTTTCACTCAAGCCAAAGATGGCCGAAACAGACTTTCTGGGACTCATCATATAACTATTGCTTAGAGATATTTTAATATCTGGTTCCTGGAAAAAATGGAACAGTTTTTGTTGCTCACTAATCTTCCATTGGCAGTAGCCTGGACTAAACCTGTAGGTGGCTTTTAGACCTTGTCCTTCAAAGCGTCTGGCCACCATAGTTTGTATTTGCTCTGCCAGTTCTTCTGTAAGAGATGAGCATATGCGGTCAAAGGCATAGGTTCGAAAGGGATCGCCCTTCTTATAGAATTGATTAAGTGGCTCTTCTACCCTATTGCCGATAGTACAAATGTAAACTACCGCATGTTTGCAGGATTGAAAGGCAATTGATATTCTGTTTAATTCTAGTTCAATGTCCTCATCCAATAATATTCTACCCCTCTTTTTTCTCTTGATTTTCTCAATTCTAAAATATCCAATGGGCCTTGCTAAATGGATGGCTAAGGTAGTTAAATCTTGAGCAATTTTGAAAATTTTAGGGGAAACCTTATCTCCAAGTGATTGCACAAGTTTGGTAGGCTTTACACGAAGTTGAATATTTTTCAATATCTCTAACTTCCCCATTTCTAATCCCATACCTCTGGAAATAGTTTTTTAATTCTGAATTGAATAGTCCTAGGTATTGATAGTGGCCTATGCCCAGCTAGAATCTTCTTTGCCTGTTCAATTGCCTTTTCTTCTATATCCTTGGCCCCTTCTTGTTCCCATTCACTTCTAGGCCGACGGTCGCTTATCTTGGGAATAAAATGCTCCTTTCTCAGGTACTTAGAGGTGTGTTTTTCAGAGACAAAATTGCCCCCTGGTCCCACCTTCCTGAATACATCAAGGGCTATGGTATCCCTGTTCACCTCTATTCCCCTTAGTACCCTCATCACCATTCCGTTTATCTCATTATCGATGACATATTGTTTATAGCTGGCAGTCATGGCAAATTCCACCAATCCTGCAGCATCATGAATAAAATTGGAGCCAGATAAAGCAACCATAAGAGAGGTCAATGCCTTCTCATAGCCATTTTGTGCATCAACTACTTTAGAATCAGACATGCCGGCAGTGGTATAATTGGGAAGATTAAGATATCGAGCCAATTGAGCTGCTGCTGCATTGATAAGCCCCATTTCAACAGAGCCAGAAACATACCTCATGGTCCAGGGGTCTGTAGAACTTGCTGTACAGGCATACATTATAGGAGTACCAGGATTAACTAACTGGGCAATAACTATTTTGGCAAGGGTCTCAGCGTGTAAGCCTGTAAGAGTCCCGGCAAGAGTAGTTGGGGAAGTCAAACTAGTTAGGGGCTCAGCAGGAACAGCGATAGGGAGCCCCTCCTTGGCTACTTCCACGAGGAGATCACCATAGAACCTATCTATCTTGAGTGGACTCATTACGCAGGCAATAAAGGATACAAAAGGTCTTTTTCTTAATTCCTCTTTGCTTCCGGCTATTTCTTCAGCCATCCGAAGGACCTTCCTTAATCCATTCCTAGTGAAAATCCCGCCCATCACATGTTTTGATGTATTAAGGATGGAGGCATAGAATCGATTTATGTCCACATCTTCTGGCTGAAGGTCATTTGGATAGGTGGGTATCACATGAAAGTGAATATTCTCAAGGGCATCCACTAAGCGTGCTATATTTCTTATATCTTTAAGCAGGGCCTTTCTCTTTCTATTGGTATACAGGTCAATAACATTAAGGGCCGTTCCTCCTGTACCCATATAGACATTTTCACCAGAACAGTAAAGATTGTATTTTTCCTCTCTACCATAAAGGGTTATCTCACTTGGAGTGCTTTGAAGACCGCTTTGGACTATTCCATATGGGATCTTGACCAATCGTTTCTCAGAATCTACTCTTGCTTCAGCTTTTTGAAATAGTTTGAGGACCTCATCACTAAGCACCTCCAGACCCACTTCAGTCAAAAGTTCCAGTGAGGCCTCATGGATTTTTCTTAAATCATCAGTGGAGAGAGGTTTGTAGCTACCTCCTTGAACAGCATTCATTTTTCTTATTTAATATCCTTTATCAAGATATTAAAGGTTTTTCTGATTTGAAAATCAACACCCTCAGGGATTTTCGGTAATTGGTCACTTGATAAAATTGCTTTGACTCTATTGTTTGCTTTTTGCCATAGATCCTGAGAGCCTTTAGCTGTCCATTCTTTTCTCAAATCTCTGTCCATTACTTTTGGGAAAAAGTACTCTTTTCTCAGATTCTTGGCAGTGTGCTTCTCAGAGATATAGTTACCCCCTGGGCCTACCTTAGATATTACATCAAAGGCCAGGCTGTTATCGTTTATCTCAATACCTTTCAATATCCTTGAGACCATTCCTAGCATATCATTATCAATAACATACTGGGCATAAGACACAGTAAGCATGGATTCCAGCATCCCTGCTGCATGGTGTATATAGTTACCACCTGCCATGGCTACTTGAAGTATTGAGAGGGCCTTTTCTATACCTGCTTGGGCATCAGGTATCTTGGAATCTGTAAGACCTGCTGAGGAATAATTGGGGAGCCCAAAATGTGCTGCTAACTGGACTGCACCTGCATTGAGAAGGCCAAATTCTGCTGAGCCTCCTAAATAATCCATAGAAATAGGGTTTGCTACTGATGGTACATAGCCATAGATCACAGGTGTACCTGGGTTTACAAGCTGTGAAAGAACAAGGCCTGAGAGAATCTCGGCATGAATCTGAACAAGGCAACCACCAAGGGTAATAGGTGCAGTGGAGCCAGCCATAGGCGCTGAGGAGAGAACCACTGGCAATCTTTCCTTAACTATTTCCATCATTATCTCGGTGGCTTGAGGGTCCAAGGCCAATGGACTCCTCATCCAGCAGGTTATAAAAGAAATAAACGGTCTCTTCTTTAGAGATTCAAGGGAGCCTGCAATAATGGATGCAAGTTTCTTTACCTGATGGAAAGATTTAATAGAATATACAGAGCCCATAACATGTTTAGTAGTTCCTAACATACTGGCGTAGTATTTATTAATATCTAGCTCTTCTTTAGGCACATCCTGTGCCACTACTGGCCGAATATAGAAGTCCACATACTCCAAGTTTTCTACAAGTTTGGCCAGCAACATAATGTCTCTCAAAGTGGCCTTCCTAGGTTCTTTAGAATCCAGATCAATTACATTCAAGGCAGCTCCTCCAGTACCCAAATGGACTTCTCTTCCCTTCAGTTCCAGTGTATGCCGCTGCTGACGTCCGTAGAGAACCACCTTAGAGGGGGTGGATTCTAAGGCATCCAAGACCATGGACCGAGGTATCTTCACCAGATCACCATTTGTAATGGCCTTATTCTTTTTAAAGACTTCATAAGCAGAACAGTCCTTTACCTTTATTCCTACTTCTTCTAGCACTTTAAGAGAATAGGAGTGGATAAGCTCTATTTCTTCCTCTGATAGTGGATTAAACTTATTTCCTACCATTATTTACCCTTTCGCGTCACTATACTTTTGGCTATGGTTACAGCCTCCATAGCATCATTCCCATAGAAATCTGCCCCAATTTCATCAGCAAACTCCTGGTCAACAGGTGCCCCACCTACCATAATTTTCAATTTCTTGTTCTTCTTTCTCAATCCTGCTGAGTCAATGGCCATAATGGTTTCTTTCATGTGTGGCATGGTAGTAGTAAGAAGGGCGGACATGCCAAGAATCTTTGGATTATGTTCCTTTACTGCTTGTACAAATTTTTCAGGGGAAACATCGGTCCCAAGGTCTATAACCTCAAAGCCCGCTGCACCAAGATTCATGGCTACCAGATTTTTCCCTATATCATGAACATCTTCAGCAACTGTACCAATGATAAATTTAGCAGACTGTTTTTTATTAGAAGCATTAAAATAGGGTCTTAAGATCTTCATACCTGCATGCATACAGGTAGCAGACAACATAACTTCAGGAAAAAACATCTCTCCCTTACGAAACTTCTTGCCTATGATATCCATTGCTGCTATCAATCCTTTATTGATTATCTCTTGAACATCTCTTCCCTCAGAGAGGCACTCCTTTACCAAAGCTACTACTTCTTCTTCCTCTCCCTCCTGCATCATTTGGATTATTTTGTCATACAGTTCCATAGTGTACTCCTATTAATAGACAAGTTTTTCTGTCCTAAAAGCCTTGATATATCCTTTGCAGAATTTATCCTTAGCCATTAGCATCTCTGCTGTTTTGATTACCGACATCAATTTGTTATCTAAAGGATCAAGGATTACTGCATCTAAATTCCTTGAAATAGCCATTGCTATAAAAGTGGAATTAACAAGTTTTCGCAGTGGTAATCCAAATGAGATATTGCTCAGCCCAAGACAAGTCCTAGAATTAGGAAATTCCTCCTTTATCTTGTCTATAGTTTTCAGGGTAACAAGGGTCTGTGTTTGATCTGTTGCCTGTGGAACTACTAGTGGGTCAAAAAATATATTTTCCATATCTATCCCCATTTTTTGGCATTCATTAGAAATAATGGTACAATTCTTTAGTCGAGTTTTCATGTCTTTGGGTACTCCTTCCTTGCCCATAGCAAGAGCTATTACCTGTGTCTTGTACTCCTTAATATAAGGCAAGAATCTTTTAAGTATATTTTCCTCTGCACTAATGGAATTAATAATGGAGATACCGGTATTTACAGTCTTCAGTGCAGCTTCCATGACAGCCTCATCTGCAGTATCAATGGCCAGGGGGACACTTACTGCGCTCTCAATTTCTTTAACAATCCACTTCATGTTTTCTATTTCATCTTTACCTGTTCCTACATTGACATCTAGGTAATCAGAACCGGCCTCTACCTGTTTTTTTGCCAGATTCCTTAAATATTCTAAGTCCTTTTCCTCTATTGCTTTTCTTGTTTTCTTAATAGAGGCATTTATCTTTTCTCCAATGATTATCATTTTTGTCTTCCTTTATACTTTTCCTTTATGTAGAAAATCGTGGGCTTTTAAAAACCCCTTTTTTTGCTTGCTCAGCACAAACAATTTTAAAATATACACCATTAGTCAAAATTATGCAAATAAGGGAGAATAAAAGAAAAAAAGTAGGTAAATCAATTACTTTTGCTTTCCTACCTGGGGGCCTCTTGTATCTTGTATCATATATCATGTATCATGTATGAAGTGCGATTGAAAAGGCTAAGGGAATTACTTTCAGAAAATAATTTAGGGGCGTTGTTTGTTTCCAACCCAGCCAATCGGCGTTATCTGAGTGGATTTACTGCAGAAGACCACCAAGTTGGGGAAAGTGCTGGCTATCTGTTAATTTCCCAAGACAGGGCCGTTTTACTTACAGACCCACGGTATGCAGAGAGGGCAAAAAAGGAGACTAACTGGCAAATTAACATATACAAAAAAGATTTTTTTAAAGAAACGGTAAGTTTATTTGAAGAATTTCCAAAGCCCATTGGATTTGAGGCCCAACACCTTACCTATAGGTTTTATCAAAAGATAAGTGAATTTATAGAAGTAATACCTACTAAAAATATAGTAGAAACATTGCGTAAGATAAAAGATAAAGAGGAAATTGAGACTATAAAAGTGGCCTTATCTATTGCTAAAAAGCTTTTCTTAGAATTAGAGAGGTTTTTAAGGGCTGGTAAGACAGAAAAAGAGATAGCTTGGTGGATAGAAGAAAAAATAAGAAAAGAATATAGAGCAGAATTGGCCTTTCCTCCTATTGTAGCCTCTGGTGCAAATGCAGCCATCCCCCATGCCACACCTTCTGAAAAGCCTATTAGAGAAAAAGAACCCATTATTATAGACCTTGGTGCAAGGTGGAATGGATATTGTTCAGACATGACAAGGACATTTTATTTGGGAGAAAAAGATGAAACATTTAAAAAGATATATAACTTAGTAGCTAAAGCACAAAGTTTAGTATTTTCTAAAATCTGTGCTGGTATGATGACAAATAAAGCAGATACCATTGCAAGAGAATTTTTTAAAAGGCAAAACTACAAAGATGAATTTCTCCATTCTTTAGGACATGGAGTAGGGATATTGGTACATGAGCCTCCAAGTTTGAGCCCAAGAGAGCCCTTTGAAAAACTTCAGGAAAATATGATAGTTACAGTGGAGCCCGGTCTTTATCTAGAAGGTTGGGGAGGAGTAAGATTAGAGGATATGGTTTTAATAAAAAAAGACAAAGCTATTGTCTTGTGAAGATACATGATACTAGATACTCGATATTTTGAATAAAAGAGTGGATTATCGAGCATCGAGAAATGAGGATCGAGAAGATGAAAGTATTTGTCACTGGAGCTACAGGCTTTGTAGGAAATTATGTAGTAGAGGCCCTTTTGGAAGAAGGCTATAAAGTGCGGGTTCTGGTAAGGCCTGGCTCAGAAAAGAAGCTACGCGCTATTGAAAAGGTAGAAGTAACTTACGGGGATATACTAGAAAGAGAATTAGAAGATAAGATAAGGGGTTGTGATGCAGTTATCCACCTTGTAGGCATTATTAAGGAGTTTCCTAAAAAAAATATTACCTTTAAGGCACTGCATTACGAGGCTACAGTAAATGCAATTGAGGCAGCTAAGTCGGCCTCTATAAAAAGATTCATCCATATGAGTGCATTAGGGGCAAATTTAAAAGCAAAAACTGCTTATTTTCGCACCAAGGCACAGGCAGAAGAATATGTAAAGAAAAGTGGCTTAACCTATACTATTTTTAAACCATCGGTAATTTATGGCCCATACGACCACTTTATTACTATGCTTGCAAAGCTAATCAGGTGGCCTCCATTAATTTTTGTTATTGGTTCTGGCCTTTACAGGCTTCAACCTGTACATGTGAAAACAGTTGCCAAAGGATTTACCCTATCATTGAGCTTATCTAATACCCAAAACCAGACATATGAGGTTGGTGGCCCAGAGCCCCTTGAATATAATAAAATCTTAGATATTATTGCAAAGGGTTTAGAGAAAAGGTTTTTATGGAAGATACATATCCCGGTAAGTCTAATAATGTTTATAACCAATATTTTCCAGGGCATTTCCTTTTATCCTTTAACCACTGAGATGATTACCATGCTTTTGGGGGAGAGCGTGATTTCAGATGATAGCTTTTATAAGGCGTTCCCTATAAAACCCATTAAATTTGAAGAAGGGGTGGATTATCTAAAATGATTGTCTATGAAACAAACTTTTCAGATTTAGGAACAATGTATAAAGGAAAGGTAAGGGATGTATATGATTTTGGAAAATACCTTCTACTAGTAACTACAGATAGGGTATCTGCCTTTGATGCGGTCATGCCAGACCCCATTCCTGATAAGGGTTTTGTTCTAAATCAGATTTCTCTATATTGGTTTAAAGAGGAAAAGGTCATTCCACATCATATAGTTACTGCTGAAGTAAGTGAATTCCCCTCTGTTTGTCAAAAATATGTGGAAATACTAGAAGGAAGGAGTGCATTGGTTAAAAAGGCAAGGCCATTACCTATAGAGTGTATTGTTAGGGGTTATCTTACAGGTTCTGCCTTGAAAGAATATAAAAAAACAGGAAGAGTATGTGGTCACCAATTACCACCTGGTCTGGTAGAGGCAGATGCCTTGCCTGAACCCTTATTTACACCGTCCACCAAGGCAAAGCAGGGCCATGACATAAACATTAATTATAAAAAGATGGCAGAAATTTTAGGAGATAGGAGAGTTTCTGAAAAGATTAAGGATGTAAGCCTTTCTATTTATAAAGAAGCAGCAAAGATTGCTATAAAAAAGGGCATTATTATAGCTGATACAAAATTTGAATTTGGTATAGCTGATGGTGAGCTTATTTTGATAGATGAATTGATTACCCCTGACTCCTCTCGTTTTTGGCCTTTAGAGAGCTATACCCCTGGTGTCCCTCAAGATAGCTTAGATAAACAATATCTACGTAATTATCTTATATCAACAGGATGGGGCAAGGATCCACCCGCCCCCAAGTTACCAAGGGATATAATTATCAATACCAGAAAAAAGTACTTTGAAGTAATGAATAGGCTTTTAAGGTAAACGTTCAGTAGTTAAATCGAAAATTGATTAAAGCGGTTTTACTATTTGACGAATCAACGAATTAACTTGGTTCTCTATCATTAAAGGCCTAA
>CAZNJP010000052.1:6013-13448 GCA_964573345.1 uncultured Syntrophobacter sp. | reverse complement strand
GCTTTCAACTGTTTTGGATAAAAAGAAAAACTGCTCGAATAAAGCGACACACTGAAAAAATAGAAATTAAAAAACAAACAGAGAGAAAATCCTTTTCACGGGGGAATTATTAAGCCACACTATATTAAATTCATTAATCTCATAATTTAGAATAATCAATATGCTCTTTAAAGCGGCGATGCCACCACCACCATTGAGTAGGGTATTTTAGTATATAGGATTCAATAATCTTCATTAATGATGTGAGATTTTCATGAATGTTTTTATCCTTTTTGCCTGTAATCTTTATTTCAAATGGTTTTTCTATATAGATGGTTTGATAATCCGATTCAGATACTATAAATACTGGTAGAATAGGGGCGCCTATCTTTTGAGAAAAAACAACAGGGCTTCTATAGGTAGGTACAGAATGGCCAAAAAAATCAATCATCACATTGTGCTTTGGGGCATTTTGATCCAATGGCAGATAAAGTATCCCACCTTGTTTTAGCCATTTTAGTGCCAAGCGTGGAGCATGTTTATCGGTTGCATTGATAAAGGTAACTCCTGATTTTTTCTTTAACATTTGCATAAACCTAGCCAAAATCGGGTTATGTGGGTCTTTGGCGATTACGGCTATAGGATAGCCTTTCTGTGCCAGTAACATAGTCATTAATGGGAAATTGCCTACATGGGCACTTACTATTACTACACCCATTTTTTTATCAAATACCTCCTTTAGGTGCTCTTCTCCTTTGATCTTTATGTATTTATTACAATCTGGTAAGTATATGCATCTGATAAGCTCTAAAAAACCAATGCATATTTTCTTTAGATTCTGTTTCAAAATGTACTCTTTCTCCCTTTTGGTAAGCCTTGTTTGAAAAACCAAATCCAAGTTGGCTTTTGCAATTCTTTTTCTTCTTCCCATAAAGAGATATGCAAGATGGGCAAGCAAGGTTGCTAAAAACGAAATCAAAAAATATGGCAGGATGCTGAATATACTCTTTCCACGTGACATTATGGCAACTTTCAGGTGCCGGTCTTCAATCCCTCAATCTTTTTAATGTATGAGTCCAAGTCATCCAAGTATCTCTCTATCTCATCAAAGTCTAGTGTTCCATCATAGTAACCCACTATATGAAGGTTATCTCTTAGGGAGAAATAATATAATCTCAGTTCCTTCTCAGCATATTTATTGACCATATATCTTCTTCCCCTGTCAGCTTGGGGTAGCTCCTCTTCCTTAACCCCTTTTTTAATGAAAAGGCTATTAGTAGCTTCAATGGCGGAAAGCCATCCCTTTGCAGAAGCATCTCTTAAAACCACGCCGTCCTTTTTCTCTTTGGCCTTTCTAAACTCTTCTACTGCTTTTTCATAAAGCATCCTTGCTTTTTTCAAATGATTTTCACTCCTCACTCAAACACCTCTGTTCAAATATAGTTATCTAAAAAAACTATAACAATATATTATGATTTGGTCAAGAATTGAATCTTCCAACTCTATGTAAAATTGTTAATTAGGTCCTCTTGCCAGTTACAGACGGGAAATAAAGAGCTGAATGGTTGAGAATAATCAAAAAATTATTTCTTTATCTCAATGGCCTCTTCAATAAGCATTATAGGGATATCATCCTTAATAGGGTAAAATAGTTTGCATTTGTCACATATTAGACCTTCTTCCTGAGGCCCTTTTTCTACATATCGCAAATCCCCCTTACATTTTGGGCAGGCCAAGATATCTAATAAGTCCTGGCTAATAGGCATTTTACCCCCTTTTTAGTTAGTTAGTTACTCGGTTTATCAGTTAGTCAGTTAACTGACACACTGACTCACACTTTTATTCTTAGTAAGTCTTGGGCAATAATAAGCGGCCCATGATAATACCTTCTGCATTGAGCTACTGGATCGGCTGCATCACATTCTGGATACAGATGGTTAAGGATTAGACATTTGCAATCTGATTCCTTTGCAATCTTTCCAGCAATACCGGGTGTTAGGTGATAAGGAGTCTCTTTTGGAAAGGATGCCTCACAAATAAAGATATCTGCATCTTTTGCCAGTGAGATAAGTGCATCTGTTTCTGCTGCATCCCCTGAATAGGCCAACACCTTTCCATCTGTTTCTATGCGGTAGCCTTGGCTATTTTCTGTATGGAAGGTAGGAAATGCATGTATCAAGATGTCATTTTTGGTTGTTTTTTTATAGGGGGAAATTTCTGATAAAATTGCCTTTTCTTCAGGTAAGACAACCCACTCTCCATAAGCCATCTTTAATCTTTCATAAAAATCTAAAAAACCTCTAGGGCCAAAGATAAGTACGGGTTTATCACACCTAAATTGAGGCTCATTTTTGGCAGCAAATAAAAAATGCACCAAATCAGTTACGTGGTCAGGGTGAAGGTGGGTATACAGGATTATGTCTATTTTTGAAAAGTGGACATTTACCCTGAGTAGTTGTCTTAAGGTCCCTGGCCCAGTGTCCATAAGAATATAGGTGTTTTTGGTTTTTATTAAAATAGCTGGAGAGGCCCTAAACAAGGAAGGCACACCCGTACCAGAACCTATAATAATCAACTCTAACATACAGTCTTCCCTGCATTATAGATTTTAGATAGGACTTCTGGGTATTTTTCTATTTCTCCTTTTGCGTCAAAACCAGGATAAAGCCAACAGTTTTTTAGCCTAAAGCCTATGGCGTTTAAAAAACACCTCACTGTAAGCATTGCCCCATCAAACACCCTTTTCCCTTTAGTACCAGCCACTGAGATAAAAAAGGCAGGACGGAAACCATTATTATTAGAAGTTTTCCTTTTATACCATAAGACATGACAACGATCAATTAAAATCTTCATTTGGGCAGTTACACTATAAAAATAAATAGGAGAGGCCAAAACCAGACATTCTGTATTAGTTAGTGCCTCGTAAACAATGTCCATGTCGTCAGAAATAGTACACTTTCCTGCCTCTTCACATTCACCACAGGCCAGGCAAGGGGATATATTTAGTTTTCTCACATAGACCTTTTCTATCTTATGCCCACTATCGCTTACCCCTTTAAGAAATTGATTCAACAGCAAATCTGTATTTCCATCCTCTCTTGGACTCCCATAGACTCCCAATATCCTCATCTGAAAATAGCCTTCTCACTCAACTACTACCGATTTTAACTCATTTCACATCCAAATAAGCAAAGGGCATAGAGCAAAGAGCGTAGAAAACCTATGCCCATAGCTCTATGCTCTATGCTTACGTTATGCACCATCCACAAAGACACGCTCTTCTAAAGGCAACCAATCTTCAGGATTTGTTAAATAATCATGTACGTCTGAAAGCATCAAATAATATCTCCTAGTAGCATAAGAAAGTCCTATACAACACCTCTTTGCCAATGGCTGAATAGCCTCTTTTTCCTTTTCATCCAGAAATGTAAAGTATTCCTCTTCTAATTTTATAGCCAAACCCAAAAGCTTGAGGTCATCTGGCCAAATGTGTACAGTTCCACTAGCTATTTCACTTAACTTTTCAAAGGGATTTTTTTTACATTGCCCTGGCTCCCACAAAAAACGGTCAATACGCCATCCATACCCCTCTTTAAAGGAGTTATACACCTGATGTGCCCTGGATAGTTGCCTTTGTTTTTCCTTAGCCAAGATACTAAACACCCTCTTACAAAGAGGGTGAATGGCCTTTTCTTGGGCTTGGATATAAAAATCCCTGGCCTTTTGTTCCCTTTCAATTATTTCCTTTAAAATATCTAATGTATTGCTGCCTTCCATGCCTTGTCTCCATAATAGATCTGTTTTAATTTTTCTAATATGCTATAAGGAATGCGTAAATTTCCATAACCTGTGCCTAATTCTACCCCTTGTTTATTTTCCCCATGAAAATCCGAACCGCCTGTAATGGCCAAATCAAAGGTATTTGCCACTTCTAAATAGCTAGTTATTTGGGCAGGGCTATGGTCTGAGTGATAGACCTCTATTCCTGCTAAACCATTATCCTTTAATTTTTTGACAAATCTCTTGAGTTGGTATTCATCTAAATGCAATGTATAAGGATGGGCCAGGACAGGTAAGGCATTTACTGCCAGTAGGATATCTAAACACTGCTCATCTGTAAAAGCCTCCTTTTCTACATAAGCTGGTCTTCCCTTCTTTAAAAACCTCTCAAATGCCTCATTAAAGTTATTTACTATACCTTTCTTAATGAGTACTTGAGCAATATGAGGACGGCCTACCTGACCACCTCCAGAAATATCTACTACCTCCTGGTAATCAATGGGAATACCCAATTTTTGCAATTTTTTTATGATCTTTGGATTCCTTTCGGCCCTTGCCTGTTGCAATATAGAAATCTTCCTTAAAAAATTCTTATCCTCATAATCTACAAAATAACCCAGAATATGAAGTGTTCCTTTCTCAAAATAGGCAGAGAGCTCTATGCCTGATATTACTTCTAAGTCTAGCTTTTTTCCTGTAATCATTACTTCCTTATTACCTGCCACTGTATCATGGTCTGTTAAGGCAATAGCTGAAAGTCCTTTTTCCTTGGCAAGTCTTACTAATTCTTTGGGACTAAAAGAACCATCAGATGCAGTAGAATGGATATGTAAATCTATTAGTCTCATTTCTTTAATGCAAAATCGATGATTTCATCTACCCTTTCTATTAAGATAAATTTTATTTGTTGCTTTACATCTTCTGAAACTTCTTCTAAATCTTTTGCATTTCTCTTAGGCAAGGCCACATATTTTATGCCTGCCAAATGGGCAGCCAACACCTTTTCTTTTATGCCACCCACGGGTAAGACCAAACCACGCAAAGTGATTTCTCCTGTTATTGCCAAATCGCTTCTAACAGGCCTGTTAGTAAGCAATGAAAGTAGAGCAATGCAAATAGTTACTCCGGCAGAAGGGCCATCCTTTGGGATGGCACCTGCAGGTACATGAATATGAATATCGTTATATTCATAAAAATCTTCAGGGATACCAATTTTTTTTGCCTGAGAGCGGATATAACTAAGGGTTGCCTCAGCAGATTCCTTCATTACCTCACCCAATGAGCCAGTAAGGATAAGACGCCTTTTCCCTGGCATCTTTGTAACTTCTATAAAGACAATTTCACCTCCTGTAGGGGTCCATGCCAATCCTGTGGCCACACCAGGTGCCATCGTCCTTTCTGATACCTCAAAGTAAAACTTTTGGGGGCCCAGAAATTCTGCTACATTGTCCGGTGTTATTAATACTGACACCTCATTTCCTTCTGCGATTTTGGTAGCAATTTGACGGCAGATAGAGGCTATTTCACGCTCTAAATTCCTTAAACCTGCTTCCCTTGTGTAGTCCATAATGACCTTTTTTATGCCTTCGTCTTCAAAACGTAAATATTTCTCACTAATACCATTTGCTGCCAATTGTCTGGGAATAAGGTATTTTTTTGAAATCAAGACCTTTTCAGTTACGGTATATCCAAGCAGTTCCAATACCTCCATTCTATCCCTTAAAGGCATAGGAACAGTGTCCAGGATATTGGCTGTAGTGATAAACATTACCTTAGAGAGGTCAAATTCCACTCCTAGATAATGGTCTGTAAATGCATAGTTTTGTTCTGGGTCCAGTACTTCTAATAAAGCCGCAGAGGGATCGCCTCTAAAATCTAATCCTAATTTGTCTATCTCATCCAACATAAACACAGGGTTATTAGAACCTGCTTTGCGTATACTCTGAATGATTCTACCTGGCATGGCCCCTACATATGTACGCCTGTGTCCCCTGATTTCTGCCTCATCACGAATGCCACCCAAGGAAATACGGACAAACTTACGACCTAATGCCTCAGCAATGGCCTTACCTAAGGATGTCTTCCCAGTACCAGGAGGCCCAACAAAACACAAAATAGAGCCCTTGGCATCTGGCTTAAGCTTTCTTACTGCCAAATACTCTAAGACCCTCTTCTTTACCTTTTCAAGATTATAATGGTCTCTGTCTAAAATATTTCTTGCTCCACCTATATCCAGATTATCCTCTGTACCTTCACGCCAGGGCAATTCTAAAATCCAGTCCAAATAATTTCTTGCTACTGTATATTCAGGGTAGGCTGGGTTCATCCTGGCCAATCGGTTAATCTCTCTTTCTGCCTCCTTTTTTGCCTCTTGAGGGAGCATTTTTTGTTCTATCTTTGCTTTCAACCCCTCAATCTCTGTTTCATGCTCATCCTTTTCCCCTAATTCTTTATGGATGGCCTTAAGTTGCTGCCTGAGAAAGAATTCCCTCTGGACCTTATCCATATCTGCCTTTACCTGGGTTTGAATCTTGTTCGCTAGTTCTAAGGTTTCAATCTCACGATTGAGGAATTCCATTACCTTTAATAACCTTTGCTTCACATCAAATATCTCTAAGATTTCCTGTTTTTCTAATTTATTGATATTTATGGTAGAAGCCACCATATCTGCCAATGTTCCAGGCTCATCTATATTTGTAGCCATTATGTCCAATTCTGGGGGAAGGGCTGGTGAGAGTTCAATCACCTTGTGAAAAAGGCCACGTACGTTTGCTACTGATGCATCCAGTTCCACATCTTTTTCATACCGATCATAATAAGGGGTTACTATAGCCTTAAGGTAGGGTTCCTTCGCAGTATAATTTTCTATCTTAATCCTTGCCAGTCCCTGCATCAATAGCCTCATACCCCCTTCTGGCACTTTGATCATCTTCATAATTGAGGCAGCACAACCTATTTGATGTAAGTTCTCTGGTAGTTTCTTTTTTTCTTCACCTTTCATAGCTACCAGACCCACTATCTTATCACCACTTAAGGCATCATCTACCAGTTTGAATAAAGACTCTTCCATTACCATAAAAGGCAATACCATACTTGGGAAAAGCACCATATCCTTAGATGGTAAGATGGGTAACTCATTTGGGATAGAGAACTTTTTCATTTTTATTCACTCACCTGGATGTCTTTTATCACCTTTGTCTTTTTCTTGCTCAATTTTATTTCTAAAAGGCCATCTTTATAGGTAGCTGACATATTTTGTGTATCTACAGAAATGGGTATATGGAGCAAACGTTCAAAGGGGCCATAATTTATCTCCATTTGATGATATTTACAAGAACCTAAATGTGGAGAGCGATTTCCATAAATTTTAAGAACATTGTCCTTTAAGGTCACTTGAATATCTTTCCTTTTTAAGCCAGCTATATCCATCACTACAACCAATTCCTCTTCTGTTTCAAAAACATCCACTGCAGGCAGGAAATGCTTGGAAATCATTAAGGGAAAAGAACTTGTTTGGAACATGGAATCCATAAATTCTCTTACCCTCTTTTGAAATTCGTCTATTTCTTCCTCTATTTTAAATGTAGGCGTCATAAATGCCCCCTAAATATTAATGATACATGATTCACGATACATGATAAATATCGTCAATTGGTTACCTGCCCGCCACCTGCCC
>CAZNJP010000052.1:0-5913 GCA_964573345.1 uncultured Syntrophobacter sp. | reverse complement strand
CCTGCCCTGTTAAGTAATTCAAACTAGCAATGCTCTTTGCAAAAGAAAGTTACCATAAAAAATGCAACCAAGCTGCTTACTAGCACATACTTAACAGGGCCTGTATCGTAGACAGAAGTCAGAGATCTGTCCTCTATTTTCTGTTTTAGGAAGAAGAAATAAGTATTAGCCTTTCTCCCATCTTTATTTCTTGCCCTTCCTTTACTGAAACTTTCTTTATTTTACCATTTAGTGGTGATTCAATAGGGGTTTGCATCTTCATGGCCTCAATTACTATCAATGTGTCACCAGATTTTACCACATCACCAATCTTTACACAAATCTTTTGCACAGCGGCATTAAATGGTGCCCTGATATCCCCTGCCTTTGCCAGATAGGTAATTTCTTCTTTACTTAAAGCAGGTCTTTCCTCTTTAATTTCTCTTTCTTCTCTGAACATAAATATCTCTGGATGAAAGTTAATATAAAAGTAAGTGGCTTTTTCTCCTTTATCTGAATAATGGCTAGGCCCT
Organism: uncultured Syntrophobacter sp.; assembly: GCA_964573345.1. Classification (GTDB taxonomy): domain Bacteria; phylum Desulfobacterota; class Desulfofervidia; order Desulfofervidales; family DG-60; genus CAZNJP01. The sequence continues at coordinate 5,401 of CAZNJP010000052.1, read as the reverse complement.
ATTTCAATGATATGGGATTTTCCCATATAATCAGTAAATGTAATCTTTTCCCCTACTGCAAAGCCACCTTGCCTAAACCAAACTTGAGGTGGCAAAACATAACACTTCCCATATTGCTCTTCGAATTTGAAAAAATCTACTGCGTCATTTGGGTGCTGAAGATAGAGTATTAATTCTTCTTGTGTTACTTCTCTTGCCAGATTTTCTTTTAAATCCTCTTTCTCTTTTTTTAAATCTATTTCCTCAATCTTTTCTATTCCCACCTCTTTTTCAAAAATCTGTTTCCAATCAGGGCCGAATACCTTTCTATATAGTTCATTAGCTGGCCGATAAAATGGAAATGGGCCATATCTTTCTAAGAGCAAGTTTTTTAAATCACCGCTTGGATTTTCATATCTCTTACCAGAGAGCACGTTGTCTACAGATGCTGTCCAAAGGATTTGAGAACCCGGTGTAACACTCCACCAATTTCCAAGCTCCCTTTGTACCTTTGGCAATTCCTTTAGGAGTATCTCTGGCATAAGATGAAGAAATCCACCTTTTTGAGCTTGTTCAAAACTACTTCCCATAGCACCACCAGGGAGCTTATGGATTTGAACAGTAGGATCAAAACCCTTAAATTGTGATTCAAAATCTGCATAGGCTGACCTTTCAGGTTTTAATACTTGAGAAGTAGTAATTACTGCATCCCTATCTATGCCCTCTGCCTTAATGCCCATTTCCGCTAAAGTATCGATTACAGTGAGGATAGGAGGAGGTCCAAAAAAGCCGGTAAAGGCATGGTCTCCAGCATCTACAATCTTTGCACCGGCAAGCACTGCAGCCACAATCCTTCCCACATCATTGCCATCTGTATTATGGCCATGATAATGGATAATAAGTTCAGGGAATGCAGATTTTATGGCAGAGACTAACCTACCAATTCTTGTAGGTGTGCCTAAACCACCGTGATTTTTAATGCAAAGGAGAATATTTTCACCAGTGACATCTAAAATTTCTTTTACCTTTTTTACATAATATTCGTCAGTGTGTTCAGGTCCAGTAGAAAAACAAATAGATGGCTCTAAGATTCTTTCTGCCCTTTTTACCTCCTCAAATACAGGGACCATATTTGGTACATAATTTAGAAAATCAAATACGCGCCATATATCAATATACTTTGAGAACTCCCTTACTGTCATTCTTATCACATTTTCTGGATAAGGGCGGTAGCCAAATAAATTTACACCTCGGCAAAGTGTTTGAAACATGGTACTTTCCATCTCTTTACGGAGTAATTTTAATTTTAAGAAGGGGTTTACCTGCTTTCTTAGCATATCTACATGCACTGAAGCGCCTCCACTGATTTCTAAAGAAAAATACCCTGCCCTTTCCCTATATGGTGCTGCCAAAAGCTCTGTATGTAAAAGTATTCGATTTTTAAAGTCTGATTGTGAAAGGTCTCTTTGGGTGTTTGTAATATAGTATCCCTTTGACCTTCTTAAGGTCTCAAGTACCTCTTTTATAGGCATGTTTCTCCTAATTCTACGCTGCATAAGGATTATAACCGCGGTGATGGATTTCTGCTATCAACTTGGCAATCTTTGCCACTTCTCTTTCTTCTAGATTATAGTTAAACAGATTGGGATGTGTCTCTAAATAACTAGTATCAAATTTACCTGTCTGGAAGTCCTTATCCTCTAACAAGCGAAGATAAAATGGAATAGTAGTCTTTGGTCCAACGATGATAAATCCATTTAAGGCCCTTTTTAATCTGTCTACAGTCTCCTTCCAACTGAGTCCATAAACAGAGAGTTTCACCAGTAAAGAATCATAAACATCTGGAACTACATAGCCAGGATAGACATGACCATCCAACCTTACCCCAAAACCCCCTGGTGAATAATAGACCATTACCTTCTTACCACTTTCGGGGAGGAAATCATTCTGAGGATTTTCTGCATTGATCCTCATTTCAATAGCATGCCCCCTTATAATTACATCCTCCTGCCTTATAGGTAAGGGGTAACCAGATGCGATGTCTAATTGGGCCCTGACAATATCCACTCCCGTAACCATTTCTGTCACAGTGTGCTCTACTTGCAGGCGTGTATTTATTTCTAAGAAATAAAATTTATCTCCCTTTACCAAAAATTCCACTGTGCCAGCATTTATATAGTCTACCTTTTTTGCTACAACTACTGCTGCTTCACAAATATTTTTGGTAAGTTGATGGTTATTAAGTCTATCTGGTGCAATTTCTACAAGTTTCTGGTGACGCCTTTGGATGGAGCAGTCTCTAGTGCCTAAATGGATGAGATTTCCATGGCTATCGCCTAAAATTTGCACCTCTATGTGTTTTGGGGCGGGAATGAATGCCTCTAAATAAATCCTTTTGTCTTCAAAGGCCCTTCTTGCCTCAACCCTTGCCACAGAAAGTTGTTCTAAAAGTTCTTTTTCTGTCTTTACCAATCGGATGCCACGTCCACCACCACCACCTACTGCCTTAATCATTAAAGGAAATCCATATTTTTTGGCAAAAGAAAAGGCTATTTCCTCACCTTCTTCGCTCTCTGGCAATGGGTCTGTTCCTGGTACCACCGGAATGCCTGCTTCTTCTGCCAATTTACGGGCCATTACCTTATCCCCCAGGCATTTAACAACATGAGAGGGAGGACCAATAAAGTTAAGGCCTGCCTCTTCACATGCCTTTGCAAAATTGGGATTTTCTGCCAAAAAGCCATAACCAGGGTGAATGGCCTCTGCCCCTGCCTTTTTAGCGGCTTTGAGGATGCCCTCTATATTTAAATAATCACAACATGGGCCATCACCTAACCAAATGGCTTCATCTGCTTGAAGAATATGCCTTGAGTCCTTATCAGGCGTTTCATATACAGCCACAGCAGCACTACCCCATTCCTTTATGGTACGGATGATTCTAAGGGCAATCTCACCCCGATTGGCTACTAAAATCTTGGCAAACTTCCTAGACATAAAGGATTTTTTAGTTTAGTCACAATCAAATGTCAAGGATTGGGGAATCCAGTTAATTAGTTAATTAGTTAATTCATTAAATCGTTTTAGCAATTCAGCGACTCAACGATTTAACTTACCAGAGATCCTTTTATCATATAAAATTGCCCATGCGTAAGAAAGCCCCCTTATTTCTTCATGGATATTGGCTGGGTCATCTGCTGGAAACCAAGTATAGGCCTTTTTAAGATCGTCTTTGTGAATCTTATGGTGTGTACTTAGCTGAAGTACACTGTCAACAATTTTGTATGTAAAGCCTTTATTGGCTTTGGTATAAAATGTTTGTTCTCTATGAGTGACGATTCTTAACCATATTTCTTCAAATGGCGGTTTTGCCTTTATTTCCTCGACCTTCAGGTCTCTTTGAGCAGCCCTTACCTTATCTTTTTCTAGCCTTCTTAATTTAAGAAATTTGTTTATAGCTTGCCATATTATGGCTAAAAAGAAGAAAAATACTGCAATTTTCCACATCGATTCTTTCATCCCAGATTATTCAATAGCAATGCAGTCTACGCAAGACCTTCCGGCCTTCCTATGGGACTTTGTCCCTCCAACTTCCCTTAAATATAAAAGCCCCAAATTATGCAATAATTTGGGTTCATTGAGAGCCCATAAAAATATTATCCCAGGTTATATAATAATTTGGGATTATTCTTCCTTCTTTTCTTCTTCTTTCTCTGCCTTAGCCTTTTTCAATTCTTCAATCTCTGTTTTAAGTTTTTCAACCTCTGCTTTGTAGTCTTCTGTTTCTGAAGGTTCGTATCTTTTTTCCATAAATCTGTCTCTTACCTCTTCAAAACCTAGGTATACAGCAAGTGCTCCAAAGAGCAGCAGTAACAAAGGAATCCCTCCCTTCAAAATGGCCAAGAAATCTCCAAAAAACACCACTATTCCTACAATACCCAAAACCGCTGCTACTAAACCCCCAATAAGTATCTTCATAGTACCCTCCTCTGAGAATTAATCTTTACCCTGTTAGAAAGGACCCCCAACTTTCTAACAAGGTTTACAGAAGATAAACCTATTTTTTAATGGATGTCAAGAAGCAATTGTAAGACATTTTAGTAAGCGTTCACAGGTTCACGGTTAAACATTTTTTAGAGACATTTGACTAATTGTGGTTTTTTGTTATCCATTAGTGTTAAAATGAAGGGTTTTATAAAAAAATCCCATATTGTCCCATTTGATATACTTAATTTATGTTTTTTAAGCTTATTAGTAGGCTTTAATATTATTTTTTATACCAAAATACCAAATGCAAAAATATTAATTTGCCTATTTATTTTTTTATTTGTTGCTGTATTTTTATTTACATTTATCCCCTTTTCACAAAAAAAACAAGTTTCTTTTAGGCTTATTCACCTTATTTATCCTATAATTTTAATCCCCATTATATTTAACAGCTTAGGGGAGATTATCCCTTATATCAATCCCTATTATATAGATTATACTTTAATCAAAATAGATTATTTTCTCTTTGGCGCCCACCCTACAGTATGGATAGGACGTTTTATTAGGCCCTGGCTCACTGAGACTATGCAATTAGCATACATTTCCTATTATTTTCTTCCTGTATGCCTAGGCGTGGGGCTTTACTTAAAAGAAGACAAACGCATCTTTACAGTAGTCTTTAGTCTACTTCTAGGGTTCTATATATCTTATACAGGCTATTTGCTATTTCCTGCCATAGGGCCTCGTTTTACCTTGATGCATAATGAACCCCTTTATAGAGGTGCCCCTTTAGCACAATTTATAGCTTCTACCCTAAATACTTTAGAGATCAACAAAACAGATGCCTTCCCCAGCGCTCATACCCAGATTAGTTTGATGTGCGTTTACTATGCCTTCTATTTGGGAAAATTTTATGTATTAATTTATGGACTTATAACTTTACTACTAATTGTTTCCGCTATCTACTGCCGATATCACTATGTAATTGATGTGATTATTGGCATAGTATTAGCAATCTTATGCATTTATTTAGGCCCTATTTTAGAAAATCACCTTTGGCTAAGATCTAAATCGAAAGGTTCTTAATATTTTTCTTAAGAAATAACAAGGAGATTACAGCCACAAAAAATTGTTAGTCTTCTGTGATGCCTAACGGCAGCTCAACCCATTGTTAAGCGGCTCGCAATGCCCGCCGTTAGGCTTTAAAATAGTCAATAGTTACTCTATTTATGTCAAATGTTGAGACTAGCCTGACGGTAGAGCTCAGCCGCCGCTGTAAAGCGGTCGGCTGGAGCGCCTTGTTAGAGCCTTTGTTGGTGGCGGCTTACATAAATATCCAGCAATTTTTTGATCATTTTTTGATATTGGGTATGATTTTTTCGGGCTTCTCGTTTAAAAAAATCGACAGTGGATTTACTTAAAGATATGGTGATTTTTA
>CAZNJP010000051.1:0-13485 GCA_964573345.1 uncultured Syntrophobacter sp. | reverse complement strand
CTCGTACTTTCGTAGGAACAACCTTATAGAAAGTATTGTTCCCTCTCTGCATTTTACTTAAATGTTTTCGTAAAGCATCATAAGGTTTCATGGGGTTCTTCTTTAGATCTCTCGTGGGTTTGGTACTACCTTGAAGCCATATGGAGCAATTTTTAAGGATATGACTAAAAGCAACTAGGAAAAAGTTACTAATTATTTCATCATCTTCTTCATAAATAACCCTTAATATTTTACTAAGTTCAATTTTATTTTCCTCGGTAAACCAATAGTTAATTCTATCAATGTGTTTTTCTGGAATTAAAGGGTCAATACCTCTGCTAAATAATGTTGTCTGAGCGTTTTCTAAACATTTTAACCTAGATAAAAATTGCTTTATTTTTCTGTCTAGATAATTGGGTTCTATTGGTGTTGATTTCACTTTGGTCATAAGATAGGCTATTTTATTAATCTCTGTTCCACTTGCTTTAAAACCTCTCGATATTGCAGTAACAATGGTGGTTCCACAGCCATAAAAAGGGTCATTTATATGAGCATCTTTGTTTGATACATACTCGTCAATCAATTTTTCAACTAATTGTGGGATAAATTTGGCAGGGTAGCGATGGTAATCATGCGTCCATTTGCCGGTATCAGAGGGTTTATATCCTGCAAACGACCAGTTATCATCTATCCTTTTCGCATTGAATAGATGGAGAATTTCTTTAGCAGATTTCATCTGTGCTTGCATTGTTTTCATAAAATCCTCACTCGTTATAAACTAATCGCCGTTTCGCCTAACGTTCACGGACGACAATGTCGCCTTTTATTCGGTTTTGGAGGTATATCCGACATAGTCGTCTATACCTTAATCTTTGAAAAATCTCCACTGCACATTTAACCCAAAAATTGCCATAATATCAAGCACTAAAAATGCAACATTTTAATACAAGGCATAATAGAGAAATTAAAATAAAAAAATCTTTCGATGTCCCTTGAGAAGTATGTAACTCTTTGTTGGTCAGCCTATTCATCGAATTGGGGATACTGTTCAGGATTGGGACCGATAGCTTCCACGACTCGCGGATAGGTCACACTGGTTTCCGGTACTTTGACTTTCCTTCCCTTTCGGATTTCGAATGTCCATCTATCCCCGAAGTCAAACCAGTAGTATAATCTTTTTCGGCCAAGTGGCCATATGTCCTTCAAATGTATGCGGAGAAAATCAGCCACTTTGTCTTCCCAGTCCTCGGCCTCGGTCAACCACCTTTTCTTCCATCCGAACGGGCTGTTTGCTATGTAGAACTCGAAGGGATGATCTTGCCCGAAGGCAACTGCTTCCTGAATCACATTGTGAAGATCATAGAGTGACGAATCCTCATCCATCTCCAAAATGCGGATGCACTTCTCCTTCAAGTATGCCCCAAATACGCATTCTACTTGGAGTGTGTAGATCATCTCTTCTTCTGGCCAAGGGCCGGGCCACCCGTCGGGTGGCAAATTGCCTCAAAAGCAATGGATTTGGTGTAGTCGTTAAAATAACCCTAAAACGCTATGTTGCTCTCGCAATTTCTCCTGTGCTTCCTTGCGCTAGGCCTTTAATTTTTTCCAATTCGGCTACGATAATCCTTCAAAATGTTTAACCCAAAAATTGCCGTAACCTCATCGAATCATTACTACATCTTTTACTAAAGTTCTGTCATAGCAGCAATTGCTTTATAACAAAATATATCATAATCTATCTAGAAATCAATTATTGGGAGGTGCGTTATGCAAGTAGCAAAAGCAGTAGAGATGTACTTGGAGCATCATAGGTTAAATTCAAAAAAGGTGCAATTATTTAAACTATGCCTTTGTGCTTAGGTCATTCTCAAAATGTTATGGTGAAAAGGAAATAGACTCGATTAACACCGAGGAAGTTATCACTTTCCTAAATGACCCTACCACAAAGAATGGTCAGAGCACCAAATACCTAAGGTATTCCCATCTAAAAGCCTTCTTCAATTTTTGCATAAATGGCTTCAATTTAAAGGTTAAGAATCCATGTAACAATTCAATCCTGCGTAAAATGTATAGGATGCCTAAGTTACCTAGAAAAAGGTATATTGACAAAGAAACCATAGATGAAATGATATTTCGGACGGAAAATGCTAGAAACAGGCTCATTCTTGAGCTACAGGCCAGAGGTGGATTGCGCATTGGTGAGGTATTGAAATTTACCCCTAAATGTGTTGATGGTAGAAAGCTAATTCTTGAAAAACCTAAAAGTGGGAGAGAATATGAAGTGGCTTTTATTCCTCAAAGAGTAGCAGAAAGATTGAAGGAATATATAGCCCAAAAACGGATTCAGCCTAATGAAAAGATATTTCCATTAACCTATTCTGGTGCAAGACATGTTGTAAAGAAGGCTGCAACTAAACTGGTAATTGATATTAGCCCACATGACTTAAGAAGACATAGCGCCACTTATGCCAGTAGGAATGGGATCCCACTTGAAATAATATCAAAAATTATCTTACGACACTCTGACCTTTCCACTACCCAGAGGTACCTGGGCAAGATAGATGATTCAGAGGCTACGAGATGGATTGAAACCTTGTATGGATAATGGCTCTAGGGAGGGTCTTTAGGCCCTCCCATTATTCAAAGTCTATCTATAAAGTATTGCATCGGTGATTACTGTAACTTTTGCCAAAAATTGTCATAATTTGGAACAAAAGAAATTTTCATTTTATCTGGGATTATTTTTTATCTATTTCTTCAAGTAAAATAGGGACTAGATGATTAATGGTGTCTCCTTCTGTGCTATCATGCCAAGATGAAGTCCCAGAAGGGCTATATATTGTGCCAGAATCATTGTTGTCATGATAATGATAATTTTTTTCAGAACCATAAATAGTGCCTTGTTTATCATCTGAATAAGTGCTTTTTGGAGTATAGAATGTGCCAGTATCTTTATTATATGTAGAAGATGTTCCTTTACCATCATAAATGATGATTGTATTCCCATTATCTGAATAACTATAAGTGCCTTCAGGCGTATAAATTGTTCCCTGTTTTTCATCGCCATGAATAGTGCAAGTCCCATGGGGTGTATAAATAACTGTATCGGCGCAGGCAGTACCGATTAAGACTAAAAAGCTGATAAAGAATAACAGATAGGTCAAGGTTTTCATTTAATTTTACACCTTTCTCGAAATTAAGAGTTTAATTTACCCCTTTCTCAAAATGATTTCCTTTGCTTCATTCATGGTCATTTTTCTGTAAGTCCAAGTTTCTTTTTCACATCCTGAGGGACGTATTTTTCTAAAATTTCCCTTGTTTGAGGGTCATTTAGGGCATTTTTAGACTTCAAAAGACGAACGAGTTCCTCTTTTGGATTTTCTAAATCTTCTACAGGGTCTGTACCGAATAGATCAACTTTAGACATAAGTTCTTTTATCTTTGTGTCTCCATAGATTGCTTTTACCATTTCTTCTGTCATTTCTCTTTGTGAGTCTGAACTTGGCAGTTTTTCTTCCCCAAATAATTGAGGAAAGAACTGCCTAAGCCAAGAACCTAGAAACCACAGACTCCCAAAACTCACAATTCTACCACCCTAGAATTTTAGTTTTATTTCCTATTATCTTAGCAAGTTTCTTTTGTTTTGTAATTAAAGTTCTAACCTCTTCCTTGTATTCATGGAATGGGAAAATGGATTCCCAAATTTTTCTACCAAAGGTTTTATAAGCCTCACTATATAGTTGACTAGCAACGTCATAGTTTGAGAGGGACTTATCTAGTAAATATTTAGCTTTATTAAGATAAAAGATGCTTTCTGCCTTTTCTGCTATCTCCGAAGCATAATCTACGTTTTGGTCTGCTGCTGCTAAATATAACAGTATATTTTTTTAACCTCTTCAGCTTGTTTCCTTGCCTCACTCTCCTGCCTCCACTTCTCAAGTGTATTTTGTTTTTCTTCAGGAGCATTCTTTGATTTATTCAATGATTCCGTAGCCGAATAAACATCAATGTATCTTTGACCAGAATTAGCCCACGAAGTAAATAATAAAAATAATACAGGTCATTAGCAACAACTTTTTTCTCACATTATTCCCCGGTTTTGATTATTCAAAAACATTTTTTTACCATTTATCTTAATCAAATTACATTAAAAAACCCGCCCTGACTTAAACATCAAGGCGGGTTTTGGCTTTTCATTTAACACTTCAGCAGCCCCAGCACCTTACCTGCTTTTGCAGGTTTAGGTCCAGACTTTGCGTCCTGCCCTTTCGGGCAGTTTGCCTTTCTCAGCGTTAACGCTCTTTTAACGTAAAATAATATTTATATTACAAAAGTCAACCCAAAAATTCAAAATTGACCTTATTATGCTGTTGCTGTAATCCTGAAAAGCTTCAACTCCACATTTAACCAAAAATTTATCATAATCTGCACCTATAAAAATGCCAGGTTCTACTAAGTAATGTGGAGTATTAACCACTTTGAGTTAGCAGGTAAGGTGGAATGCGCCCAGTACTTTCTTCCCTTCACTCAATATTATGTCTCATCTAACAAGTCAGATGACAAGCAAAAGCTACCCTCTTACCAGCTTTAAGGAGTTGATTATAAGTATCACAGGCCTGGTTGCTTTTGGCTTCAATTAATTGTATTCCTTTCTCCTTCAACAATTCCTTAGTTTGAGCAACTACCTTCATCACTCCATAGGCACCAGTACCCACTACCAGGATTTCTGGCTTGGCCTTGAGGATGTCCTTAATGTCTTCAGGAAACAGCTTATGACCTTCCTTCCTCCACCAGTTTGGCTTCACCTGTCCATCTATTATCTTGACATCACCTGTGTAGCTCTTTCCGTCAATCCTTATGTTGCCAAATTTATAACCATCTATCATTTCTACTACCTCCAAGGTGTGAAATTAAAATGGGCAGCTATATATTTAAACGGAAACTTCACAGTTTAAAGCTTAAACGATGAAGGTAACAAGGTCCAAACTTTGAAAGTGCCTTTTTGTGCCTTTTTGTAGGATAGCCCTTGTTTTTTTCAAATCCATACATGGGAAACAATAAGTGGTAGTCTTGCATCAACTGGTCACGCATTACCTTGGCTATAATAGATGCAGATGCAATGGATAAAATCTTTCCATCCCCGCCTTTTATACAAGCTTGTGGGATTTGTATATCAATATTATAAGGCCCATCAATAAGTAGGTAATCTGGCATTATATTTAGTCCTTCTACTGCCCGCTTCATTGCCAGAAGAGAAGCCTGCAGTATATTTATGGCATCAATTTCCTCTGCACTACAAAGTCCAATGCCTATGGCCTTTGCCTGTCTCTGAATAACACCAAAGTACTTCTCTCTCTTTTTAGAGGATAATTTTTTTGAATCATTCACCCCCTCTAAGGTTGCACCAAGCCCTGTGGAGTGGTGAAACTTACTCCACGGGGCAGGCCTAAGTATTACAGCAGCAGCTACTACAGGCCCTGCTAAACAACCACGACCTGCCTCATCAATGCCTGCTACCATAAGGTCTTTTTCCCAAAGCCTTTCTTCAAAAACAGTTGTAGGTAACATCAACGCCCTTTTTCCTTTATTCTCGCTGCCTTTCCTCTTAGTTTACGCAGATAGTAGAGTCTAGCACGCCTTACCTTCCCACGAGATACTACCTCTATCTTCTCAATTAAAGGAGAATGTAGGGGAAAGGTCTTTTCTACTCCAACACCATAAGAGACCCTCCTTATCGTAAAGGTAGAAGAGATGCCAGAACCCCTTTTACGAATGACTGTACCCTGAAATATCTGAATACGTTCTTTTTCTTCTTCTAAGACGCGGCTGTGTACCTTTATTGTATCACCAGGACCAAACTCTGGCAGGTCAAGCCTCATCTTTTCCTTTTCTATCATTTGAATACGTTCCATTTTTTCCTCCTAAAATACGATCCAGGACAATGGCTGCTGCTGTCCTCACTGATAGGTGGTTATAGCCACCTAACCCCACAATGGGCTTAAGTACATAGTCTAGCCTATTTATTAATTCATCTGCAAGCCCCCAGGCTGTGCCAAATAAAATAAGAAATGGTGTTTCTTTTTTTAAGATTAATGCAGAGCTCTCTCTATACCCTAAGGCATTTTTATAAATCCTAGCGGTGGTACCAAGAAGCTTAGGGTATTTTCCCCACTGAGAGCCAATATTTTTAATGGCCTCGTCTAATGAAGATACTGTGTAAATGAGTCTCAAAGGCACTTGCCTTCTGGGATTATAGACCCCTCCGTATCCTTTTAGCCAGTGATTTAAAAATTTTTCAACCAGTTCACGTTGGTCTTCTAAAGGGTTGATTACAAAATAACCACCTAATTCATATGTCTTTGCCAGTCTAGCCAAGTCATGCAAATTTATCACGGTTACTGCTGCTGTAACAATCTCTCTCTGTTTGTTATAGACTGGATAGTGAACTAGACCAATATAAACATAAGGATAGCCCATTATTTTAGTTAATTCGTTGATTAGTTAATTCGTTAAATCAATGATTTGACCATTCTCCAATCCAATTTAACGGTTTTTGATTTGACCATTCAACGATTTAACGACTCAACGACTCAAGAAATTTGCAGGTCTCTATCAAAAAATCCATGTCTTCTTTTTCTAATTCTGCCTTTTCCAATAAATCTGGTCTAAGAATCAAAGTCCTCAATAGTGCCTGCCTTCTTCTCCACTCCTCTATATTTTTATGATGTCCAGAAAGCAATACTTCTGGTACTTTATGACCTTTGTATACCTTTGGTCTTGTATATTGTGGATACTCTAAAAGGCCATTAGAAAAGGACTCTTCCTCTACTGAAGAATAACTTCCCAATACATTGGGCACTAATCTGCTTACGGCATCAATAACGGCCAAGGCTGCTACCTCCCCTCCAGTTAACACAAAATCACCTAAAGAAAGTTCTTCATCTATAAAATACCGTACTCTTTCATCTACACCTTCATAGTGGCCACAAATAAGTAATAGATGAGATTTTTTACTCAAAGATTTGGCAATTTGTTGATTAAATTTTAAACCATAAGGTGAAAGTAAAATAGTCCAAACCTCTGGGGATACGTGTTTAACAGAATTAATGGCCTCAATAATGGGTTCTGGCTTCATGAGCATCCCTTTACCACCGCCATAAGGCTTATCATCGGCTACCTTATGCTTCCCTTTGGTAAAATCTCGTAAATTAATAATATCTACACGTATTTTCTCCTGTTTAATGGCTTTGCCTAAAATACTGGCCTTTAGAGGGGAATCAAACACATCAGGAAACAAGGTAAGGACAGTAAATCTCACAATAGGCCCTCTATTGAGGTAATCCATAAAATTCTTTTTTCCCAATTAAAGGCCTTTATTACTTCAGAAATGGCTGGAATAAGGTACTCTTTATCCTCGCTTTTAACCACAAAGACATCATTACTGCCTGCATTAAATATATAGGCTACCTTGCCTAAGCACTTCCCGCTTTCTAAATATACGTCTAAACCAATAACTTGATGCCAATAATATTCATCTTTATCTAAAGGAGACAAATCTGTTTTTTTACAATATATGTTTGCCCCTATGAGAGACTTGGCCTCCTCAAGATTTGTAATACCTTCTAGTCCAATGACATAATTCCCTTTTTTTAGGGGCTTAATAAAAACTATTCTAAATAATTGCACAAAACCACCTTTAGGCTTCAAATAAACCCAGGTGGCTTTAAAAAAACTTGATGCATAAAATAAGACTTTTAGTTGGCCTTTGATGCCATGGGTCTTAATTACTTTACCAATGAGGAGAAAGGCACTCTCCTGCATCATTAGGATTATTCAATAATTTCTAAAACGGCCCGCTTTCTTACCTTGGTAGATGCTGCGTTCAAAATAGTACGCATGGCACGTGCAGTGCGACCCTGTTTGCCAATCACCTTTCCAAGGTCTTCTTTGGCTACTTTAAGCTCAATTACTGAAGTTTGTTCCCCTTCGATTTCTCTAACGTCAATTGCGTCAAGATTGTCTACTAGAGACTTTGCCATTTGTTCTACTAATTCTCTTAACATTCTTCACCTCCAGTTTAGTTATAGAAGCTTCTGGTTTTTTAATAGTCCTTCTACACTCTTTGTAGGTTTTGCCCCTTTACTCACCCATTTATTTAACTTCTCTTTGTCAATTTTCACCTCAATAGGGTCTACTAATGGATTATAAGTACCAATTATCTCCAAAAATTTACCATCTCTGGGTGACCTTGCATCTGCTACTATCACACGATAAAAAGGGTTTTTCTTCCTTCCCTTCCTCGCCAACCTGATCTTAATCATTTGCCCTTCTCATCACCTCCTTTTGTCAACTAAAAAATTCGCTGAGATTAAAAGGCATACTCTTCTTTCCTCCTTTTGTAAACCTCTTAATCATCTTTCTTGCCTGGGCGTAATTTTTTAGAAGCCTATTTACTTGCTGGACACTCACGCCACTGCCACGTGCAATCCTCTTCCTCCTGCTGCCATTAATGATTTCTGGATGAAGCCGCTCTTTTTTAGTCATAGAGCTAATAGCAGCCTCTATGCTTATTAATTCTTTTTCATCAATTTTCAAGTGTTTAAATTGCTTTAATTGACTAAGTCCAGGAATCATGCCCAAGATTTCCTCTAAAGGTCCCATCTTCCTAATTTGCCGCAATTGTTCCCTAAAGTCTTCTAATGTGAACTCACTTCTTCTCAATCTCTTCTCTAATTCTTTTGCCCTCTCTGCATCAATTGTCTCTTGAGCCTTTTCAATAAAGGAGAGGATATCCCCCATACCCAAGATCCGTGAGGCCATACGTTCAGGATGGAAGACTTCTAAGGCATCTATTTTCTCCCCAATTCCAAGAAATTTAATGGGTTTTTTTGTAACGGCCTTAATAGATAAGGCAGCGCCGCCACGGGCATCTCCCTCGGTTTTTGTCAGAATAACGCCGTCAATATCCAGTTTTTCATCAAAGGTTTTTGCCACATTGACAGCATCTTGACCAGTCATGGCATCAGCTACTAATAATATCTCCTTTGGCCTTACCCTCTGCTTGATAATATACAACTCTTCCATCATCTTCTCATTAATATGTAAACGACCTGCTGTATCAATAATTAGAGTATCATAACCATCTCTTTTAGCTTGGATTATGGCCTTTTCGCAGATATCTATGGGGTCTTCTTCAGGTAAAGGAGAATATGCATCTAGACCAATCTGATGCCCCAATTTTTCTAATTGAAGGATAGCTGCAGGCCGATAGATGTCTGCAGGCACTAGATATGGCCTGCGATCCTTTTTTGTTTTTAAAAATTGGGCCAATTTGGCACATGTTGTAGTCTTACCCGAGCCCTGAAGCCCTACTAGCATAATAGGAACAGGCAATGGGCCCTTTAGGTCAATCTCAGAATGTTCACTACCCATTAAGGCTACCAGTTCCTGATGGACAATCTTGATCACTTGCTGAGCAGGTGTTAAACTCCTCATCACCTCTTGTCCCAGGGCCTTTTCCTTCACTGATTCAAGAAAATCTTTTACCACTTTATAATTTACATCTGCCTCAAGTAGAGCCAGCTTAATCTCTTTTAATACTTGTTGGATGTTACCTTCGTTTAACCTCCCCCTTCCTTTTAACTTCTTAAAAATACCATTTAACCTTTCACTTAAGCTCTCAAACATGTTATCCTCAAATTTTAGACATTTTACACTATTAAACAAAAATAGCAAGAAAATTTTCATAGGACTAGTAATATTGACAATGAAAGATAGCTGATTTATTCATAGATTATGAGGAAATATCGCAGAAAATATTATGATTTTTTCTCCCATTTTTACGACGCAATCATCAGGCTTCATTCACAGGACAAAAGTCTCTATCTAAGGCATTATCTAGCCCAAAAGAGCGGTGTCCAAAGGAAAAATATTGTCTTGGACCTTTGCACAGGAACTGCTTCTTTGGCCTTAGTGCTTGCAAACTATGTAGATGGAGGTCTGGTAATCGGGGTCGATTTTTCAAAGGGAATGCTTATCAAGGCAATGAATAAGGTGCAATCGTTAGGACTAAAAAATATCAAATTTGTAATGGCAGATGTAGGCTCTCTTCCATTCAAACCAGGGGTATTTGATATTGTTACTTGCTCCCACTCTATGTATGAACTTACAGGTGAGACCAGAAAAAGTGCCTTAGTCGAGATAAAAAGGATACTTAAAGAAAATGGGCGTTTTTGTATGATGGAGCATGAAAAACCAAATAATACATTTATTCGCTTTTTATACAATGTCAGAGTACTCTCTATGGGAAAGGAAGGTCTAAATATCATAAAAAATGAATTAAATGAACTAAGAAAAATCTTCTCTCATGTGGAAAAGGAGGTTACTACCACAGGCAGAAGCAAGCTCATTTGTTCCCAGAAATAAATTATGCATTTTCAAGAAATTATTCTTTCCTTAACTACTTATTGGGCAAAACAAGGGTGTGTCATTTACCAGCCCTATGATATAGAAGTTGGTGCAGGTACATCTCACCCAGCCACATTTTTTCATGTCTTAGGGAAAAGACCCTGGCGTGTGGCCTATGTCCAGCCTGTCAGAAGGCCAACAGATGGCAGGTATGGGGAAAATCCAAATCGCCTTCAGTATTATTATCAGTTTCAGGTAATAATTAAGCCATCTCCTTTAGATATCCAAGATATCTATCTAAATAGTTTAGAGGTATTAGGGATTGAACTGCCTGCACATGATATCAGGTTTGTGGAAGACGACTGGGCATCCCCTACCTTGGGGGCCTGGGGATTGGGTTGGGAGGTATGGCTAGATGGGATGGAAATTACTCAATTCACATATTTTCAGCAAATAGGAGGTCTTGACCTAGACCCTGTCTCTGTGGAAATTACCTATGGTTTGGAGAGAATTGCTATGTATCTACAGGGCGTGGAAAATGTATTTGATATTAAATGGTGTGAGGGTATAAGTTATAGGGATATACACTATAAGGGAGAATTAGAGGGCTCTATTTATAACTTTGAAAAGGCAGACACAAAAATGCTGATACTCCTGTTTGATAAATATGAAGAGGAGTCTACCCGTCTTTTAAAAGGTGGCTTAGTTCTTCCTAGCTATGAATATTGCCTAAAATGCTCTCATGTGTTTAACCTCTTAGACGCTAGGGGGGTAATTGGTGAGACATCAAGGGCACAATATATATTAAGGGTAAGAAATTTAGCAAAGGCTGTGGCTGAAGCATATTTAAGAAATGACTAAAGACTTAGTGTTAGAGATCGGAACAGAGGAATTGCCTACCAGCATCTTTCCTGAAATACTAAACACATTAGAAGAAATCATGAAAGAGCACCTAAACAGAGCTGGGCTTGGATATAATGGCATAAAGGTCATGGCTACACCTAGGCGACTTACTGTGTTTGTTTATGATATGGCCGAAAGGCAACCTGATAAGGTAAATCAAGTTCTGGGCCCTCCATATGATTTGGCCTTTAATGAAAATGGTATCCCCACAAAGGCAGCCATAGGATTTGCAAAAAGGCAAGGGGTAGATATAAAGGATTTAAAGGTAGTGGATAGGTCAAAGGGACAATATCTAGCAATAGAGCATAGAAAAAAGGGAGAATCAGCAAAGGAAATCTTAAAAGAATTATTGTCTCATTATATCCTATGTTTGTCCTTTAAAAAGACTATGCGCTGGGGTTATTCAAAAATTAGATTTGTAAGGCCTATTCACTGGATTTTGGCAATATTAGGGGAAGAGGTTGTTCCCTTTGAAATCGATGGCATTTCATCAGGAAGGCAGACATACGGACATCGTTTTTTAAAAAAAGAGTCATTATCCATTGAGAATAAAAATGAATATATTGCTAAGTTAAAAGAGGCATATGTCATTGTTGATCAAAAACAAAGAGCAGCATTGATTAAAAAAGAGGCAGAAAATGAAGCAGCAGATATAGATGCCTATGTGTTACAGGATGATGCGCTGTTTAACGAAGTAAACTTTCTCATAGAATACCCTGTGGCGGTTTTGGGCAAATTTGAAGAGAAGTTCTTGGAGCTACCTGAAATTGTACTTATTACAGTGATGAAACATCACCAAAAGTACTTTGCAGTGGTAAATGAAAAAAAGAAACTACTACCTTATTTTGTTGCAATAATTAATATGCCTGTAAAGGATATAGAGCCTGTAAGGATTGGGCTTGAAAGGGTGCTTAAGGCAAGGCTTGAAGATGCAAGATTTTTCTATCAACAAGACCTAAAGACCTCATTAGAAAAAAGGGTTGAAATCCTTAAACAAGTTATATTTCAAGAAAAATTGGGAACTGTATGGGAAAAAGCCCAGAGGGTTAAAAAATTGGTAAGGACATTAGGAGAAAGTATCTGTTCTGATAAAGTAAATTTATTAGAAAGGGCAGCCATTTTGTGCAAGGCAGATTTAACTACAGAGATGGTAAATGAATTTCCAGAATTACAGGGTATTATGGGTGGAATATATGCAAGGAAAAAGGGAGAAAACTCTGAGGTAGCCAGGGCCATTTCTGAACACTATTTGCCGACATCGGCAGTGGGGGCGTTACCAGAAACAAAGATTGGTAGCATTTTGGCAATAGCTGACAAAATAGATACTATTGTTGGTTATTTTGGTATAGGCCTAATCCCTACTGGCACAGCAGACCCATTTGCCTTAAGGCGCCAGTCAATTGGCATCTTACGCATCTTAAAAAAAATGCAATTTTCTTTAGATAAACTCATAGAAATAAGCCTAGATATCTATGGTTTTTCTACAGAAATAAAGGAAAAGATAGATTATTTCTTTAGGCAACGCCTCCAATATTTGCTCTTAGATAAGGGATATCCATTTGAAATTGCTGATGCAATATTGAGTGTATTTGATGGGAATGTTTTAGCTTGCTTTAAAAAGGCAGAGGCCCTGAAAAGATTTAAAGATACAAAGGATTTTACCCCTCTGGTAATGGCTTATAAAAGGGTTCATCGGATCATTGAAACGCCTATTTATGAAGCTATTAATCCAAAATTATTTGAGGTAGAAGAAAGAAGGCTTTATGAGGACTATAAAGAAGCAAAAAAGAAAGTAGAAAATTTGATTGAAAAAGGCGATTTTTATAAAGCCTTTGAGACATTAAGCAAACTAAAAGCACCTATTGATAGATTCTTTGACCATGTAATGGTCATGGCAGAAGACCCTATATTAAGAAACAATCGCCTGGCACTACTTACCCAGATAAAAGACCTCTTTCTTAAAATAGCAGACCTGAGCAAGATACCTATGTAGTGATTGTAGCTTCTTAACATGCCTTTGCCCTTGCCCTACTTTGTTTGCGACCTCCCTTATTATATGAACCCGTTTTTACTCCTAGTGCAGAGGTCACGCTCTTGACATTATGTTACAATTAAGCCACAGACCCGCCTGCTAACGCCTGAGCGCCCGCCTGCCACTGCGAGGCACGAGCGGGCAGGTAGCGATGGCGGGCAGGT
>CAZNJP010000050.1:10685-13792 GCA_964573345.1 uncultured Syntrophobacter sp. | reverse complement strand
TTAAATTGCTTTTTCGAAAACTACTTATCGCCATATATGCATAATCTGGGATAATTTTGATAATTACAGTAAAGGCAGGTGAAGCAGTAGGGGTAGTAGAGGCCCCACGAGGTATCCTTTTTCATCATTATGCCTATGATGAAAAGGGAATATGTATTGCTACAAATCTGGTCATCCCTACCAATCAAAATCACCAGAATATTCAAAGAGACTTTGAGGCCTTTGTACCACTACTCTTAACGAATGGAAAATCAAAAGAGGAAATTGGGCACGCCTTAGAGATGTTGGTAAGGGCTTATGACCCTTGTATTTCCTGCTCTACCCACTACTTAAAAATTAAGTTTATTTAGACTCAAACAGTTTTAATCTCGCTCAAGATTGATTTCTAATCCCTGAATCCTATTTGATCTTACAGGTAGCACAGCTTGTAGCAGAGCATGTGCTACAAGGAGAAGAGCCTGTGCCAATATTACCAATAGAGGTAGATAATTGATTTGTGTTCTTGAAAAAAGAGGAAAATACTTTTTTAGCATCATTATGGCAATTCGGGCAGGAGGCCATTTCATCTGATTTACTTAAAGAACGAATCAGTTCAAATTTAGATTTACAATGAGGGCAAAAATATTCATAAATAGGCATTTCTTTTACTCCACAGCAATTACTTCCTTAATTTCAGGCACCTCTTTTCTAAGTATTCTTTCAATCCCGTGCCGTAAGGTCATGGTAGCCATAGGGCAGCCTTTACAGGCACCAGTCAGTCTTAACTTGACCACTCCGTCACTGATACTCACTAGCTCAACATCTCCTCCATCGGCCAATAAATATGGCCTTACCTTAGCAAGCGCTGCCTCTACTCTTTCCCGCATCATTTGTCTCTCTTACCTTTTCGTCTTTATATAATCTTTTCTAATCAAAGTCAATATTTTGTACCAAAATTGTTGGCAACTTGATAATATAAGATATATAAATAACTATTTCCAGAGGACAAACAAAAATGGAAAATATAGAAGGATTTTATATGCTTAAAGTAGAGAATTTGACTTTAAAAAGAGGGGATAGAACGATTCTAAGGAGGATAAAGTTCACAGTAAAGGCTGGAGAGGTTTATGGTATCATTGGCCCTAATGGAGCAGGTAAGAGCAGTCTGGCTTATGCCATAATGGGGTGTAGTGGCTATCAGCCTAATGAAGGGAAAATTGTCTTTGATGGGAAGGATATCACTAATTTACCTATCTGGCAGAGGGCAAGGTTGGGGATTACACTTGCCTGGCAAGAGCCAGCCCGTTTTGAAGGGATCACTGTGGAAGACTATCTTCTATTATTGGGTATGGAGAAGGATAGAAAACAGGCTGAAGAGGCATTAAAAAGGGTGCTCCTTGAGCCCAAAGAATATCTCAAAAGAAAGGTAGATAAGAACTTAAGTGGTGGTGAAAGAAAAAGGGTCGAATTGGCTGCTGTTTTTGCCATGAGGCCACGATTGGCCATCCTTGATGAACCTGATTCTGGAATTGACATTATAAGTTTGGATAGGATTATTGGGCTTGTCTATGACCTCAAGAAGATGGGTACCGCAGTACTTTTGATTACTCATCGAGCAGATGTAGCCAAGATTGCTGAACGAGCGGCTCTAATAGGTGAGGGCTATTTGGTGAAAGAGGGTCCTTCTCAAGATGTGGTAGAGTATTTTGAGAACAGATGCCTGGTATGTCCAAAGTTTAGGTGAGAAATGTAGTATATTGAGGTGGAAACGATGGAAGACTATCAAATGATGTTGAAGGCATATCAGGAAGCAGGTGGAACCCCAGATATTTTTAAGGACTCAAAGATTGCCCATCTAGTAGTCCATAAGCATAAGGTTTTAGGAAGTCACTTAGTGGAAGGGCTCACCTTAAATGCAAAAGAGACGGACAGTGGAGTAGATATTGATATGAGTGTTGAGGAGGGCGTTAAAGTTGCCTATCCAGTGCATTTATGCTTTGGTGTTCTACCAAAAGAGGGTAGGCAGGAGATAAAAATCAATGCACTCATTAGGAAAGGGGCACAAATAAAGATCCTTGCCCATTGTGTATTTCCTAATGCAGTAAAAGTTCAGCACATTATGGACGCAAAGATAGTTTTAAGAGATAATGCTATGTTTTACTATAACGAAGTTCACTATCATGGCCTAACAGGTGGAGTTGAGGTCATTCCCAAGGCAGAGATAAAGGTGGGGAAAGGAGCTCGTCTATCTACTAATTTTGCCCTGACAAAAGGCAGGGTAGGAAGGCTTAAAATTGATTATGAAGCTGAAGTAGATGAGAATGGAATTTTGGAGATGGTAGCCAAGGTATATGGCTATGGAGAGGATGAAATAAGGATTAGGGAAAGCGCAAGGTTATCTGGAGAGGGTGCTAGAGGTCTAATCAAGAGCCGGATAGCAATCCGTGAGAAGGCACAGAGTGAAGTTATTAGCAAGCTTACTGCCTCTGCCCCAAATACTAGAGGACATGTAGACTGTACTGAAATTGTTCAGGGGAGTGCCAGGGCAAAGGCCATTCCTTTGGTTGATGTCTTACATGAAAAGGCACAGGTAACACATGAAGCAGCCATTGGAAGGGTCAATGAAAAGCAACTAGAGACCCTTATGGCGCGTGGCCTGGAGGAAGAAGAAGCCATTGATATTATTATTGGGGGAATGTTTAAATAAAATATTTTCACCAATTAGTTACAGGAATCTCTTTTGGTCTAACCTCAGCAGTGATTACAAGTCTGGGTATGATTGTTGGACTGTATTCAGCCACTTCCTCAAAATTAGTAGTCGTTAGTGGAATTATAATTATGGCAATAGCCGATGGACTATTCGATGCTGTAGGTTTGCATATGGTTGAAGAGGCAGAGATCGAGAATGGAAGAGCAAAGCATACTCCAAAAGAAGTTTGGCTGACCACTATTTTTACCTTTCTTTCCCTCTGTAGCTTTAGTCTAACCTTTATAATCCCTATTTTACTTTTTCCTTTAAAATCCGCCATTTTTGTTGCTATTGTCTGGGGAATATTGCTTCTTATCCTCCTTAATTTTTACATCGCACACAGGGCGGGGCTTTCTAACGGGTAAACTGTAGCCTAAAT
>CAZNJP010000050.1:4613-10585 GCA_964573345.1 uncultured Syntrophobacter sp. | reverse complement strand
ATTTTTACATCGCACACAGGGCGGGGCTTTCTAACGGGTAAACTGTAGCCTAAATCTTTAGGTTTTTGAAATTAGGACTTTTTTGTATAAGAGGCTTTATTTGGCTATCATGGCTTGCATCATGTCTCCTGCATTCTCGACATGGTCTGCAATCTCACCGATTTTCTCCAGCATATGAGTAAGGTGGCAGGTAGAAATGGGCTCAACGTTCAGACTAAACATGATTTTTTTGGTTTTTTTCTCAATTTGGTCTGCCTCGTGTTCTTCCTGACGTATTTCCCTGATTAATTCCTTTACTTTTTCTCTATCTTTTTTACTATAATATCTAAAATAGGCATTTGCCGCATCCAGCATAGGGCCTAAAAGTTCTATAGCCGCTATGTTCTTGTCCACTAGATTTAAAAGGTCCTTTTCTATCTCTTTGGGGACATTTGTTAACCTAAAAGTCAGCCAGTCTAGTGCATCCTCAACACCATCAAGCACCTTATCCTGCTCCTTTAAATATATAAAAAGTTGAAACTTATCCACAGGCATAATAATACTCTTAGGTAGGTGCTTCCTTATATCTCTTTTAATGGCATCTGCCTCACTCTCCAATCTTGACACCTCTTTAGCCAAGTATTCATACTCCTCACATCCTTTATCTATGTAACACTCCACGGCCCTCTTAAACATCCATGTACATTCCTTTACCTTGTTGGCATGGATTTTAAGGCTTTCAAAAGGCGATTTTCTAAATAAGCTCAGTATTGGTATACGCATGTTATAATTATAACTTAAATAAAAATTTTTTCAAAAAGGGATATTAACATAGAGGTAGGTAGAATATAATTGATAAATTAATTAAATAAGTATAAAATAAATACCATTATGGGCAGATTAACACGCTTTGGCGTTTCTATGGATGAGTCCTTACTTAAGGCCTTTGATGAATTTGTGCTAAAAAGAGGGTATAAGAATCGGTCTCAGGCAATAAGTCAATTGGTAAATAATTGCCTAGCTCAAAGGTTATCAATGGATGAAACAGCAGCAGTGGTGGGTGTTATTGTGATAGTTTACAATCATGAAAAAAGAGAATTGGTAGATACTTTAATCGATTTGCAACATAAATATCTCTCTTCTGTTGTTTCTAGTTTACATGTGCATTTAAGTAAGCATGACTGCCTGGAGATTATTGTTGTGGAAGGGAAAATGCGAAAGTTAAGGAAAATTGAGAATGAGATAGTTAAGGTTAAAGGTGTAAAGCAGGGATATCTTCAAGTAATGGCCAAAAAGAATAATGCATGAACTCTCTATTGCCCAAGGCATATTGGAAGTGGTAAAACAGGAGGTAAAGAGGCATCATTTGCGTAATGTTGCCAAGATAAAACTAAAGATTGGAGAGTTGACTTCAGTAGTGCCAGAGGCCTTGGATTTCTGTTTTTCCTTTTTAGTAAAGGACACAGAGCTAAAAGGTGTGTGTTTAGAAATAGAAAAAGTGCCCATAAGGGGGAGCTGTTTAGGCTGTAATAGGAAATTTAGTTATAAAAATCAGGATTTTTATTTTCTTTGTCCTTATTGTGGCAGTGAGATTGAGGTAATAAGTGGCAGGGAACTATATATACAAGAAATAGAGGGGGAGGAAGATGGTTAAGATACCAGTAGTAAGGGATATACTGGAGGCAAATGAGAGAATTGCTTTAGAAAATAAGGTATTGTTTGACAAACATAAGGTACTGGTAATAAATCTTATGGGTTCACCTGGTTCAGGAAAGACCAGCCTACTAGAGCTCACTATCTCAGCACTTAAAGAAAGATTGCGCATTGGTGTAATAGAGGGAGATATACAGAGTACATTGGAT
This sequence comes from uncultured Syntrophobacter sp., assembly GCA_964573345.1. GTDB lineage: Bacteria > Desulfobacterota > Desulfofervidia > Desulfofervidales > DG-60 > CAZNJP01. The sequence goes on along the minus strand of CAZNJP010000050.1, from coordinate 8,744 downwards.
GCAGAAAGAATCAACAAATATGGGATACAGATTGTTCAGATCAACACCCATGGGGCCTGCCATCTAGATGGAAACATGATTAGGAATGCCCTACCCTCTCTAAATTTAGAGGAATTGGATTTACTGATGGTAGAGAATGTGGGCAATTTGGTGTGCCCAGCAGAATTTAAGATGGGTGAAGATTATAAGGTGATGATTTTAAGTATTCCTGAGGGTGATGATAAACCTGCAAAATATCCCCTTATGTTTCAGGAATCCTCTGTGCTTTTAATAAATAAAATTGATTTAGCCCCTTATTTGGATGTAAGTGTAGAAAGGATAAAAAATGAGTCTTTTAAGGTAAATCCCAAACTTAATATCTTTCCTATTTCCTGTAAGGCAAAACAGGGGCTTGAGCCCTGGTTTGATTGGGTTCTAAAGAGTTATAAAGAAAAAATGAATGCACAGAGTTAAGGCTATCATTTCGGGTGTTGTTCAAGGAGTAGGGTTTCGTCCTTTTATTTACCAACTCGCTCATAGGCACAGGTTAGCAGGTTATGTGACCAATACCTCAAAAGGGGTAGAAATTGAGGTAGAGGGAAAAGAAGAAGATATTCATGCATTTCTAAAGGCCATCGCAAAAAAGAGCCCTCCACTTGCCTTAATCAGTTCTATTAAGACTTATCCTCTAACCCCTTTAGGGGGAGAGGCGTTTTTGATTAAGGAAAGTCGGCTCTATGCCCACCGTAGCACATTGATTTCTCCTGATGTATGCATCTGTGAAGATTGCCTGCGTGAGCTATTTGATCCGAATGATAGAAGATATCGGTATCCATTTATAAATTGTACCAATTGCGGGCCTCGCTATACTATTATTGATGATATTCCCTATGATAGACCTAATACCTCTATGCATAAATTTCCTATGTGTAAGGAGTGTGCCTCTGAATATAACAACCCTGAAAATCGTCGTTTTCATGCTCAGCCAAATGCCTGTTTTCAGTGTGGTCCAAAGATATTTTTATATGATAAAGAAAAAAGGCCTATCCTTTGTAATGACCCAATTTTGGAAACTATTAAACTTTTAAAAAAAGGGTTTATTGTAGCCATTAAAGGGCTTGGTGGTTTTCACCTGGCAGTAGATGCAGAAAATAGCAAGGCAGTAATGAAACTTCGGGAGAGAAAGCCTCGTAAAGAAAAGCCATTTGCTATTATGTCAAAGGATTTAAATACCATTTCCCAATATGCCATTCTTTCTCAGGCAGATAGGACACTCCTTACCTCCTTTGAGCGCCCTATTGTGATTGTGCCAAAAAAGAAGAAAAATACACTTTCAGATTGGATTGCCCCTGGGATAAAAAACTTTGGGGTAATGCTCCCTTATACCCCTTTACACTATTTGCTTATGGAGGGGAGGTTTTTGGCCTTGGTGATGACCAGTGGAAATATAAGTGAAGAGCCCATCTGCATAGAAAATGATGAGACCTTTTCCAGACTAAAGGAGATTGCAGATTATTTTCTTATCCATAACCGTGATATCTTGCAGAGAAGCGATGACTCTGTCTGCCAGATTATAAACGGGAAGGTACGCCTTATAAGGAGGAGTAGGGGCTATGTGCCTTTGCCTCTATTTTTTGATAGGGATTTGCCACAGGTTTTGGCAGTTGGGGCTTCTGAAAAAAATACCATTTGTTTAACAAAGGAAAATAAGGCCTTTATTAGCCAGCATATTGGGGATTTGGAAAATTTGGAGACTTTACAGTTTTTTGAACATGTCATATCTCATCTAAAGCGCATTCTAGAGATAGAACCAAAAATTTTGGCCTATGACCTCCATCCACAATACCTAAGCACCAAATGGGCCTTAGAACAAAAAGGAATGAAACTCGTGGGCGTACAGCATCATCATGCCCATATCCTTAGCTGTTTAGCAGAAAATGGTGATTTTTCAAAAGTTATTGGACTTGCCCTAGATGGGACAGGCTATGGAGAGGATGGAGAGCTTTGGGGTAGTGAGATATTGTTAGTAGACAAGGCAAGTTATAAAAGGTTTGCTCATCTTTCTTACCGTTCCTTGCCTGGAGGGGAAAGGGCCATAAAGGCACCTTGGCGCATGGCCATTAGCTATCTTTATCCCATCTATGGAAGGGAGCTTCTGGAGTTAGCCTTACCCCTTAAAGAGGTTATAGAACAGAAAAAGATAGAAAAGATAATGTATATGATAGAGCATAGCATAAATTGTCCCTTAAGTTCTGGATTAGGAAGGCTATTTGATGCTGTTTCTGCAATGATAGGGATTAAATATTATATTGATTATAGTGCTCAGGCGGCTATTGAGTTAGAGATGTGTCAAGAAGAGGCAGATGAGGGTTATGAATTTTTCATAGATGCAAAAGAGATGCCCTGGAAGATTGACCCAAATCCTGTAATTTCAGCCATAATAGACGATTTAAGAAGGGGGGTTTCAAGAGGGATTATCAGCGGTAAGTTTCATAAAGGAATAGTAAATATCTTAGTTAAAATTTGTAATTTAGCCAGAGAAAAGACAGGTTTAAAAAGGGTTGCCCTCTCTGGAGGGGTTTTTCAAAATGCCTATTTGCTGAGTCAAATGGAAAATAGACTTAAAGCACTAGGGTTTATTGTCTATAGCCATTCTCAAGTGCCCTGTAACGATGGTGGTATTTCCTTGGGGCAAGCAATGAAAATAGCATTATTATCCAGAAAAAGATTAGACTAGAACTTTTTTTATCTTACCTTCTAACCAACCTAGTTTAATGACTTCCTTTTTACTAAACTCAGGAATATAAGGTTTAATATCAATAAGAGGTGTTTTATTAACTATATCTATATCCTCTATATCTAAAATACAATCCTTAACCTTTAGAAGCCTAACAACAGAGATACCTATTGGATTTGGCCTTCTTGGCGACCTGGTTGTAAAAAGACCATGTTTTTTATTATCCCAATGAGGTTTTGTTAGCAGGTTATAACCTTTTGACAAATGAAAGTGGTAAATCAAAATTATGTGTGAAAAACCTTCTATATCCTTTAAGCCTAAATAATATTCAGAAAAAACTTCAACTTTTCCTTTAATCCCTTTACCAAATTTAGATTGAGGTGGAACACCAAAGGGTTCTTCAAATGGTGAATAAATAATCCCTATAGGTTTATAAATAATTTCATTATTATTCACATTTTTATTTATAACCCAATTCTCCTATTTTACCACCTAATTTGCAGAAGAAGGTAAAATATTTATATAAATAGCAAAGAAGCTCTTGACAAAAACCATAATTGTGTTAAATTTTTGCAAAAAGGTATTACAAAATAAAAAATGCATATCTCAGAGGGTGTCCTATCAACGCCCGTACTAGCGGTAGGCGCTTCGCTTTCAGCAGGGGCAGTTTGTTTAGGTTTAAAGAGGATGGACTATGATAGAATCCCTTCTGTAGCTATTCTTACCTCAACCTTCTTTGTTGCCTCCACAGTCCATATACCTTTAGGCCCTTCTAGTGTCCATCTAATCCTAAATGGCCTTTTGGGGATTCTTTTAAGCTGGTCAGCGTTTCCTGCTATCCTTGTTGCCTTAACCCTTCAGGCAATGCTCTTCCAATTCGGTGGTCTTACAGTATTGGGAGTAAATACCTTTACCATGGCCTTTCCTGCTATCTTTTGTTATTATGTTTTTGCCCCTGCTGTTAGGGGAGAAAATCCAAAATTAGCCATTTTTGGCGCCTTCTTAGCAGGGGCTGTGTCTGTACTACTCTCTGGCTTATTGGTAGGCACTGCTTTAATTTTTACAGGAGGTTCTTTTATAATTGCTGCCAAGGCCATAGTTGTGGCCCATATCCCAATTATGATTATTGAAGGTATTATTACCGTTAGTGTAATAGCCTTTCTAAGGAGGGTCAAACCAGAGATATTAAGGATAAAACTTGATTAGGGAGAGATTAATGGAGACTCATAGAGATTTAAAAGGAGAGAATATTAAGCCCAAAATCCAAAGTAAAACGGCTAGGGTTACGAAGCCTGTATCGAAGCCCGTTAGACGTAAAACGATACGGGCATCGCAAACGTAACCGATTGACAAGGCATTTAGAATATTAAGCCCAAAATCCAAAGTAAAACGGCTAGGGTTACGAAGCCTGTATC
>CAZNJP010000050.1:0-4513 GCA_964573345.1 uncultured Syntrophobacter sp. | reverse complement strand
CGTTAGACGTAAAACGATACGGGCATCGCAAACGTAACCGATTGACAAGGCATTTGGATTTTGACATTTGAGCTTGATATAAATAACAAGGATGTGAAATGAAGTTAAAATTGGCAAATGGCCAAATAAGGGGCTATTTTCAGGTAAAATTTTTGTTTTTAATGGTATTTTTTACTATTTTAACAACCAATGCCTTTGCCCATAAAGTTATTACATATCCCTATATAGAAAATGGAAAGATATATACAGAAAATTATTTTTCTGATGGGAAAAAGTGTAAAAATTGTGAGATTATTGTCTATGATGACATCACGGGTGAAAAGCTTTTAGAGGGCAAGACAAATAAAGATGGTGAATTTTCATTTATTCCACCTAAAAATACAGAACTAAAAATTGTCCTTAATGCTGGAATAGGCCACAGGGCGGAGGCGATAGTGCCAAAAAGTGAATTAGAAGGCATCTTTAACAAAGAACCTGAGAGGAAAAAGATCAAAACCGAAATAGGTATTTCAGAGGAGGAACTCAGGAAGATTATTAGTGAAGAGGTCTCTAAGGAGTTACAACCTATTCATATGCTTTTAAAAAAGATTGCCATGGATTTAACAAAACCAACTTTAGGCAAAGTTTTGGCAGGGATTGGCTATATCTTAGGGATTATGGGGCTTATAATCTATTTTAAAAACAGAAAAAATGGTTAAAGAGAAGTTTTCTGAAGGAAACTCATCTATCCATAAATTAGATCCACGGGCAAAGATAATAACATTCTCCCTTTTCTCTATGGTAGTAGCAACTACTTATAAATTTCCTATACTTTTCGCCTCTTTCCTTTATCCCTTATCCTTTATCATTATATCTAGAGTAAATTTAAAAGAGGTCTTAAAAGGCCTAGTTATTGTGAATGGCTTTATCCTATTTCTTTGGGTCTTTCTTCCTTTTACCAGGGCAGGCGTGCCATGGTTTAGTTTAGGGCCCTTTACTATTTTTAAAGATGGAATAGAATATGCTACCCTTATTACCTTAAAATCTAATATCATCATTCTTTCTATGATTGCCTTAATTGCTACTTCTTCTGTGTTTTCTATTGTTCATGCACTCCATCACCTCCATGTCCCTGATAAACTTGTACATCTTACATTTTTCACCTTCCGCTATATCCATGTTTTGTATAAAGAATACAGAAAACTCACCAGTGCCATGAAACTCAGGGGTTTTAATCCAGGCACAAACATCCGTACCTACCGAAGTTATGCCTATTTAATAGCAAACCTTATTTTAAGAAGCTTTGACAGAGCTGAAATGGTTTATAAGGCTATGGTTTGTAGGGGATTTAAAGGGACCTTTCCCTTACTTCATCACTTTAAGATGGGTGAAAAGGATAGGGTATTTCTTGCTTTGTCACTTGCTTATATTTGCTTTCTTGCCACATTTAGCTGGAGATAGCAATGAATATTATTGAGTTTAAAGATATTACATTTGGTTACTCTAATAAAAAAAATGTATTCAAAGGACTTAATTTTGTCCTTAAAGAAGGAGAGAGGATAGGGATAACAGGGCCCAATGGAAGCGGTAAAACTACACTTCTTCATCTTATAGTTGGTATTTTAAAGCCATTTAATGGAGAAATTAAAATATTTAATAAGATTAGAAAAGATGAAAAAGATTTTAAAGAAGTAAGAGAAAAAATAGGCCTTGTCTTTCAGAATCCGGATGATCAGCTCTTTTCTCCCACAGTAGCAGAGGATATAGCCTTCGGCCCTTTAAATTTAGGCAGACCACGAGAAGAAATTTATAGAACCATTAAAGATACCTTGGTGGCCCTTGGATTAGAAGGTTTTGATAATAAAATAACTTACAGGCTTTCAGAGGGCGAGAAGAAGTTGGTAGCAATAGGCACTGTACTTTCCATGAGGCCCCAAGTATTCCTCTTAGATGAACCCACTACAGACCTTGATGAAATGAATAGGGAGAGGATTATAAATATCATCAAGGGTCTATCTACATCATATATCATTGCCTCCCATGATTTGGAACTATTGAAAAAGACCACAAATAGTGTTTACAGATTGAAAGATAGTAGATTGAGCCCTATATCAATTTAATACTGTATTTTTTATATTTCTATCTTGACAAATCCCTTTCAATGTGCTAACTTTTTCTAAAAAAGTAATACAATTTAAAGGAGAGGTTATGAAACGAGTATTCACAAAAATTTTAATTGTTATGTTTATGGGTTTTCTATGTAGTGTATTCATAGGAAAGGCTGAGGCCCATTTTCAGATGCTTATTCCTTCAGATGACATAGTAGAGCAAGGAGGAAACCAACAAATCCAACTTGATCTACTTTTTAACCATCCTTTTGAATATCTTGAGGGTCTTATGAATATGGAGAAACCAGACCAATTTGGGGTTGCGGTAATGGGCAAAAGACATGATCTTCTTGATACCTTAAAGTTGCATAAAATTAAGGGGTTAAAGACCTGGAAAGCAACCTATAAGCTTAAAAGACCAGGTGACCATATTTTTTATGTAATACCAAAGCCCTATTGGGAACCAGCCGAAGAGAAGTACATCATTCACATTACCAAGGTGATGGTAAATGCCTTTGGCATGGAAGAGGGATGGGATCAACCTCTAGGCCTTAAGGCTGAAATTTTACCCCTCACTAGACCCTATGGTTTATGGGCTGGCAACACCTTTTGTGGCAAGGCGTTGGTCAATGGCAAACCCGCAGCCTATGCCTCAGTAGAAGTAGAATATTACAATGAAAAACATAAGGTAAAAGCACCATCTGAAACCTTTAATACCCAGGTAGTAACCACAGATGACAATGGTATCTTTACCTACACCATCCCCTGGGATGGCTGGTGGGGGTTTGCTGTGCTTACTGAGGGGGAAAAGATTAATGGTAAGGATGTAGAGATTGGTGCAGTAATGTGGGTGAAGACCTATAAGCCGATTGGAAGATAAGAATGTGACCTTTACACTGTTCTAGTAGCGCTTGCTTTATTTTCGGGATGTACACATTTTTTTTACTCAGATAAACATTGGTTCAGCTATAGTTTAAAACAAGGAAGGTTTACCTCCCTTGTTTTAAACTCCTTTCAAAATTTAATATACTATCGTCTGGGAAGATTTCTTGCCTTTATATCCCAAATCCGTTAAATTAGAAGATACTATGTGTCTAGGGATTCCTATGAAGGTGGTAAAAGTCAATCTGGCTAAAAATGTAGCTAAGGTAGATATAGGGGGGACACAGCAATGGATAAGATTGGACATTGTTAATGAGGTACCAAAAATTGGTGATTATGTTATAGTCCATGCAGGCTTTGCCCTTTATCGATTAGATGAAAAAGAGGCCCAAGAGACCCTTTCTTTATTTGAGGAAATGTTAAGGGATGAAACTCCGTTACATTGATGAATTCAGGGATCCAGAAGTTGCCAGAAGATTGCTTTCTGAAATAAAAAAGATTTCTTATAAACCTGTAAGATTAATGGAGGTTTGCGGCACTCATACTATGAATATTGGCCGCTATGCTCTAAGAGGGCTTTTACCCTCCCATGTTCAATTAATCTCTGGTCCAGGTTGTCCTGTGTGTGTTACTGCTACCAAAGAAATAGATATGATGATTAAAATGGCAGAAGAAGATGTAATAATAGCTACCTTTGGTGACCTGATGCCTGTCCCTGGTTCACACACTAACCTTAACCAGCAGCGGGCAAATGGGGCAGATATAAGGGTGGTCTATTCAAGCTTTGACGCATTGGGCTTTGCCTTAAAGAATCCTCAAAAGCCTGTAGTATTTTTGGGGGTGGGTTTTGAGACCACAGCCCCTACTATTGCTGCCACAATAATAGAGGCAAAAAGAAGAAGGGTGAGAAAATTTTTTGTCTTTTCTGCCCATAAGCTTATTCCACCTGCTATGGAGGGCCTCATTAGTAGTCCTGATTTAAACATAGATGGGTTTATCTGTCCGGGCCATGTCTCAGTAATAATCGGTCTAAAGCCTTATAAAATACTGGTTAAAAGACATAAAGTGCCTTGCGTGGTAACAGGATTTGAACTTCTAGACATCCTTCAAGGGATCCTTATGTTAATAAAACAAATAGAAAAGGGTAAGGCAAGGGCTGAGATTCAATACAGACGTGCAGTTAAGGAAGAAGGTAATTTGAGGGCAAAAGAAGTAATGGAGGAGGTATTTTTCCCTTGTGATGCAAACTGGCGCGGGCTTGGTCTTATCTCAAAAAGTGGTTTATGCTTTAAAGATGATTATAAAGAATTTGATGTGAATTCTCACTTTGATATAAAGGTAGATAAAGCAATAGATCCTCCTGGTTGCCGCTGTGGAGATGTACTAAAAGGGAAAATTATCCCCCCTCAATGTCCACTATTTGCTAAAGCATGCCGACCTACTCATCCTATAGGTCCTTGTATGGTTTCATCTGAAGGTAGTTGTGCAGCTTATTATAAATATAGGGACTGGGAGATAGGATGATCAAGCAAATCATATTGGAT
>CAZNJP010000049.1:0-13947 GCA_964573345.1 uncultured Syntrophobacter sp. | reverse complement strand
CTCTCATGTTAAGACTGTATATGGAGACCAGCAAAGGGCCAAAAAGGGTTATAACTTGGTTGTGGAAGGTATCGCCTTTGTAATCCCAATCAATTGCCCAGTAATCTATAAGTTCTCTTGAATCCTTTACCTTGCTTGCGATCTCTGCAAGCTCTGCGGTTGGTGCAAGTTGAAAGTCGGTGATTTTCAGCGTTACTTCTTTCCCCTCAACTTGGAAAGGAAGGTTTGGTTTCTCAATAGGTATTTTCTCCCCTTTTTGGTATTTGTCATATTTATCAGCCCATAGCAGTTCCACGTATTTTTTATTATTAACCATCTTTATAAACTCCTTAAAAAATAATAAAATATTACTAGTATTTTGGCAATAAAAAGAAATGAGGGACTGTTTTTTAGATGAAAATTATTGATGAGGATACTATTGCTGCTATTGCCACCCCTTTGGGGCAAGGGGGCATTGGTATAGTGCGCGTAAGTGGCCCTTTGGCTGAAAATATTGCTAAGTGTATCTTTTCTCCAAAAAAGAAGACCTCTCAGCTTATCCCTTATCGCATGCACTATGGCCACATAATAGACCCTGCTAAGGGTGAAACCATTGATGAAGTGATGGTGGTTCTTATGCCAAAACCTCATAGTTATACCTGTGAGGATGTGTTAGAGATTCATTGCCATGGTGGCCCTCTTATCTTACAGCGGGTTTTAAAACTAGTAATAGAACAAGGGGCAAGGATGGCAGAGCCTGGTGAATTTACTAAAAGGGCCTTTCTTAAAGGGCGTATTGATTTGACCCAGGCAGAGGCTGTCTTAGAGATGATTCAGGCCAGGACCCAGAAGGAACTAAGCATTGCTACAGAACAACTAAAAGGGTATTTACAAAAAAGGGTAAATTCCATAAAAAATGTGCTTTTAGAGCTAAAGGCACATCTAGAGATAGCCATTGATTTCCCAGAAGAGGATATAGAGATTGTACCCCCTAAAGTGTGGGCATCTCGTTTAGAAAAAGAGGCCATATCAGAGATATCTTTTCTACTTAATGCATATCATGCTGGGCGTGTCTTCAGGGAAGGAGTGGCCATAGTGATAGTAGGAAAACCCAATGTGGGAAAATCTAGTTTACTCAATTGCCTTTTGCGTGAAGAAAGGGCCATAGTCACACCTGTTCCAGGCACTACCAGGGATGTAATTGAAGAGATGATCAATGTAAAAGGCATACCCTTAAGGATTATTGATACAGCAGGCTTAAGGAAGACCACTGATAGAGTAGAAACCATTGGAGTAGAATTTGCCAAAAGAAGGCTTTCTTCCGCTGATTTGGTGCTTTGGGTAATTGATTCAAGTCAGCTACTTGATGAGCAGGATATGGCTATTTATAAAGAAATTAAAGAAAAACAAGTGATTTTAGTATTAAATAAGGCTGATCTGCCTTTCAAGGTCAACTTGAATAAAGGAAAATTTTCTCATCTTCCTAAAGCAAAAGTATCTTCCCTTTATGCCCAAGGCATTGATGTCTTACAAGATACTATCTACCATATATTGTTAGGTAAAGATGTGGAGGCCGTGCCCAGGTTTGTGCCCTCTCTTCGGCATAAATTGGCATTAGAAAAGGCATTAGAAATTATAAAAGAAGTCAAAGCCCATTTGGAAATGGGTATATCTCCAGACCTATTGGCCATAGATGTAGAGGCTGCCTTAAACTATCTAGGAGAGATCGTGGGTGAAACCACGTCTGAGGATGTATTAGATTATATATTTAGTAGGTTTTGCATAGGAAAATAAACCACCCCACCCTTCCGGGTGGGGCATTGTTAAAGGTCCCCCACACCAATTTTTGGTGTGGGGGTAAATTTGGGTAATGGATGCAAATTTAAAAAATATATTAAAAGAGGGCAGTAAACTTTTGGGAATAGACCTAAGCCTAGAGCAATTGCATAAATTTGCACTTTATTTGCTTAGGCTTAAGAAATGGAATAGACATATCAATCTTACAGGAATTAGAGGCGACCGCGAAATTGTAATAAAACACTTTTTAGATTCCCTTGCACCTTTTTCATTATTAAAACCTCGCTGGAGCCTTTTAGATATCGGGAGTGGGGCAGGATTTCCTGGTATCCCTTTAAAGATGGCCATCCCTTCATTAAAGCTTACATTGGTTGAATCACGTAGAAAAAGGGTATCTTTTCTAAAGGAAATTATCCGACTGCTGGAGCTAAAAGAGGTTAATGTTATACAAACACATTTAAACACCAAACTGCCTACCATTTCCCCTTCCTCTTTTGATGCTGTAATTTCCCGTGCCACCTTACCCTTGGCCAAATACCTAAAATTGGCCCATCCATTTGTAAAACAAAAAGGGACAATTATTGCTATGGTTGGATTGAATACCCCTATCCCTTCCTCAGAGCTAAAGCGGCTTAATTTGGAATTGGCAAGTACCAAAAGTCTTATTTTACCATTTAGTCAGATAAAAAGAGAGATATTAGAGTTTAGGAAATTATAGTATTTTGAAAAATTCTACACTGGTGTTAACAACTACGGCCCTCCCCCATTAGTTCCGTTTCAAGGTATTCCTTTGTCTTATTTAAAAAGCCTTGGTATAAAGGTTTTGTTTCATTTATAAACCTTTTGATTGAGGACCATTTTATGTCAAGGTATTCATGGGAAATGATATTCCTAAATCTTACCCACCGGGAAAGTTTTTCTATGTGTTCTTTATCAAAACCATGGACAACAGATAGAGAAGCAACTACTTCCCTGTAAGTATCAGGAAGGCTTATTCCTTTTGATGTCAAAATTATTTTTGCCATATCAATACATGAATTTATAATATTCTCAACCCATCTTTCCACATCCCTCTGTTTACTTCTTTTGACCCTGTACTCCTCCCATGTAAGAGATTTGAATATCTGATAATCCTTAAGCTCTGCTTCCAAGAAGTTTATGTGCTTAATAAGCCTCTCTTTAACCTCTTCTTTCAATGCCTGCTCTCTCAATATAATCGCTTATGATAAATTCTCTGAAATCCTCAGCGGCATGTGTGATGATAACCATAAAATCAAGATAAAGTCTCCAGTCATTTATCGCAAGAGGGATGCCCTTTATGGCACTTGCACCAACACATACTGACACCCTATTTAAGACCAGTAATTCTACCTCTTTCTTTAAAATCCGCTCAATATCTGCCCAGATTTCGTCCTCAGCATCATAAAAGACCTCTTGTTCGTATTCAATGTACCATCTGTTATTTGGATAAAAATATACTGCTATGTCAACATCTGATAATGCAGTTGCGTTACCTCTTGCCTGTGAGCCAAATAAAAAGGCAAAGGCTATGTCTTTTCTATTTTTAAAATAGCCTTTTAATACCTTCTTATCTGAATCGGTAATCATTACTTTTGCCATGGGGATTGGTTACCATATCATTCCTCACATTTCAAGCCTCAGTGATTAAAGGACTTACGGCGATTATTTCCTATTTTTCCGTTCTTTATTTAATTGATAGCTTAGGTATTAGTTCCTTTGGATTCATCCTTATGCGGCCCTTTAGATTAAAGCGCCGACGGTAGTGAAAAAATATGATAGTCGAATATTTAATGCAATATAGACCTGAGAAGCTTTACTGCTAGTTTCAACTTACTTATATCCGCCTCATCCATTAAAGATTGGATGTATCGCTTAAGTTCCTCCGCATTTGGGACTTCATGGGCATAAAAGAAAACCTCAAATAGCTCGATATTAAGGGCATTGGCTAGTTGGATTAGGGTATCAAGCGTGGGGTTTTCTTTACCCCTTTCTATGGTAACATCTCAAAAAATTCGGGTAAAAATAAAAAAATACTCAGGGCTACGTCAAAGTCGTGGCAACTCCTTTAGTTTACTAAAAAATTAAAAACCTCTGGCTTTTTTTCTCCAACCTATGGTATATCAAAAATGTTATGGAAGATGCTTTAAACAGTGTAGTCTTGCGGCCTATTACAAAAACAGAAGTCAGCCTATGGGAGTATTATTTAAGAAAATACCATTATCTTGGTTATAAATGCATACCAGGTAAATCTTTGCGCTATACTAAAAAGGCTCTATCTTATAACGAATAATGTCCGTTTTCTGATTTTACCCTGGGTCAGAATAAAGAATTTGGCTTCTAGGGTTTTAGCCCTTAACCTAAAACGCTTAAGCGAGGACTTTAGGGTTGTATATGACATCCTATATATCTTGCTGAAACGTTTGTAGATTTATCTCTTTATAAAGGGACCTGGTACAAGGCTGCTAACTGGATATACCTAGGTAAGACACATGGTTTTTCCAAGTGTGGCAAGAGGTATTATGAAAATGCTAAACCAAAAGGTGTATTTATCTATCCTCTTTCTCTTAGGGCTAAAGAAATCTTAAATGCCCACTTTCTCCCTATAGGAAAAAAAATCAATTATTAATTCTTTGCCTATTGAAGGAAAAGAGGGACTTATGGAGGTGATAAAAAGGATTACTGATCCACGTAAACCTCGTGGGATTCGTCATCCACTTCCTTCTATTTTAGCAATGGCAGTTTGTGCAGTCTTATGTGGGCAAAGGAGTTATTTAGGGATTACGGAGTGGGCTGGAGGGCTAACTTCTGATATGCTTAAGCGATTTGGCTGCAAGAGAGAAAGTGCCCCCAGTGGACCCACTATTAGAAGAACGCTTCAAAGTATAGATGTAGAAGAGACTGATAGAGAAATTGGTTACTGGCTAGCCTCACAAAACTCACTTTCAGGTAAGGCAATTGCAACAGATGGGAAAACAGCCCGTGGAAGTAGAGATGGAGATAAAAGGCCTATTCATCTTCTTTCGGCAATTGTGCATAAAGAAGGAAGGGTAATTGCACAAAAAGAGGTAGATGAAAAAACGAATGAAATGTTGCCATGACTTTGACGTAGCCCTGAGCATATATTACAATTTTTAAGTTAGTAGAAGCATTATTTGAGGAAATAGACATTAAAGGAGCAGTGGTAACAGCCGATGCATTATTAACACAGAGGAAAATTGCCAAGTATCTGATAAAAGAAAAAGAAGCAGACTATGTTTTTACCGTAAAAGAAAACCAACCCACCCTTTATGAAGATATAAAAGACCTCAATTTAAGAAAAGAATCTCATCACTCCAGGACGCTGGATAAAGCCCATGGGAGGATTGAGGAACGTAAGATTTGGGTCAGCAGTGAACTAAAGGGCTATTCAGATTTCCCCTATGCAGAGCAAGTGTTTATGATTGAACGTTACACGACTAAACTGGATGGAAGTCGCCCTTCTACTGAAATAGCATATGGAATTACTAGTCTTAGTGCAGAAAAAGCCTCGCCTGAAAGACTATTATCGATAAACCGTGGTCACTGGGAAATCGAAAATCGGCTACATTGGGTGCGGGATGTAACATTTGACGAAGACCGCTCTCAGATACGCAAAGGTAAAGGGCCTCATTGCATGGCAAGTTTAAGGAATTTAGTTATAAGCATTTTTAGATTGCTGGGATTTAAATACATACCTAGTGGCATCAGATATTTTATCATGCATCTGGAAAGTGCTTTAGGTATTCTTGGCATTTAAGATTTTGTTTGTTTTTTGGTTTTTTAGAAAAGTAAGGTTAAAGGGGACAGTTTGCCTGAAATCCACCAAAATTGGCTTCTTTCTGTCATTAAGTTTAAATTTTTTTGATCTTTAACATAAATTTGCATTCTCAATCTCTAAAAAAGTACCTTCACCTCTTTATGAAAATTACTTTGACGAAGTCCTGCTCAGCCTCTGGATTTATCTCTACCAACCCTAAAACCTCAATGGAGGCATCATCGCTAATTGTCTCTAACACTGCCCTTGCAGCCCTACCACCAATGACAAATACCCTCAGCCGTTCTTCGAATATCTTAGGTATTGAAATCTTTTTCATTTTTAATGCACGATGGGTTTGACTTTATCTACTTTTAAGCAACAACTATGCCAAGACCAAGCCGCAAGCTGTATGATGCAGGCTGCAAGACACAAGCTGCAAAACGCAGGACGCAAGCCTGAAGCTTGAGGCATGGAGCCTGGAGGCCTACTTTATAACTAGCACATTATTCATATTACCAAAGGGATTTTTAACAACATTAGCCGCTGGGTCATTTTGCCAATTTCCATCTACATAAAATCGATATTCATAGGTGCCAGGGGTTAATTTAATATCTATCTTCCAAATGCCTGATACGTCTTTTTCCATAGGCATAGCAGTAATGTCCCAGTTATTAAAGCTCCCGGCTAGATAGACCGATTGGGCCTGTGGTGCCTTAAATTGAAAGGTTACTCTCTTTTCTAAGCCATGTCTTTTTATCTTACTATAGAGGGTAGCCCTGCTAATTTTAAGGCGACGGGCGGCCTCATGCTTATTCAAATTGCATTCTTTAAGCACTCTTAAAATGAGTTGCCTTTCATGCTCTGCCAGCGAAACAGGTATTTTTATAATACCTGTTATAGAAGATGGCAGAACTTCCTTTTCTATGATGTCTTTTTTGGCAAGAATTACTGCCTGTTGAATGACATTTTCCAATTCCCTTACATTGCCAGGCCAGTTATAATTCATCAGTACCTTTATGGCCTGAGCCGTAAATCCTTTTAAATCTCTTCCTGTTTCCTCACAAAATTTCTTAAGAAAGTAATTGCAAAGTAAAGGAATATCTTCTTTTCTCTCTCTCAAAGTAGGCATATGAATGGGAAAAACATTGAGACGATAATAGAGGTCCTCCCTAAATCGGCCAGCGGCTATCTGCCTTTTTAAATCCTGGTTTGTAGCGGCAATAACCCTCACATCTACTTCAATAGTCTTTTCACCCCCCACCCTTTCAAAGCACCTATTTTGAAGCACACGTAATAAAAACAATTGGGTGGTTTGTGGTATCTCACCAATCTCATCCAAAAAGATAGTGCCTTTATCAGCCAATTCAAAACGTCCTATCTTTGTGCGAATAGCCCCTGTAAATGCCCCTTTTTCATGGCCAAAAAGTTCGCTCTCAAGGAGGGTAACAGGGTAGGCAGAGCAGTTGGCTACCACAAAAGGCCCATTTCTCCTTGTGCTGCATTCATGGATGGCCATTGCGGCCAGCTCCTTCCCTGTGCCATTCTCACCTGTAATAAGCACTGTGGCATTGGTAGAAGCCACATCCCTTATCAAATTGTAGATGTCCTGCATTGCCTTGCTTCTACCAACAAGTCCTTGAAATGAGGTGCGGGCAAAGGCACGTTCTTTAAGGGCCTCAATCTGTCCCTCCATAGAAATGGCCTGAGAGATAGGCCCTGCTATTTGAGAAAGCAATGTATTGACAAATATAAGGTCTGACTTAGGGATATGCCTTTCCTTATCAAAGGCAATTATAATACATCCAATGCAACCTGATTTTGCAACAATTGGGAATGTATACCACAGGGAATACTGATGCAAAAATTTGTCTAAAGATATAGCTGGGTCTTTTTTGATTATAGTGGCCTTTTCTAAAGAGCCTAACCAATCTATTAAGTCATTTGGTGGTTGAAAATGCCTTTGTCCTTCAACTATTTTGGAAGGAAGATTCAGTCTTTCTAAAGGGAATATATTCTCCCTTTTTGCATCTAATAAAATAATAAATATATGGGCATCAGGAAAGATGTGTTGAAGTGTTTCATATCCCTTTTCTATAAGCCCTGTTAAAGATTCTTTAGAAAGTATCTCTTCTTGGAGCTGCCAGAGGGTTCTCAACTGTTGATGAGCCTTCTCTAATGCCGAATATGTCCTCTCCTTTTCTTCTATTAAACGCCTTCTCTCCAGGGCTTGCTTTATAGTGGTTAAAAGATAAGGCACTTTATAGGGTTTTTCAATATAGCTAAAGGCCCCATAATCCAGGGCCTCAATAGCCGTAGAAAGGGAGGCATAGCCAGTTAGGATAATGGCCTCTGTCCCTGGTGAGAGTCTTTTTATTTCCTTAAGCACCTCAATACCAGGTTTGTCTGGTAATTTTAAATCAATAATGGCCAGGTCTATATCCCCTTTTTTAACATTTTCTATAGCGTCCTTTCCTGAATATGCGATAGCACACGAATACCCCTTTACTTTTAATATATCACTCAATACCTTGCAGATATTAGGGTCATCATCAATAACTAAGATCTTTGCCATAGCTGATCCCAAGCTACAGGCCACAGGCTGCAAGCTACAGGCCACAGGCTGCCAAATCCTTCTACTATATTGGTAGGAATAGATTTTGAGGATCTCCTTATTTGACTTCCTTCTTCATACATTTCAAATTTTGGCAATTCTTTTAGGCTCATTTCATGTATTTCTACCGCCAACTTATGAGAGAGTTGGTAGATCTCCAGCTCCTTATAACTCTGCATTTTTTCACACTTCAGACGTCCTGCAGCTTGAATCCTGCAGCCTGCAGCATGCCTTTATAAGGTTATCTTAAAAAATCTCCTTATCTGATTTCTATATATTTCTTGTAATACCCCAAATAACCTTTTCATATCCAGGGGTTTAAGTAGCAACATACGGGCACTTATTCTAAGGGCCTCCTGAATAGAATCACCCATTTCTTTATAATGGCCTGTAATCAGTACTACTTGAATGTCCTTTCTCTTTTTCTTTATATGTTTAAGTACATCCAAGCCACTCATATCATTTAGCTTCATATCCAAAAGCACTATGTTCATCTTATCTTTATCTATTTTCTCTATGGCCTCTTCTGCTGATGATGCAACTGCAATTTTATAACTCTTTAGTGATAAGACATCGGACAGGGTCTTACAAAAATGGTCATCGTCATCTACAATAAGGATATTTTTCCCTTTTTCTAGAAAACGAAGGAATTTGTCAATTTCTTGAAGATTTAGGGGCTTTGGTAAAATTACTGGAACACCTTGCTTCTTTGCTTCAAACACTAACTTATCTGAAGTAAAACCAGTGATAAGGATAACTGAAGTCTCAGGAGAAATTTCTTTTATTTCTCTAAATACCTCTACCCCATCCTTTTCAGGCATCTTTATATCCATAAATACACATTGATAAGCCTTTTCTTTAACCATTGAGATGGCCTGCCCACCATCATAGGCAGTATCACAGTGATGCCCTTTTAGCCTGAGTAC
The DNA here is from genome assembly GCA_964573345.1 of uncultured Syntrophobacter sp. Taxonomy (GTDB): domain Bacteria; phylum Desulfobacterota; class Desulfofervidia; order Desulfofervidales; family DG-60; genus CAZNJP01. The sequence continues at coordinate 4,838 of CAZNJP010000049.1, read as the reverse complement.
ATCACTCATGGTCTTACATATCATAGGGTCATCATCTACAATTAAAATAGATAGCATCTTTTACTCCTCCTTTCTACAGGCTACAGGCCTCATGCCTCAAGCTTTATTGTTTTTGAATTTGTAGCTTGCAGCCTGTGTCTTGCATCTTGTAGCTTGTAGCCTGCATCTTGTAGCTTGCTTAATCAAGCTTTCTTGGTAAACCCCCACACCAAAAAAGACTCACTTTTGGTGTGGGGGTAAAATTATAGTAAATACACTGCCTCTTTTCTCTTCACTTTCAGCAAGGACTTTACCACCATTTGCCTCCACAAGGCTCTTTGTCACGGTAAGGCCAAGGCCAATGCCCCTGGCCTTGGTAGTAAATAGGGGTTCAAATATATGCTCTAAATCCCCTTTAGGTATGCCTGGCCCTGTATCTATAAATTGGATCGCCACATTATTGTCATGGGACATAGTCCTGATAGTCAACTCCCCTCCACCAGGGCTCATGGCCTGAACAGCGTTATGAATAAGATTTGAAAAACAGCGTTCTATTTGATTTATATCAATAAATACCTCATTTTCCTCCTTAAAGTCAAGGTTTAATTTGATGTTTTCAGGGATAAGATATGTATTTAAAGCCTCTTTTATAATTGTATCCACTATTACTTCTTCCTTTTCTGGCGGCCTGACCCGCATAAAGTCTAAAAGGTCTCTGACAATGCGCTCTGCATTCTGAACCTCTTTTTGAATAATGCCCAAATATTCCTTTACAGTCTTATTCCCCTCTGCCATAGTCATCTGCAAAAAATAGACAGCATTACTTATTACCCCTAAAGGATTCCTTAGTTCATGCGCAATACCTCCGGATATTTGCCCTAAGGTAGAGAGTTTTTCTCTTTTTACTAAGGCATCTTGTGCCTGTTTAAGCCCGGTAAGCATATAATTGAAAGAGTTGGCCAAAGAACCTATTTCATCTTTTCTCTCAATGGGGACCTCTACATCAAGGTCTCCTTTGGCTATATCTTTTGCCTTTTTTTCCAAGGTAAGTAGAGGGGAAGTAACTGTATGTCCAAGCCAGAAGCCTATGCCTATAGCCAAAATACCGATAATTACAGCCAGAGATATAGTATAATAAAGAAGATGGGTTAAAGGGGAAAATATCTCGCTTCTATCCTGCTTCAGTACATACCCCCAGTCCATCTTTTTTATATACCTTATAGCCGCCACTACAGGAATATCTCTGTAATCCTTCATTTCATAAATGCCCTCTTTTCCTGCTGCAGCCAAAGAGGCAGGTATTTTTTTATTTGGAAAATAAAAACTAAGGGCGGCATCAGGGATTTCTCTAAGTGCAGTCAAAGCCAACACCTTCTCACTTTCTTTCCGAACCAGAAATACCTCACCAGTCTTTCCCATCCCTGGATAAAGGGTGGCACCTGCTTCAAACATCTTTTTAATTGGAACAATAGTGGCCACTACCCCTAACAGCTTATCACCTGAAATGACTCTCTTAGAAAAGGCCAGAGCAGGCTCTTTTAAATGGATAGAAAGGTATTCATCAGAATATACCAGTTTATCTGTCTTAATGGCCTCCTTAAAATAATGACACAATGTCCTAGATTCCCCTATAAATTCTGGAAAGGCAGAACATACAATAATTCCATTTTTATCTAAAATGAAGGTTGAATAACCATCTTCTTCCCATAGCCTCTTTAAATAAACACATAAATCTCTCTCCGGCTGCTTTATTTCATTTTTCTTTTCCCAAGACTCAAGGATTCTTATGGTTCCACAGTGATGGGCCAGTGCCCTAACAACATCCTCCCTTTCTTTAAGCCATCCCTCTAATTGCCCCTTTTGTAAATCAGCAATATTAGAAAAATGAGATATAGTTTCCTTCTTAATCCTGTTATAAGAGTAGATATAAAATACAACACTAAGCACACAGATAAATAAGATTACAGGCAGTGAAATGGCTAAAATAGCCCTGTTTCTAATGCTATTAGGTAACATAAACAGACTGTATGTACCACTAAGTAATTTTTTTTTATTTATAATAAGATTTTTCCACCTTTGTCAAATCTAGACAAAGGCTTTTTATTGGTGTAAAGATTTTAAGATTTATGGACGATTTATATTAACAAAGGGGATGAATATGCTGCATACCTTTACTGTTTTCACACGTTTACCTAAGCGGCTAATGCACCTCTGGGAGCTTGCTCATAACCTTGTTTACTGCTGGCAGTTTGAAATAAGCTCCCTTTTTCGCCGTTTAGACCCAGCGCTCTGGGAAGAGACCAGACACAATCCAGTGCTTTTGCTCTCTCGGCTAAACCACAAACGACTGGAGCAACTTGAAAAAGATGAAGGATTTATAGCCTATTTAGAACATGTTTATGAGGAATTCAAAGAATATCAAACAAGAGAGCCTATCTTATTTAAAGGGATTCCACAACCATTTGTTGCCTATTTTTCAGCAGAGTATGGCCTTGTTGAGTGTTTGCCATTCTATTCTGGTGGTTTAGGGGTTCTGGCAGGGGATTTTCTTAAGTGTGCTAGTGACTTAAACTTGCCTGTTGTAGGGGTAGGACTCCTTTATCAGCATGGCTATTTTGTTCAAAGTATCACAGCAGAAGGCTATCAAAAAGAGATTTTCCCTCAAATGGATTTCTATCGCATGCCACTCAGGCTAGAAAGGGATAAAAATGGACAGCCACTTACCATTGATGTTAGGCTAAAAGGTGAAACAGCCCTTGCCCGGATCTGGCGGCTAAATGTAGGACGTATCCCACTTTATCTACTGGACACCAATTTAAAGGAAAATCCTGAGCACCTTCGCCAAATTACGGCTCAACTTTATGTAGCAGATCGTGAAATGCGTTTAAGACAAGAGATTCTCTTGGGGATTGGAGGAGTAAGGGCCCTTAAGGCATTAGGCCTTAGGCCTACTATTTTTCATATGAATGAAGGACATTCTGCATTTGCTGGACTAGAGCGCATCAGGCTCCTTCGGGAAGAAACAGGCCTTTCTTTTGATGCAGCCCACCTTGCTGTCATGGCTGGCAATGTGTTCACTACCCACACCTCTGTTCAAGCCGGTATAGAATTGTTTGATCCCAAACTTATTCAGGACTATTTTTCTGATTATGTTTCATCATTGGATATTTCCTTACCGGTACTCTTGGGTCTGGGAAGGAGAAATGCTCAAGATGTAAATGAGGCATTTTGTATGAATATTCTAGCTATGAGACTTTCAGGACATATTAATGCTGTGAGTAAAGCACACAAAAAGGTTTCTGCCAGTCTTTGGCATGACCTTTGGCCTGGTATTCCTGTTGAAGATGTGCCCATTTGTTATATAACCAATGGCATACACATCCCATCTTGGATCTCAGTAGAGATGTCAGATCTTTACCATAGTTACCTTGGGCCACGATGGTTAGAGGACCCCGATATCAAAGGAGTCTGGGCCAGGGCGCTAGAAATTCCTGATGAGGAACTTTGGGGCATTCATGAGAGGTGCCGTGAGCGTTTGGTAGCCTTCTGTCGTTCTCGTTTAGAAAAGCAACTCCGGCAAAGAGGTGCACCAAGTGCTGAAATCGCCAAGGCAAGAGAGGTATTAAACCCTCAAGCCTTTACTATAGTGTGGGCTAGACGTATGGCAGCCTATAAAAGGCCTACTCTCATTTTTAGAGACCCTGAAAGATTGGCCAGGATTTTAAACAATCCCAATTATCCTACTCAGCTTATTATTGCTGGTAAGGCCCATCCAGCAGATGAGGAAGGCAAGAAACTAATTAGGCAGATACTAACTTTTGCTAATCAGGAGATTTTTCATAATAAAATCGTTTTTATTGAAAACTATGATGTGGGGGTAGCGTATTATTTAGTGCAGGGGGCAGACCTTTGGCTCAATACCCCTGCGCCGCCAAATGAGGCATCTGGAACAAGTGGAATGAAGGCAGTGGCTAATGGCGCCTTGCATATAAGTAGCTTAGACGGCTGGTGGGTGGAGGCCTATAGACCGGAACTTGGTTGGGCCATTGGTAATGAAAGACATAAAGACCCTGACTATCAGAATGAAATGGATAGCAAATCACTTTATAACTTATTAGAAGATGAAATCATTCCACTTTTTTATGACCGAGGCCCAAATGGCTTACCACGAACCTGGATACAGAGGATGAAGGCATCTATGCGAGAATTATGTTCTATTTTTAATGGTCACCTTGCATTACAAGAGTATGTGGAGAAGCTCTATCGGCCTTCCCAAAAATATACAGAGAGACTCTTTGAAGATGGGGCAAAGGCCTTAGCTGAATGGAGTTCCCACATTATGACCCATTGGGAAAGAGTCTCAGTAGTTCGGGTTGAGCAACAAGGGCCAAAAGAGCCTTTGGTAGGAGATAGAATTAAAATAATGGCCTGGCTACACTTAGGAGAAATCAATCCACAAGATGTGCAAGTGGACCTCTATTACGGGCCAATGGACCCTCAAGGTAAGTTTATAGAAAGAAAGATTCAACCCATGAAACTTCGTGGTTTAAATGATAAAAATACTTATCAATATGATACTGAAATAGTTTGTGAAGAACCTGGTAGATTTGGTTATAAGATTCGTGTCATGCCTTACCATCAAAATTTGGTGCCTTCATATTACTTGCTTGGTCAGCTAGTCAATTGGGGCTAATCAGGCTACAGGCCTCAGGCTGCATGCTTGTAATAAACAAAATTATAATTCCAGATAAAGGGTAAAAATAAGAGAATTAAAATAACCTGACCTGCCCGCAACGCGAGCAAGCTCGCTTGCGAGGCGGGCGGGGAGGTGTTAAATCACTAAAATTATGGAGCAGTTA
>CAZNJP010000048.1:0-13952 GCA_964573345.1 uncultured Syntrophobacter sp. | reverse complement strand
CCCATGCCACGTCCCATGCCCATGCCACGTCCCATGCCAAAGCTAGGCTGTGTATCTTGAGGTGCAGGAGAAAGGCGACCCTGTTTATACTGCTCTATTACGTCCTTAATCTTTCCACTTAGTCCTGTAATTACCTTAATGTCTGCTGCCACAAATGCCTGCTGAGCCCTTGGTCCTATATTGCCTGTTATTACCACTTGAGCCCCATTTTGGGCAATTAACTGGGCTGTTTGGGGCCCTACTCCACTTAATCCATTCATATAAGGGTTTTCTACTGCCTCAAAAGACATGTTCTCAGATTCTACAAAAATAAAATAAGGGGCTCGACCTAAACGGGAGTCAACCTCAGCATTCAGAGAATTACCTGTAGCGCTAACCGCTATCTTCATTACAACCTCCTAAAATTTATTTTCTATTTTTAGTAACTGTTCAGCCACCCATCAAAATTCTTGCGTGGGGTGGAAAATCCTAATCTATCCCCCTCCCCTAGCACTAAGGGGAGGGGGAACAAGAAGGAACTATTTCCCCTTTGCAGATTCAATTTCCTTAATGCGATTTGTAATAGCATTAAGCTGTTGTTCTAAAAAACTGGCTTGATCTTTAAGGGAACTCAATTCTTGTTCAGGGGCTGCACCAGGATACCCAGGGGCTATGCCGGGAGTGTAACCATATCTCATTCGTCCTGGAAGCCCAGTAGCCCAATATTGCCAACGAAAGCCCCTTCCCCTGCCTCGCCCCAGGCCTAGCCTAGGTCCTGGGTTTGCATAGCCAGGGACAGCAGAACCTGCACAATAACCCATTCCCCTACCTGTCATAGGGCCAAGCCCAAAAGGTCCAGTACCATCACCTGCTGGCATATTTCTCACCTCCTTTTTTAAATTTTGGTGATTCGTCAATTAGTTAATTCGTTAAATAGTAAAACCTTTTCGTCCTTGATTGCCCTCTCTTGAATTTAACTAATTTTCGATTCAACAATTCCACGAATCAACACAAATTTTTCTACCACCAGCCAAATCTTCTCCATCCACGGCCGCGGCCCTTACCAAACCTGCCAAATCTAGGCCTAAATCCAAAGTAAGGCATTGGTGGCCAATACATAGGAAACCTGTATGGAAAATTAAAACCCAAAGCTGGATACCATCTATACATTTTCTTTTGCCTCCTTAACTTTTATATGTATTATAAACATGTTGAAGGTGGATGACAAGCCCTCCTAAGTTATGTCCTATATCTTGAGCTATTACTGGACACTTTACCTTTAAGAGAAAGGCAATAGGCCTTTTTTCCTCACTGAGTGTTTCATAATTTCCCTGACCTTTTGCTATAATCAAGTCAGCATTATTATAATGCATCAAAAATTCTTGACTACAAAGGGAAAGTATAGTACCAGGCACTTCAGAACCATTATCTATAACATTTACTAAATCTGTAAGGGATACGGCTTTAGCATCTTCTAAGGTAGCATCGTTAATAATGGGTTTTCTTTTTACTACATAAGTGACCTTTTCTGGCCCAATTTGTTCAGTCAACAATTTATCAAATACTATCTCGCCTGCATTATCACCAAGAAAAACGATTTTTTTGGCTTGCACTATTGTTTTTTTCAATTTTAAAACGGCCTCTATATCAAGATATGCTTTTAAGGCTATTTTTATTTCTTCCTCCAAATCAATCTCTTTTACAAATTGCGCTCCAAAATCAATCATATTTCCTGCTAATGCCAACCTTACTGCGGTTTCAAATGGTGTATTTGCATTTTTTACAAGATTTATCAACTTGGGATAAAGTGCCAAGGCCTTCTGATTGAATCTATGTTTTAAAGAGGCGTAAGGGTCTTTGTTACCAGTAATTTCCTTTACCAAACGATGTACCTTCCAACCAATCTCAGGAGGAGAACCTTGATTTAAAGGAAATTCTGCTAACTTTGCCATTATCACTCTCATTACTTTTTCTTGCACTACCTTGCTATCTGTGGCTAAGCGCGCCGCTTCTAAGGCCTGCCTCAGGAAGCAAGGAATGCAATCTAAATATATCTTCATTTCTAACCCTTAATCTTTTTTTCTGCTTTGCGCACAATGCCATTAATACTTTCCTCTCGACGAAACTCAAATTTCACAAATAGAAGAGGGTATATTATATCACTTCCACAGCAAGGAAGCCAGACTGCAAGGAACAAAAATATGAAGATAAGAGGAAGCAAGGGAAGCCAAAATGTCTTTCCAAATGCTGTAAGGTAAAATAAGGATGCCCACGTACTCAAAAGTACGTGGCCAGCATGAGGAAATTTAGTGGCAGGCCTTAAATAACCCACCAAAATGCCGACCAATGCTAATGGAGTTATCCACCATTTTGCAATAAAGGGAATAACAAACGGTATTTTGATTTTAAGTAAAATTGCTCCAATATAGGGAATTATTGCATCACTTACTGTAGCTACACCAATTGAGCCTGTATAACCGATCAAGATTGCTGAAAAAAGATTACCCCTGGTATGCAATTTATACATAGCTGTAGTTACAAGTGCACTTAAAATCACATGAAATGGATGTAAAATATAAAAAATGGTATTAGAAATATTAGAAGGAATATTACCAACAATTATTATAACCATGATAATAATTCCTGTAATAGCTCCAAAGATAGTAAATGGAGCATGCCTTTTGAGTTCTATTCCTATTACCTTAAACATTTCTTAGTTTAGGGTAGTTAATAGGTGATATATTCCAGGGAAATGGCCCCCTTGGGACAAACTAAGGTGCAAACAGCACACCCTCTGCAAAAGGCTGTATTTATCTGTGCCTTTTTGTTTTCTATAAATATGGCACCAAAAGGGCATGTTTCTACACACGTCTTGCAGCCAATACATTTTTTTCTATCCACTTTGGCTACCCTTCTAAATAATGGGTAACGCCAGCCCCATGGAGTATAAAAGTTCAATCCACGGGGCAAGCCTACATAGCCCCACCTTCTAAAACCTCTTCCCCTACTATGTCCATATCCCCTAGGCATATCCCTTCCTATAAAGATTTTTGTATTTCATAAAACATAAAAATAGATGGGCACTAACTAATTTTTTTTCTTTTACTTAAAAATACTTTTATAGATTGCTTCGTCCCTTCACTTCGCTCATGCATGTTTCATGGTAAAGATTTCAAAAAATTATAAGTGTCCTGCCAAACCTGAGCAATAACTTCAGAGATAGATCCATTTGTATATTCTACTATAGTCTTTCCATCGACTACTGCCTCAGTTACCTTAGGATCAAAAGGGATTTTTCCTCCCAATGGAATTTTCTGAGCTTTGCAAAATTTCTCTATTTCTTCAGTCATATACTCATTTAAGTCAAATTTATTAATGCAAACCAGGGCAGGTATTTGAAAATGCTGAGTCAATCCATACACCCTTTGTAAATCGTGTCTGCCTGAAATTGTTGGTTCAGTAATTATCATTGCTGCGCTAGCTCCAGCAACTGTGGCAATTACTGGACAGCCAATCCCTGGAGGACCATCTGTCAGGATTAAATCCAATCCCTTTTCTTGTGTTACTATCCTGGCCTGATTACGTACTAGTGTGGCTAAAAGGCCAGAATTTTCCTCTGCTATCCCTAACTGGGCATGGACCATTGGACCAAACCTGGTATCAGAAATAAACCACTTTCCACAAACCTTTTGTGGAAAAGAAATGGCTTCTGCTGGACAAAAATGCACACATACCCCACAACCCTCACATGCGATGTTATCTACTACAAAGTCTTCAGATATTGCCTCAAATCTGCAAAGATTTTGGCATTCACCACATTCTGTACATTTTTCTTTGTCAATAATGGCCTTATGACCTCCTCTAAATGCCTCTTCATGTTTGATATTTGGAGACAAAATTAAATGTAAATCTGGGGCATCTACATCTGTATCAGCCAAGACCTTATTTTTGGAAAGTGCTGCAAAAGAGGCTATAAGGCTAGTCTTTCCTGTTCCACCTTTACCACTGATAATTACTAATTCTTTCATCACTACAATCCTTTAATCTTTTCCCAAAGGGATAAAAATCTGTCTTGCCAGATGGATTCTTTAATCAGTAATTGCCCTTTGGCATAGCTTTCTGCCACATTCCTTTCAAAAGGGATAGTCATAAGTATTGGAATACCTTCTTTTTCGCAATATTCAAATACCTTTTTATCTCCTAAATCAGCACGATTTACCACTACCCCTATAGGCAGCTTTAGAATCCTGGCCACGCCAACTGCCAATCTTAAATCATATAGACCAAATGGGGTCGGTTCGGTTACTAAAATGACAAAATCAGAATCTTTAATGGTAGCAATCACAGGGCAAGATGTACCTGGAGGGACATCGATAATCACTCTCTTTTCTGAATCAATATGTTTTTTCACCTTTTCTATAAGTGGAACAGCCATTGCCTCGCTAATCCTTAATCGACCATGCACAAATTCTATCCCTCCTGAAAATCCATGCTCCAATACACCTATTTCACGTGACTTTTCAGAAATGGCCTTTTTTGGGCATATTAAAACACAGCCACCACAGCCATGGCAAAGTTCAGGAAATGTAAGCACACTTTTACCTATCACTGAAATTGCATTAAATTGACAAAAATTTGCACATTCACCACAAAAATCACAATTTTCCAAGTCTATTTGGGGCACGGGAACAGTAACTATCTCAGAATAGTCTATATCTGGCCTTAAAAATAGATGGGCATTTGGCTCTTCCACATCACAGTCCAAAAATTTAATGTTGTTTTCTAAAGATGCTGCCAAATTAGTAGCAATGGTAGTCTTTCCTGTACCACCCTTACCACTGGCTACACTAATTATCATTTTAAATTACCTGCCAAAAATTCTTCAATCAATTTTTCTGGTGAGTGATCTGGGACATTTGAAATTACACCAATTCTATCTCTATTGAGGACGTATTTTGCCTTATCCTTTATATCCTTAACAATTACCAAATTCACCTGAGGTATTCTTTTGATTTCTGAAGGCCCTATATGTCCCTCTTGTTTTATGGTATCTAAATATTTAATCTTACCATCTCTTACTTGGTATATAGCTATTTTATCTGCATTAAGTAAAGGTGCTACCTTTTCTCCAGATAAAGGGATAACTATCTTTATGGATTTAGATTTTCTTATCTCATCTATAGAAACAGGCTCAAATTTGGTTTCTTCTAAGTTTTTAATTAGATTTTCTACAATCTTTTTAAAATCTTGATTATAAGTCCTTTTTTCATCATCCATATATTCACTTAACTTTCCTTCATCTCCAGCATCTACTACATCTGGGTCAAAAATCAATGAGCCTAAAAAGGGAATACCTGTAGATAACGCTGTCTTTTCACCTCCGCCAGACTTAAAGATATAGATTTTTTTTCCACAATGTGGGCAGATAAGGCCACTCATGTTTTCTATAATTCCTAAAGCCTCCATCTCTACTTGATGACAGAATGTAATGCACTTTCTCACATCACCCAACGAGACCTCCTGAGGTTGGGTTACTATTACTCCCTTTGCATCAGGGATAAGCTGTGCTACAGATAGTGGCTCATCCCCTGTTCCAGGCGGTGAATCAATTATTAAATAATCCAAATTTCCCCATGCCACTTGCCCAATAAATTGGGCAATAGCCGAATGTTTTAATGGCCCCCTCCAGATGACTGCCTGATCCTTGCTTGCTAGCAAATACTCAATAGAAATAGCAGAGAGGTCTTTTCTTATGTGTTTTGGAAGAAGCTGTTGAGAAGGAGCCACATCCAAACCTCCACTAATGCCCAACATTCTAGGAACACTTGGCCCATGTATATCTACATCCAATATGCCTGTCTTATAACCTTTCTTTGCTAAATGAATTGCAAGGCAAACAGCTACATTACTCTTTCCTACTCCACCCTTTCCACTCATTACCATAATCTTGTTTTTTATCTTGGATAGTGATTGTTTTACCATTATGTCTTGTTCTTTCATTTGTTCTTCCCTGCTATTTTCCATCCTATTTCCTCCCTTTAGTTTATGCAACTTTGTTGCATAAAATTTAAAAAAATTATTTACACTCTTTGCATTTTCCCTTTATATAAATCTCTACTTCCTCACTGTCAATATCATAGATTTTGCACAAGCTAAAAATTATGGAGCTAAACTCCGAAAGTTCAAGGCACTCTATCTTTCCACATATGCTACATATCAGGTGGGGATGTGCTTTCTCTGCTATTTCATAGCGAAAAGGACGTCCTATAGAAAGCTGCCTTGCTAATCCTGACTTAACCAGCCTTTCAAGTATCCTATAGACGGTTACTTTATTAATGGGCATTTTTGAACTAATACAATTTAAGATCTCTTCAGGGGTAAGGCTTCTCTTTGAAGAAATCAATAATTCAAGTACTGCCAAACGCAAAGGCGTTGGTGGAATGCCTTTACTTAATAACACCTTTTCTGGATTATAAAGCTCACTCATATTTTATATATAGCATAAATGCAACATAATTGCAAGCTAAATTAGGACCTATTAATCTTTTCTTAATCAAATTTGCTCTGATACTTCTTTACAAAACACATCCTTTTCAATAAGTTTCTTTAAGGCATTGGCCACTGGTCCAGGTTTACCATGGTTAATCTTTTTATCTTCAAAGGACGTAACTGGTAGAACATCTATGGTAGTGCCTAAAAGAAAGACCTCCTTGGCAGTATAGACCTCTTTTACAGAAATGTCTGTAAAGATGACATCTTTTAAAAGTCCTTGTTTTATCAAGCTTTTTGCCAGATTGGCTAAACGAGAAACAGTAATGCCCTTTAATACCCGCCCAAATTTAGGAAATTTTAGGCAATTACTTTTAGATAAGATGCCTATACTTTCAGTAGCACCCTCTGCTAAAAATCCCTTTTCATCTAAAAGAACAGCATAATGTGCGCCTGCCTCTATGGCCTCCTTTTTCATTAATACGTTTGGCAGGTAATTACACGATTTCACCTGTGAAAAAATCCCTGGTTTAATAGGAATCTTACTAATAATGACCTTTACTCCTTTTGCATAGTGCTCTAGAGGTGGTTTATTTAGGCGAGTGACTACTACATAAATCTGACTTTCTGAGCACTCAAAAGGATTGGTAGTAAATCCACCTGGTCCACGGGAGACAAATATGCGCACAATGCAGTCCTTTTCACCACCTGCCTGAACAGTTTCCTTGGCAATCTCCTTTATATCTTTGAAAAGGGCAGGAAGCTTGAGGCCAATAATCTTTGCAGAATTTTCTAAGCGCCTTAAATGGGCATCTATTTGATAAAGCCAGCCCGATTGACATTTAATTACCTCAAATACACCATCTCCACGATGAACCATGTGATCATCGATAGGAACCGTCATAAATATAGGTTCCTTAATAATTCCTCCAAAGATACTGGAAAACATGGCAAGATAATCTGCATGATAGGGCCGAAGAAATACTTCTTTATAAGCCAGAATATCTCTTTTATTTAATACCTTAATCATTTAAATCCATTGATAAATAAAATATCTAAGCGTTCACAGGTTCAGGGTTCAGAGTTGCTTTTATTTCGCTGGCCCTGCTCCATAAGCCAGCAAGTGCCAGTTGCCAGGCCTCAATATCTTCAAACCTTCAATTTTCATCGCTCTCTAACCTTGAACCCTGAACCTTTAAACCCGTGAACGGTTACTAAAATATCTTTAAGGGGGCGCTTTGGGACATAATGAATGCCTTGTTCATCCCTCCAGTATCTTACAGAATCGCTTATTTCCTTCACCTTGGGCCATTCATTAGGTATCCCCAAGGCCAAAACCAACAAGATCTTTAGGTGTTGGGGAATAGAAAGAATCTTCCTTAGCTGTTTTTTATCAATGGAGGCAATAGGGCAACTCCCAATCCCCTGTTCAAGGGCTACTAGAATCATATTCTCTACAGCGAATCCCATATCTATTTCACAATACCTGGAATCTGTATTTTTGTCACATAATACCACAACATATGCCATGGGTCTTTCTCCTTCAGGTGGAGTACCCAATGGTGTAATATAGGCAGCCCAACCTAATGTCTCAAAAACAGCCTGGCACAATTTTTTATCTTTAATGATGATGTACTTTAAAGGCTGAAGATTGGCGGCTGAAGGGGCTAACCTTGCGGCATTGACCAAGTTCTTTAAGGTTTCTAAAGGAATAGATATGGGCTTAAAGCGCCTTATAGAGCGTCTCTTAAGCACAAGTTCATAAATATCCACTTGGCTCATCTCTTAATCTTGTATTCCTTCAAAAGCTTTCTTTCTTCATCGCGTTTTTTAATTTCTTCTCTTTTATCAAACTTCTTTTTTCCTTTTGCCAAACCAAGCTCAACTTTTGCGCACCCTCTGCAGAAATAAATGCGTAAGGGCATCAAGGTAAGGCCACGCTCTTTTAGTTTTCCCACTAAACGCTTTATCTCCTTTTTATGTAATAACAACTTGCGTGGAGCAAGGGGCTCATGCTGATTATATGAGGCAAAGGGGTAAGGCCCTATGTAACAATTTAGTAAATAAAGCTCTCCACTTTTAACCTGGGCATAGCTATCCCCTATACTTGCCTTTCCAAGGCGGAGGGATTTTACTTCTGTCCCTTTTAATACCAAACCAGCCTCATAGACCTCTTCAATATGGTAATTATAATATGCCTTTTTGTTTGTACATACAATTTTTTTATAATCTTCTTTCATATCTGACATTATTTAAAGTTTGCGGGAAATTCTGCAGTGTTTGTTTAACATAGTTTTTTATCTGCTCGGTGGTAGGAAGCTTAAGCATCTTATTTACCATGCAGTTAACATCTCTAAAATTGGTGTCTCTGATAAGCCTTTTTATTAAAGGGATAACCTGCATATTAACGCTAATTTCATTCAATCCAAATCCTAAAATTAGTGGGATATACAGTGGTTCTGCTGCCATTTCACCGCACATACCTACTTTAATCCCTGCCTTTTTAGCTGCCTCCACACTTATTTTTATCATTTGGAGCACGGCTGGGTGTAAAGGTTCATAAAGGTATGCTACCTGCTCATTTGCTCGATCGATGGCCAACGCATATTGAATTAAATCATTTGTACCGATACTAAAAAAATCTACCTCTTTTGCCAAAAATTCTGAAATTGCAACAGCCGAAGGTACCTCTATCATAATGCCTAAGGGGATATGTTCATCAAAGGGATACCCTTCTCTCTTTAGTTCTTCTTTAATACCTTGTAAAATGGCCTTTACCTGATGAACTTCTTCTAAAGAGGAGATAAAAGGAATAAGAATCCTTATCTTCCCATAGGCGCTAGCCCTCAAAATAGCCCTAAGTTGCGTCCGAAACACTGTCTTTTGGTTAAGACAAAGTCTAATGGCCCTAAGCCCCAAAGCAGGATTTATCGCCTCTCCAAAATCCGGCTTAGAGACAAATTTGTCTCCACCTATGTCTAAAGTACGAAATGTTACACTATAAGGGGAAACCAGCTCTACAGCCTTTCTAAAATGGGTAAACAATCTTTCTTCGTCTAGGAAATCCATTTGCTCTAGATAAAAGAACTCTGTCCGGAAAAGGCCTATTCCCTCTGCCCCTGCTGAAAGCACTGAGTGAACTTCCTCAAATAACCCCACATTGGCCATTACTTTAAGGTAAAAACCATCAGAGGTCTGAGCAGGAAGGTGGGTATCTTTTTCTATTTCCTTTCGATAAAGTTTATATTCTTTCTCTTTCCTATAATATCCTTCTATAGTAGCAGAAGTAGGATTAACGATTACTTCGCCATGCAAACCATCAATAATGATAAAATCTCCATTTCTTACCCTATGGGTAATCTCTTTTACCCCTACGACTGCTGGTATCTTCAAGGCCTGGGCAACAATAGCACTATGCGAGGTCCTTCCCCCTATTTCTGTAACGAAGCCAGCTACATTTTTGGTTTTGAAATGGGTTGTCTCTGCCGGAGAAAGACCATGGGCTACTATAATTGCATCCTGAATATCTTTAAAATCACTAGATTCGCCGCTTAAATACCTCAATACCATGTTTACTACGTATTTTATGTCCTGGAAACGTTGTCTTAAATAATCATCATCAATTTTTAAAAATATTCTCTCTATTTCCTCCACAGATTTAAGCAGCGCCCATTCTGCATTAATCTTTTCATCTTTGATACGTTTTAAGGCAGATTTATAAAGATAAGGGTCTTTTAAGATTACAATGTATGCATCTAAAATATGGGTTATCTCCTTGATAGGCAATCCTTGTTTGATCTTTAAAAACTCTGCCTTGGCCATATTTACTGCCTTTTTAAAACGAGAAATCTCTTTTTTTACTTCTCCTCTATCAATTAAAAATTGATAAATAATCCGCGGTTGTGTCTTTTGTAATAGATAAACGTGACCCAAGGTAATGCCAGCAGAGGCCCCAATCCCACTAAACCTTTGCTCTTCCATCTGAACCCTCGTCAATTCGTTAAATCGTTAACGATTTAACCATTTAACTATTCCACGATTCATCTACTGAATCCCCCAGTTCCTGTTCAATCCATTGAGAAATAACAGAAATGGCCCTGCTAGCATCCTTCCCAGAAGTCTCTAATCCTATTTTGTTACCAAATTGGCAGGCCAAACTCAATAAATCCACAATGCTTTTGGCATTGACCTCCATATTATCTTTAGTTATTTTAATTTCAGCCTCAAATTTATTAGCCAGTTCTGATAACTTTGCTGCTGGTCGGGCATGTAATCCCAATTTATTCCTTATTCTAAAATAGCGTACCAATGAGCGAAATCTAACATAAAACAAAAACTTGGTCAATGCACAGTATTAACTATGATTAACCAGGGGATGAGTGCACGTACACATCGCGTTGTGGAAAAGGTATTTTTATTCCCTGCTCATTGAAGGTATTATAAATGGCCTTGTTTAATTGATGCACCACCCTTCCCTTAAAAGCAGGGTTATCCACCCAGCATAGTAATTCAAAGATAAGGGATGAATCTCCAAAACTCCTGAAACGAACTCTAGGGAGCGGATTTACAGTCACCAGCCTGTTTTCATGGGCTATTTTTAATAAGACCTCTTCAACCTTATCTATATCGGTTCCATAAGCAACACCTACCTCTACCCTAACCCTGAATCTTGGTATGGGGGCACTTTCATTAACGATTTTGGTATTGGCCATTATGGAATTAGGGATAGTGACTAATACATCATCTCTGGTCTTTAATCTTGTACTTCTAATTCCTATATCTACTATCTCCCCCCGTTCACCACTATCCAATATGATATAATCCCCTAATTTATAGGGACGATCAACGAATATGCTAATACCTCCAAAAAGATTAGCAATAGTATCTTTAGCAGCAAAGCCTACGGCAATGCCGGCAATACCGGCAGAGGCTAAAAGGGGTGTGATGTTTATCTTCCATACAGAAAGAAAAATCACCACTCCAATACCAACGATTATGACCCTAGAGGTATTTTGAAACAGAGGCAGGATTTCCCTGCCGAATCTAACAACATCAGCCGCCTTACTTTTTGCTCTCTCAAATAACAGGTCAACCATCTTCACCAAAATGATACACCATATAACTATCAACAGTGATTTGAGGAATCCATTCATATAAAAACTAAGTGTTTCAGATAGTTTCAGATAGGATATAGCATAGATAGCTCCCACAATTGTTATGGTTCGGTACACAGGCTTATGCAGGAGCGCAACAATACGATCATCAATTTCGATACGGGTCTTTTTTGTAAATCTCAATAAGACCTTGTCAATAAAGATATCAACTACCTTAGCTGCCAGAATAAACAGAATCCAGATAAAGATAGCTTTGAAATATATTAGATGGATAAGATCAAGAAGTTTGGAGAAATACGCCATAGCAAAATACCTCCTTTTTGGCAAATACCAATTCTATGGGCCTTCGTCAAGGACGTTTGGAACTGAACAGCCTTGAAGAATCAAAAATAAAAAATATAAGGGGAATTGAAAAATAAAAGTGAAATAGAATGGGCATGATATTTGGGCAAAGGAATAGTGTTTAAATAATCAAGGACTGGAGAGGGGGCAATCTGGAGCATTAAACTTTCACTGAGTATCAAAAGAGACCCAAATTTTTTTATTCAGGTAATCAATGGCAGGATTATCCAAGAAAGCAGATTTAAATTCTTCTAAAAGTTTGTAGGCCACATTTCTTACACTTTCATAAGCCTTTCGAATTACCTCTTCACCTGATTTCAGCATAGCTAAAACTTTATGTCTTATAGATGGACCATGGCGAAAGGTGATTTTGATAGAATCAGTAACATACATGGTCTTGGCCCAAACAGGGGTAATAAATGAAATAAAGATAATTATTAAAAAAATAAGTGGAAGGTTCATTTTAGGCATAAAATTTCCTCTTCTTTAGTTTTAAACCCTATCTTTGTAACACAATTGGAGTTGATTTGTCAAAGTAAGGGAAGAGATTTAAATAATTCTTTCCAATGGTAAAACAAAGACAGCAATGCCTTTTCCTTGATGATAATCAGAATATTTCTTTAACTCTTCAAGGAATTTTTCTCTTTTTTCTTGCTCTTCAATACCAATTATCAAAGCACTGTTAAATCCAGGCCAAACAGAGGTGTCCAGATGGGGTTCAGAATGTTTGCCCTTTCCCAAGACTCGTTCCAATTTAGAGTAGCATTTTATCCCTGTTTTTTCCAAAATAACCATTAAGTCTTCATGGTATTCCACATGGTAAAAAATCAAAATGGCTTTCATGCCCTCTCCTTATAAATTTTATGACTTATTAAGGCACTAATCACTCCAATAACCGCGCCTACGGTCACATCTGTGATATAATGATATCTTCCATATACTGCTCCTAAGGATACCATAATGGCCAGGGGAAAGGTGATTTTGAAAAGCCAGGACATATATTTTCTGACTATAAAGGCAGAAGCCATTACCATGGCCACATGAGATGAAGGAAAGGCTGCTCCTTTTAAAGCAAATTTAGCCATCATCTTGGCCTGAATTTCAGGTAAAAAATAACCTATCAGGGGCACTGAGTATTTATCTGCAAGGGTGAATCTAGGACCTGCTACAGGAATTAAAACAAAGAGGATGAAACAAAAATAATAGGCCAGGCTCATACCAAAAATAAGAGGAGCTACCCCCTGACGTCTGAAAAAATAAAAAATAAAGGGAGGCAAAAGAAAGATCAAATAATAAGAAAAATAGCCAAAAGACATGATTTCTGTAAGTAATGGAGTGGCAAATCGTTGAAGGTAAACTGTAGGATGGATACCAAAGATAGCCAATTCAAATTGATGAATAAAGGGGTCAAATAAGTAAGGAAAGACGGCATGGATATAATGACGTAATAATTCATAAAAATTGGGCACAGAAAACCAGGGATACATAATGGCGATAAATTCCAAAATAGGGTTTGAAAACCCTTTAACCACATGGGTAATAATTATTACAAAGGTAGCATAGCCAAGACAAACTACTAAATAATTTTGCCACAAAGGAATATTCTGCTTAAAAACAAAGGTAATTATGGCCATAAGACCAACGTAAATAAAGGACACAATATGAATGGGGATGGTTTTGGTATAAAGAGAGGTTTCCATTTTCCGTTTTGATATTTTCTTGTGGGTCTTATTGTAATATAACTTTTCATAAAACTCTGCAAATTCCCTGGCCTCTTTTTTATCAATGCCTAAATCTATTAATTTTGCATATATATGCAATGGGTTTAAATGATGTCGAGTCATATCTTCAAAATTGGGGTGCCCTAACTTTCTTGCTATTTTATCTAAAACAGGTGTAGGTATCTTTTTCATCACTTTTTACTTATTTAGGCACTTACACCTTTGCCCCGTTTCTGCCGCCATTCTTCTCCTATGGAATATAGAGTGGGCACCAGTATCAAGGTAATTAAAGTAGAAATGGAGAGTC
>CAZNJP010000047.1:0-14016 GCA_964573345.1 uncultured Syntrophobacter sp. | reverse complement strand
ATTCCTCTTGTTTTCCTTTGTTCCAGTTGGCTACAGGGCGGTAATAGCCTACTACACGGGAATAGACCTCTGTTTCAGTACCACAATAGGGGCAACGCCACTGTTCTCCATTGAGATAGCCATGTTCTGGGCATACACTAAAAGTAGGTGTAATAGAGAGATAGGGGATGCGATACCTGGATAGAACGCGCCTTACTAAAAGCTTGCATGTTTCTGCATTAGGAAGTGCCTCACCCAGAAAGAAGTGAAAAACAGTGCCACCGGTATATTTTGTTTGAAGTTTTTCTTGCAATTCTAAGGCCAAAATGGGGTCATCTGTGTATTCTACTGGAAGAGCTGTTGAATTTGTGTAAAAAGGGGCTTCTTCAGAGCCTGCAGTAATAATATTTGGAAATTCCTGTTTATCAACCTTTGCCAGGCGAAAGCTCGTTCCCTCAGCCGGTGTAGCCTCAAGATTATAAAGGTTTCCTGTCTCTTGCTGGAAGGAAATAATCTTTTTTCTCATAAAGTTTAATACATCTAAGGCCAATTTTCTTCCTTCTTCTGTAGCAATATCTTTTCCTATAAGGTTGAGACATGCCTCATTCATCCCTATTAGTCCAATAGTAGAAAAGTGGTTCTTAAAAGAGGGTAGGTACCGGGCCGTATATGGATAAAGCCCCTTCTTTAGATTGTTCTCTAGCATCTTCCTTTTAATCTCTAAAGAGGTTTTTGCCAGAAGCATGTATTTTTCAATAAAGTTAAAAAACCACTCTATACTTCCTTCAGATAAATAGGCCAATCGAGGCATATTCAGGGTTACTACCCCTAAACTTCCCGTTTCATCGCCTGAGCCAAATAGGCCCCCAGTCCTGTGCCTTAGTTCTCTTAAATCCATAGAAAGCCTGCAACACATGCTCCTTACATCCTCAGGGTTTAAATCAGAATTTATAAAGTTTTGAAAATAAGGGGTGCCGTACTTTGCAGTCATCTCAAAGAGCAAACCGCTATTTTCACTTTCCCAATCAAAGTTTTTTGTCACATTATAAGTTGGTATAGGGAATGGGAAGATGCGACCTTGATGGTCCCCTTTTAGCATGACTTCAACAAATGCCTTATTAATCATATCTACTTCTTTTTGGTAGCTGGCATACGTCTCATTTAATGTTTTTCCTCCATAAGAAACTGCTTCCCTTTTAAAGTGGTCAGGGATGGTAAGGTCTAAGGTAATGTTGGAAAATGGCGATTGCCCTCCCCACCTTGAGGTAGTATTTATAGAGAATATAAATTGCTGAATTCCTTGTTTGACCTCCTTATAAGAAAGTTTGTCAGCTCGAACATAAGGGGCCAGAAGTGTGTCGAAGTTATTAAAGGCCATGGCCCCTGCCCATTCATTTTGTAGTGTGCCCAAGAAATTCACCATTTGGCCTAGTGCGGTATCAAAGTGTTTTGGAGGGCCTGCAGCCACCTTATTTTTAGGACCATTAAAACCTTCATGAAGAAGTTGTTTTAGGCTCCAACCGGCACAATAACCACTGGTGCCCATGCCCAGATCATGGATGTGAAAAAAACCATTGACATGGGCATCTTTTATCTCCTTTGTATAGACATTGTTTAATACATAATTTGCAATTACTGCCCCTGCTGTATGAAGCATAAGGCCAGAATGGGAATAATCAATATTTGCATTCTCTTTAATCCTCCAGTCTATTTGGTTAATGTATTCACTAATGGTCTTTTCAATGTTTAGGAGTAGTGCCTTTGCAGTCCTTACCTGGGTGCGTTTATCCCTATAGAGAATATATGCCTTTACCGTCCTGGCATGTCCGTTTTCAATTAAGACCTTTTCTACAACATCCTGCACTTCTTCCACGGTAGGTTTTAGATTTTCTGTCTCTTTCAAATAGTCATATACCTGGATGGCTAGCCTCCAGGCAGTCATCTGGTCGCTCCCCCCCACTGCCTGGGCAGCCTTAAAGATGGCCTTCTGAATACGGGAGACATCAAAGGGGACCTCCCTTCCGTCACGTTTAACAATGGTCTTTATCTCTTGCACGGTTTCCTCTATATATTGTATTTTTAAATTCTAAATATACTATATATAGTATAAAATGAAAAAAATGCAATGGCAATTATAGACGGTTAGAAGCAAATAATTATGTTTACAGATTAATAATTGTCATTTTTAGGAGTTTTTGAGAATTTAAATAGAATTTGATTGCTGCTTACCTAGATGCCTGGAGAGTAGAGGAAAGAGGTTTTTGGTTACTGGTTTATGCCTAAAGTGACCGGTTCCAGGTTCAACCTAGGTTATACATTCATTGTATAAAAATATTTGCAGTTTCTAAATTTCGTAGTATATTTTGAGTGATGTTGTTTTAAGTTCTTCACCGTTTGTTTTGCTGTTGCGTTCATTTTAG
This sequence comes from uncultured Syntrophobacter sp., assembly GCA_964573345.1. Lineage (GTDB taxonomy): Bacteria > Desulfobacterota > Desulfofervidia > Desulfofervidales > DG-60 > CAZNJP01. The sequence goes on along the minus strand of CAZNJP010000047.1, from coordinate 11,617 downwards.
ATAAATAAGGTGAGAAATTTTTTAAAAAGGGATGTTGACATAGAGGTATGACCCCTAATGCAGAGTTGGAGTAAGCTAGAGGCAGAACGCCCCCTTTTGATGGGGGTGGTTAATGTTACGCCTGATTCCTTTTCCGATGGAGGGCTTTATTTTAGACCTGAGAAAGCCATCGTTCATGCCAAAGGTTTAGAAAAGGCAGGAGCTGATATTGTTGATATTGGTGGTGAATCCTCTCGTCCTTCTTCTCAACCCATCAGTTTAGAAGAAGAGTTACGTCGGGTTGTTCCTATTATAAAGGCCATTGGGCCCGAGCTTAGGATTCCTATCTCTATAGATACTTATAAAGCAAAGGTAGCCCAAGCAGCCATTGAGGCAGGAGCCAAAATCGTAAACGATATTAGTGCCCTGCGTTTTGATGAAGATATGGCCAAGGTGGTTGCTGATTATAAAACACCAGTAGTACTCATGCACATGAAGGGTACGCCCAAGGATATGCAAATAAATCCTTATTACGAAAATGTTTTGCAGGAAGTTTATGACTTTCTGGCCGAACGTATTGATTATGCCCTCACTCAAGGCATAGATAAAGTGCAGATTGCCATAGACCCTGGCATCGGTTTTGGTAAACGCCTGGAAGACAACTTACGCCTTATCAAACATCTCTCTTTTTTTAAGACCTTAGGGCAGCCAATCCTTTTGGGCCCCTCGCGTAAGACCTTTATTGGTAAAGTGCTAAATATTGAAGTGCCTGCCCAGAGAGATGTAGGTACTTTAGGTGTTGTGGCTTTAGCCACTTTACTTGGGGTGGATATTGTCAGGGTACACGCGGTAAGAGAAGCAAGACAAATAATAAAAATTATAAAAACTATCATGAGCACTGATTAGAACTAAAAATCAACAAAAAAAGGATGTTAAGGCTTTTTACCTAATCTGGGTAGAGATAATGCGGCTGGCCCAATATTCATATGCTCCTTTAATCTTATGCCCCCCTTCTAAGAATCTTCTTAAAAACTGCCCACAATTACTACCTATTTTGTTCTCTTCTAATTCTCCTATACTCACAATTACTTTATATCCTTTTTTCTGAAGGTTGAACACTATTTTTGAAATATTGTCAGAAAAATCAGGATTTATATAGCTTTCAATGTTATTTTCTGTTGCCCTTATGGTAGGATTTACAGGGGTAAGTTTTATTAAAAATGTATCTGGATTAAAATAGTTTATTAAGATATCAGGCTCTATAGGCCAATGTTTTGCTAAAGCAAAATTTAATGTGATTTTTCTATTTCCTTGCTTATAAAATTGAGCTCCATATGCTGCGATTTTTGAAAAATCCCATTTTTTTATAGGGATGATTTTATCCCTTAACTCACTGTCAGTTGTATGTATTGAGAATTGTAATTGAAACTTTCCGTCATTGTAATATTTCTGTTTTATTTTTAATAAATGCCCAAAGAAATCTTCGCTCCCTTGTGGTGCTACTGTAGATATACATGCTATAAGCCCTGGTGCATTATATCTTATGGTAAGCTCCTCAAGTACCTCAAGAACATGAGGATTAAATGAAGGCTCTCCCATCCTGGCAAATTGTATCTTAAACTTCTTTACCGGTATTTTCCTTTCTAGGAATCTATTCATTACCATATAATCAATTTGTCCCATAATTTCTTCTTTTGAAAGTTTCCCCTTATACCATCCGCCTGCATCACACATAGGACATCCAACTGGACAACCCAAAAGGGTTGATACAATTAGGACCCACTTTTCTTCCCTTGTTAAAGGAGGCTGTATGGATTCAGCAAATTCAATAAAGGTTCCTTTCCTGACCTCAGCCAAATAAACTATAGCAATATCATCCCTGCCTACTTTCTCAATAACCTTCATATCTACTCCAATAGATCTTCATAGCGGTATAAATCCCATCACCAATAGCTATGGTAATTTGTCTGTAAATATTGTTTTTAACATCCCCAGCAAGGTATAGCAACCCTTGAGATAACAATCTTTGTTCCATTCTTATCAAATTAGGCGAGTAAAAGTCCTTTTGAGGCACTCTCCCAATGGCAACCACAACATAATCTGCATCTACCTGTATGATTTCCTCTTCTTTTAAAAAAGTAACTAAAAGGGCTTTTTCTTTTCCTTTATCAATCTTTCTTATTAAAGAATTTTTGAAATGTCTAATTCTTGGATTATTCATTACTCTGTCTACAAGCAAAGGCAATGCCTTTATCCTATTCCCCCGATTTACAATCAATATTTCATTATTTTTAGAAAGATTTAAAGCATAATCAAATGCAATATCTCCTGCACCTATAATTACGATGCGCTTTCTTTGTATATTTAATATTGGATAAATCTCATAAAATATTTTATTTCTCAATTCTTCTGAGAGTGTTTCTACAACATCTAATGTCTTAGGCTTAGTGCCTGAAGCAACTACTACCATATTTGAATAATATGTATTTTTAGAAGTCTTTATCAAAAAGACACCTTCTTTATAATCAAGCAAAATAACCTTTTCAAAAATTACCTTACTATCATAAATTTGAAGGTGTTTTTTAAAAAGTTCTACGAGTTCCAATCCTGAAATACCCTCAGGGAAACCAAGATAATTTTCTACTCTATAAGCATTTTTTAATAATCCACCCAGTTCTTTTTGTTCAAATAATAAAGACTCTATTTTATATCTTTTAAGCTGTATTGTGGTAGCTATACTAGCAGGTCCTCCACCGATAATAGCTACTTTAGTTTTCATTTTTCCAATAAGTTGATAATTTCCTGGGTAATAATCGGTATTGCAAATCCATGAGATAGATTTAGAAGTGTAGCAAGATGGAAATTTTTATTATAAGTCGCTGTTCCATCTATCAGAAAAAATACTTCAAACCCTCTAACAAAGCCAGAGCGTGCTGTAGTCTCACAACACAGGTGGGTCATTACCCCTGTTATAACAATCTGCTTTATTCCTTTACTTTTCAAAATCTCTTCTAAATTGGTATTAAAAAACGCATCATATTGAGTTTTATGGATAACTATAGCTCTATTATCTACTAATTCTTCTACTATAATTGATAGAGGATTATCAATAGTTATAATATCTTTCCACCATCTTGCCATTTGGCCTGCATTTTCAATTATATTCACATGCCTTGTTCGTATCACAATTAAATTATGTTTTAAAAATACTTCTTGCAATTTCTTTATCTTTGGGATTATCGCTTTGCTACTAGGGACATATGCATGTGAATTTTCAACCAAAAAATATTTTTGCATATCCAAGATAAGAAGTGCTATTTGAGTGTTGTTTAATTTGAATTGATGTTTTTTCCTGTATGGTTCTACTATTTTTAGAAATTTACCTGCCTGTAAATCAATATCTCTTAAATTATAATATCTTTCTTTCATTGATTGTCCACAATCTCTATTAATTCTTGCTGAATTAAGTTATATTTATTGGGTCTACATCTATCACAAATTTCACTTTGCTAGAACACTTAATTTTATCAATTAAATCTTTGCAAAATTTATGCAAAATTTTTGCTTTTTCTGCTCTTAATAATAGTTGCCAGCGGTGTTTGCCTTTGAGTTTAAATAATGGCGCCTCAGCAGGCCCCAATATATAAATATCTTGATATTTGGTTTGTTTTTTGAGATCATAGGCCATATCTACCATCCTATGGGCACATTCTTTTACTACCTCGGCCCTACTTCCCTCAAAACGCAGATTGATCAAGCGGCTAAATGGTGGATAAAGCAGCTTTTTTCTCAATGCACCTTCCTTAAAATAGAAGTCCAACATGCCTTTTTTAAGAAAATTGAGGGCATAATGGCCTGAATTGTATGTCTGAATGATTACCTCGCCTCTAACTTCCCCTGCAACCTGGTTTAATATTTGAAAAGTACGTTCTGTTGCTAGAAAATCAGGGATATTTATAGAGATATCTGCCAAAATAATGCCTACTAGACCAATTTTTGGGAAATGTTGACCAACAATCATTTGGGTGCCTATAAGGATATCTATTTTTCCTTCATAAAGTTCTTTTAAAACCTGAAGACGTTCTTTTTTCTTTTTAGCTATGTCACTATCTAATCTTTTAATATGGGCTTTTGGTAAAATCGACCTTAATTCTCTTTCTAATCTTTCTGTGCCCAAGCCCAGGTGCTTTACATTAAAACCTTTACAATTTGGGCAAATGGCAGGGGCAGGGATAGCATAACCACAATAGTGACAAATGAGCCTTTTCTCTTTCAGGTGATATGTAAGGCCTACAGCACAATTTGGGCACCTAAATGCATAGCCACAATCAGGGCACAGAATAAAGCTGGCAAAGCCACGGCGGTTTAAAAACAGTAATATTTGGTGTTTTTTTGCTAAATGACTTTTTATCCTCTTTAATAAAAATTTAGAGAGATATGGTTTTATTAATGCCTCTTTTCGCATATCCAAGATATGTACTTGAGGTAAATGGGCCTTTGCTATTTTTGCCTTTAAGGGAAGGTAATAATATTTTCCAGAAAGTGCATGATAAAATGAGGTTAGAGAAGGGGTAAATGAACTAAGGATTAATAAACAATGGGATTTTTGGGCACGCACCAGGGCCAAATCCCTGGCATGGTACCTAATCCCCTTTTCTTGTTTATAAGAATCGTCCTGTTCCTCATCTACTATAATTACCCCTATATTTTTTAAAGGTGCGAATATGGCTGAACGGGCCCCTAAAATAACCTTTACCCTGCCTTGCCTGATTCGCTCCCAGACATCAAAAATTACACCTTTCGAAAGTTCACTATGAAAAACGGCTAGCTTATCGCCAAAATGTCTTCTAAATATCCCTTCCATCTCAGTGATTAAGGCAATCTCAGGCACCAATACCAGGCTGGTAAGATTGAGTTTTAAGGCCTCAGTGATAGTGTGGAAATAGATTTCTGTCTTAGCACTGTAAGTTGCTCCATGGAGAAGAAAGGCACGAAAACACCTTGCATAAAGGCTTTGGGTCAATGTAGTGACTGCCGCTAATTGATATTTATCTAAATGTGGTAAGCTGGGTGAAAGATAGATGACCTTTCCCCATGTATCCCTCCATATCCGACGTTTCTCTATAGTTACCAATCCTTTTTCCTCTAGTCTTTTCACTACTGCTTTAGGATTAGGAGTAATGTCCTTTAATTGACTTAAGCGGAGCTCTTTGTGCTGATTTAGTCTTTTTAATATAGCCTCTCCCTTTATACCTATCTTCTTAAAATTTTGAGGGAATTCCTTAAGAACCGCCCACTGTTCCATCTTTGGTCTATCTTTAATGGGAATTTTTCTATGCCCAGGGGGCAGTATATTTTTAATCACCTTTCCTAAGGGGTAGTGATAATAGGAGGAGGCCCATTTACAAAGCTCTAAGATTTCACTAGAAAATAAAGGCATTGGCTCAAGGATGGCCTCAACATCCTTTAGCATTATCCCTTCGGGCACTTTTTGTTTAAAATCAACTACATAACCTGCCAATTTCCTGTTTTTGAAAGGCACCAATACAAGGTGGCCAATCTCTAAGGAGATATTTTTAGGAATACTATAAAGATATGTGTCAAGACTAGATAAAGGAAGGGCAACATCTACCACCTTTTTCATCACTTAATCACTTAATTCGCTAATTCGTCAAATTGTTAACTCGTCAAACACTAAAACAGTCCATCGCTGAGTACCTCCTCTTAAACTTAACAATTAAACCAATTTTCGATTTAACGACTCAACGATTCAACTATTTACATTGTAAATAGTGCTTTAGCCTTCTTATTCCCTCAGCGATGTTTTCTAATGAATTTGCATAAGAAAAACGCAGATAGCCTTCCCCATTGCTACCAAAATCAATCCCGGGTGTTACTGCCACCTTTGCCTTTTCTAAAATATCTAAGGCCAGATTATATGAATTTTTAGAAATTTCTTTAACATTGACAAAGATATAAAAGGCGCCTTTAGGTTCTACCTTTATCCTAAATCCAAGGGCCTTGAGGTGTTTTAGCATAAAAAGGCGGCGCTCATTGTAAATTTCACATATGTGCTTTACTTCTTCTTGGGCCTTTTTTAATGCAGCAATGGCTGCATATTGGGAAATAGAACTGGGACATATGAAAAAATTTTGTTGCATTTTCTGGATAGGACGCACAAATTTGGCTGGGGTAATGATATACCCCAAACGAAAGCCGGTCATGGCATAAAGTTTGGAAAAGCCATTTAATACAAATGCCCTGTCTGTAAATTCCAGAATTGTATGCTCCTTTTCTCCATAGACCAAGCCATGATAGATCTCATCAGAAATTACATAGATCCCTGAATCTGCCAATGCTTTTAGATGATTAAAAGAAAGCACTGCCCCAGTAGGATTAGCAGGGGAATTGATCAAAATGGCCTTTGTACTTTTTGTTATTGACTTTTTGACAGCAGGGGTTTCATATAAAAATCCGTTTTCCTCAAAAACTGGGATAAATATGGGATTTCCACCAAAAAACTTTATAAAGTTGGGGTAGCAGGCATAGTGGGGATTAGGCAAAATTACCTCATCCCCTGATTCCAAAAGTGCAGCTAGTACCAAAAGCAAAGCAGGTGATGTACCTGCTGTAACAATTATCTTTTCAATACTTACATCTACACCATATCTGCTTTTGTAATGTTCAGCAATGGCCTTCCTTAGTTTCAAGATGCCTAAGCTATGGGTATAGTGGGTCTTTCCATTCTCTAGGGCACGCTTAGCAGCAAGCTTTATGCACGCAGGGGTATCAAGATCAGGTTCACCTATTTCTAAATGGATTATATCCTCATTTTTTCTCTCCATATCCTGGGCCCTTTCTAGGATCTCCATTACCATGAAAGGGGAAATCTCTTGGGCCCGCTTAGAAATCATATCTATTTTTATTTTAGGTTTTTTAGGAGAGATTCTGCCTTTTCCCCCCAATCACCTACAGGGTCTAAGGCAGTTACTCTGGTTAATGTTTCTATGGCCTTATCCTTTTTGCCTAATCGGATGTAAATATTCCCCAAACGATAATACACTTCAGGATTTTCTGGGGCATATTGTAATGCTAAAGTATAGGTCTTTGTGGCCTGCAGATCTTGCCCAAGTGCCTCTAGGGTCTGTGCCAGTCCTAGATAGGCAGGAACACACCCTTTATTGTTTTGAATGGCCCCTTTAAAGGATGTCAAGGCCTGTTTGTATCTTTTCTGAATAAAATAGCAAAATCCTAAGTTGGTATAGGCATCCTCTGGGGTGGCATAAAGCGCATCAGAAATGGCATTTTTAAAATATTTCTCTGCTTCTTTCCATTTTCCTTGCCTAAGATAGAGTAATCCAAGATTATTATATACCTCTGGATAATTGGGCCTTAAAGAAATGGCCTTTTTAAACTCTTTCTCTGCTTCAATATAATTTCCGAGTGCCGTATAGGTCAATCCCAATTCGTGGCGAATGTCTGGATTATTAGAATCAAGCTTTTTGGCCAAGGTCAATTCCTTCAGTGCTGCTGATGGCTTTCCTTCCCTAAGATAGGCATCCCCTAAATAAAAATGCTCACTTGACTGCCCCTTTTTAGGACTAGGTGGAGCAGAGGCACAACCTGAGATAAAGGAAAGGATGACAAGGTAATAGACGTATCTCATATAAAATAACTTTCTCACTTAGCCTTCCTCGGTTTTGCATCATTCATATCAAGCCCAAATGCCAATATTTAAAAAAGTTTTAAGTACCAAGTGTCAAGTTTTAAGCTTCTAATTTCTCAAAAGAATGATAACCTCTAGTCGTTATTTAAAACTTAAAACCTTTAACTTTTGGCTTTGTGTCATTTGACATTTTTATATTAGATTACCTTATATAGTGGATACTCAATGATACCTTCTGCTCCTTGCTTCATTAATTTCGGAATCAAATCTCTTACCTCTTTAACAGCTATCACGGATTCTACGGCATACCAATCATGTTGATGCAAAGGTGAGATAGTAGGGGCATTTAAGCTGGGTAAAATGTTGATTATTTTCTCCAAACGCTTCTTGGAAACATTCATCTTAAGGCCTACCATGTGCTGTGCCTTTAAGGCACCTTTAAGCAGCAGGGCAATTTGTTCAATCTTTTCTCTCTTCCACGAATCTTTCCACACTTTGGGATTAGCAATGAGCTGAGGATAAGAGACCATAAGCTCTTCTATAATTTTTAGACCATGGGCAGAAATGGTAGCACCTGTTTCTGTAACCTCAACGATGGCGTCGGCCAAGCCAGAAGCCACCTTTGCTTCTGTAGCCCCCCAAGAAAATTCTGTATATATCTTGATGCCTCTTTCCTTGAAATAACGTTTAGTAAAGTTTACTAATTCTGTAGCTATTTTCTTGTCTTCAAGTTCCTCCATCTTTTTGATATTAGAATTGCTAGGCACAGCCAGTACCCACTTAGTAGGTCTGGTACTGGTCTTTGAATATACCAAATCAGTTACCACTACTACTTTGGAATTGTTTTCTAAAATCCAATCCTTTCCTGTGATGCCTGCATCTAAAACCCCGCTTTCTATATAGCGAGACATCTCTTGGGCACGGCACATAGTGCATTTTATGTACTCGTCATCCATAGTAGGAAAGTAACTGCGGTTAGGTATTGTGATTTTCCATCCGGCTTGTTCAAACAAATCCAAAGTAGCTTTTTCTAAACTTCCTTTAGGTAATCCTAATCTTAATTTCATCTCTATCTCCCTTTTAGCAAAAGTGTACAATTTTTTTGTATTACAACATTTTAGCAGCGTTGTAAATCAAAATTTGGAAAACTAGTGATTTGTTGAGTTAAGGTTGACAAAAAGAGTCAAAAGGATAATTAATATAATTGCGGAGTGCGTAGCTCAGGGGTTAGAGCACTGGGTTGTGGCCCCAGGGGTCGCGGGTTCAAATCCCGTCGTGCTCCCCATTATTTTTTATAGTCTCGTAATAAGGAAATTCTGTAATGCATGTAATGCATATAGAAGAACTAATCAAGCCAGTAAGTGGGTTCCCAGAATATCTGCCTGAAGAAGAAATTTATAAACAAAAGTTGTTGGGTATTATTCGTAATAACTTTGAGCTTTTTGGTTTTTGCCCTTTTGAAACACCTGCGGTTGCAAGAATAGAAGTTTTAACAACTAAAGGGGGTATAGACCAAAAAGAGATTTACGTTCTTGGTCATCTCTTACAAGAACAAAAGGAAAGTCGAATAGGCAAACAAAGTAAGTTAGGACTGTGTTTTGATTTGACGGTACCATTAGCACGGTATGTAGCTTGCCATCGTAACGACATAATTTTCCCATTTCGTCGTTATCAAATTCAAAAAGTTTGGCGCGGTGAGCGGCCACAGGCAGGTCGTTTCAGAGAATTTTATCAGTGTGATATTGATGTAATTGGGCGTCAAAGCCTGAGTCTTTCATTCGATGCCGAGATGCCCATCATCATCTATCACATTTTTAAGGAGATGAATGTTGGTGAATTCGTAGTGCATATTAATAATAACAAAATTTTAAAGGGCTTTTTAGAAGGACTATGTGTTCCTTCAGACGAAGTAGATGCTTTAATGCGGGAATTAGATAAAATACAGAAGATTGGAGAAGAAGCTGTTAAAAATAATCTATACCATATGGGTTTGGGGAAAGACAATATAGAAAAAGTATTTACTCTTGTGAATTTTGCAGGAAACACGGGGGACTTTTTAACGGAATTAACCCAGATAGATGGTAATGAGTTATACCAACAAGGGATTGATGAGTTAGGCGAAGTAGTAAAAAAAATGGATATGATGGGAATGCCAAGAGATTCTTTTCAGATTGATCTAAAAATTGCACGAGGGTTAGATTATTATACTGGTACTGTGTATGAAACTACTTTAAAGGCCCATCCTGAACTAGGAAGCATTTGTTCTGGGGGCAGATACGATGATTTAACCAGCTATTTCTTACCAAACTCTACTGAGCAGTTTCCAGGTGTGGGAATTTCTATCGGATTGGATCGACTTTTTAATTATTTAAAGGCTAGGGACATCCTCAAGATTAAACAGGCTACTGTTAGCCCTATCATGATTGCTATGCAGGATGTGAAATATTTCGAGAATTATTGCAAAATATCCAGTTGGTTGCGGAAAAAGGGTATTAGAACAGAAATTTTTTTAGAACAAAAAAAATTAAAAAGGCAATTAGAATATGCAGATAAGAAGGGTTTCCCTTTTGTTATTATTGCAGGGGAAGAAGAATTTAAACAGGATATGATAAAAATTAAGGATTTATCTATAGGACAAGAAATCGCATTTAGTATTAGGGATGAAGAGAATTTTGCTAGCATGGTAAAACGATTAGTTGACTTTCTTCCAAAAAGGTAAATTTTACCTCATTAGAAAACCTTGCCATTCATGGCGGGAATGATAAAGATAATGTCGATATTCCTTATCATAAATCTATGAGATCCTTCGGCTCACTTCGTTCGCCTCAGGATGACTTGGTTTCACCAAGTCATTTTGATATTTGATATTGTTCACCCTGTTAAGTAATTCCAAACTAGCAGTGTTCTTCATAAAAGGAACTTGTAATAAAAAAAGCAACCAAATTGCTTGCCAGCACATACTTAACGGGGTAAAAAGTTTAGAAAGTAGGACTTAGAGTTTTCCACTCTTTATTGAGCATATTCCTATTTATCTAAGTTATAAACCTTTTTGGGGTCAAAAATCCTTTCACCTACTACCTTAAGAATATCGTCTTCCACTTTCCTATAAAAGCAACTCCTATATCCCATATGGCAGGCCGCTCCTATTTGCTCTACCTTGAGTAATACAGTATCGGCGTCACAATCAATATAAATCTCCTTTACCTTTTGGGTATGCCCAGAGGTCTCACCCTTTTTCCATAGAGATTGTCTAGAGCGACTCCAGTAGTGAGCAATTCGAGTTTTTAATGTCATTTCCCATGCCTCCTCATTCATATAAGCCAGCATAAGAACATCCTTTGTCTTATGATCTTGAACAATAGCCGGTAACAACCCCTTTGAAAAATCAAGACAGCTCATAGTGTCTCCTTATTAAGTAATTAAGTAACAACTAACAAAACAATAAAGGGTATTTATAGACATCCTGAATGGTGGAGGCGGCGGGAGTCGAACCCACGTCCGGAAATACTCAGTTCAAGCATCTACATGCTTATTCTGGGTATAATTCTTGCTTTATCCTTTTCCCCAGAAAGAAAATGGCAAAGCCAGCCCACTTTTGTTTCGCTGCTTATATAATAGGCGTTAATAAGCAGCTAGCCTGCTAAACCGACGCCTGAGGAAGCCTTGCAGGCCAGGAATTCCCAGGCGTAGCTGCTTTAAGCAGCTAGAGCGTATTCGTAGTTGGCACTTCTATTTTTCCTACCGTTTTTACGAGGTGATAGGATCCCCGACATGCAGCTCGAACCTTCCATATCCCCGTCGAACCCATTCGCCCCCTGAAATATATAATAAACCATTTTTCATAAATTGCAACTTGTAAATAGAAAAAACTTCGTAAGTGTGCTAAAATAAAGAGGTTTTAAAAAGTATTCAGTTCCCAGCTCTGAAGAATGAATTTTTTTCGCACCTTGGAGTCCAAAATATGCTGAAAAT
>CAZNJP010000046.1:0-14212 GCA_964573345.1 uncultured Syntrophobacter sp. | reverse complement strand
AGAATTAGTCTTGGTAAGGGAGGGATTATTTCAGTTTCCAAATTTCTGGTTATAGAAATTTCAGAAGGTGTTAATTTAGATACAACTTCTGAAGGTAAAATTGTTGGTATTGAAATTCTTGACGCTTCTAAAAAAATAGATATCAAGACAATTTTGTCTTACACTCTCGAATTAGACAAGAAATTACTATGGCAAAGGAGTGTTTAACAATTCATCCCAGATTATGCATATATGGCGATAGGTAGTTTTCGAAAAAGCAATTTAATTTCTTAAAAAATACCACAGTTCAAACCGAAGTGTCAAGGTCAAGTAATAGATTCATTACAGGGTTGGCAAACTTTTCATTATCACATTTTTTATTCAAATCACAAGTATAGTTACACAAGCTACTGTATCAGTCCAGCAGGTAAGGAGTGTGGGTTAATTCCTCGATAGCTTTGTTCCAGCCAAAAGGGCCGATTCCTTCAACCTTTTTAAGATGGGGAAGTTCTATGTCTTCCCATAGCCCTTCTAATTTTTGCACCAGAAATGGCATGTCTACCTTAGAGAGCATAGGGAGGTCATTTAGGCCATCTCCTATGCCCACAGTCTTTAAACCCTTCCAAATCCTTTTATACATTTTGGTTAAGATTTCTACCGCCCTTCCCTTATCATTTTCTCCCATAATAGTGCAGTGCCGCCTCCCATAAGCCCAGTTTAAACCCTTTTCTTTTACCCTTCCTAACACTGCTTCCGGGTCTTCAATATCCATTAATACTATGGTTTCACTGTATTGCCTCATCTTTGCCCTTTTAGCAAGCTCAAGATTCAATCCTGTCACTTCTGCCACTTCCTTTACATTCATATCACCAAATCCCCTAAATTGTATTCCGGTCGCTCTTTGGATGGCCTCTATCACATACCTGATCTTATGATAAGCAGTACCCATCTCTATTATCAAAAATTCCCCTTCGACCTTTATGTTTTCTAAAGGAAACGGAAAATAGCCTTTGGGAATAAAGATGGCACCTCCGTTCTCTACAGCGAATGGGTCGTTTATACCCAATTCCTTCCTGTATACTTCTTGTTCTGCCCTGGTCTTAGAAGAACAAAATATTATGGGTATTTTCCTCTCCTTAAGTACATTCACTGCCTTTAGGGAATGTTCATAAGAATAATTAGAATCAAGCAAAGTTCCATCTAAATCAGTAAACACTATTAATTTCATTTGAAGACTTTAAATTATTTTATCGAGGTTCAACCTCAATAAATTTGCCATTTTTAGTATTTAAGCCTTTCTAATACATCCCAAAATTCTGGGAAGGACTTTTTTACACAGGCAGGATTTGAAATCTTTATTCCTGATACTTTGAGGCCAGCTATGGCAAAACCCATGGCTATTCTGTGGTCATTGTATGTCTCAATAATTGCTCCTTTTGGACTTCCACCTTTTATTATCAAACCATCTTCTTTTTCCTTTACTTTAATGCCCATTTTCATCAGTTCTGTAGCAATGGCACTGAGGCGATCGCATTCTTTTACCCTTAAGTGGGCAACATTTTTAATTATGGTATCTTCTTTTACAAAGCTTGCTACCACTGCCAAGGTAGGCACCAAATCAGGCATGGCATTCATATCTATGGAAATACCCTTTAAATTACCTCCAATGACTGTAACCTCTCTTTGCTTTGCCACAACTTTGCAGCCCATCGCTTCTAATATATCTAAAAATCCTATATCTGGCTGTTTTGAATCCTTGTCTATAGGAAAAACAGTTACCTTTCCTTTAAGGATGGCGGCTGCTGCAAAAAAATAAGAGGCAGAGGATAAGTCTCCTTCAATGGTATAATCCCTTGCCTTATAGACTTGCCCTGATGGAATGAAAAAATGCTTATAATGTTCACAATTTACCTCTACACCAAAGCCTCCCATTAGCTTTAAGGTCAAATCTATATATGGTTTAGAGGGTAAATGACCTATTACTTCAATAGTTACATCATTTTTGGCATAAGGGACTGCTAATAAGAGCCCGGAGAGGAACTGACTACTGATATTGGTCTTTATTCTGGTTTTTCCACCCATTATACCCTTTGCCTCTATGGTCACCGGAGGGCAGCCGTTTTTATCTATACTGTATGCACTTACCCCTAAAAGGTTCAATGCATCAAGCAAATCAGCAATTGGTCGTTGCTTCATTCGTCTATCACCTGTTAAGATAAATCGCCCCTCACCCAAGGCAGATATGGCTGTAAGGAGGCGCATAGAGGTGCCAGAATTACCTAAATAAACCTCTTTTTTTGGGGTAGAAATCTTGCCAGCTCTGCCTGTAACAGTAGCTGTTTTACCATCTATCTTAATGTTTATTCCCATCTGTTTTAGGGCAGATGCTGTAAGCATTGTATCTTCAGCATACAAGATGTTTTCTAAATGGCTTTTCCCATTAGCTAGTGCAGCTATAATGAAGGCACGGTGGGTCAAACTCTTTGAGCCGGGTACACATATTTTGGTATTGATCTTGGAGATAGGATTAATTTCCTTCATCTGAAAATAACTTCTCACTTTACGGGGGTCTTATAACCCTTTTCTTTTGACATTTGTCACTATGAGTCTTGCATCTTGTATCATGCATCTTGTATCATATATCGTGGATTTATCAATATGCTTTGTATCAAAAATCTAAATACCTGGTTCTATACAAAAACAGGTATAAATAAGGCAATTAATGGGATTGATTTAGAAATTACTCAAGGAGAAAATCTAGGGCTAGTAGGAGAATCGGGTTCAGGGAAGAGTGTCACGGCCCTTTCTATCCTGCGCCTGGTCCCAGCACCAGGACGTATAGTAAAAGGTGAAATTGAATTTTTTGGGAAAGACCTTTTAAAATTGCCGCTTAAAGCGATACGCCACATAAGGGGAAGGGAAATCTCTATGATATTTCAAGAGCCAATGACTGCCCTTAACCCTGTATTTACTGTGGGAAAACAAGTTGCAGAAATCTATCAGTATCATTTTAATTATAGCAAAAATGAGGCCTTAGAAAAGGCAGTCCATATACTTCAATTGGTGGGTATTCCCTCTCCAGAAACCATTACTTCCGCCTATCCTCATCAATTAAGTGGTGGCATGCGACAAAGGGCAATGATTGCCATGGCACTTTCCTGTAAGCCAAAACTTTTAATTGCCGATGAGCCTACAACTGCCCTAGATGTGACTGTTCAGGCCCAGATTTTAAGATTGATGGATGAGCTTAAACATCAAATAGGGACATCCATCCTTTTTATCTCTCATGACCTGGCAGTGGTTGCCCAGATAGCACAGAAAATAGCCATTATGTATGCAGGAAAGATTGTAGAAATGGGAGATCTAAAGCAAATTCTAGAATCGCCTTTTCATCCTTATACACAGGGATTACTAGCTGCTATCCCCAAATTGGGACATATAAAAAGGCATTTAGAAACCATTCCTGGTTCTATTGAAAAGGCCAATTCTATAGGTTGTGCATTTGCCTCAAGATGTAAAAAGAGATTGCCCATTTGCTCAAAAAAGGCTCCTTCTTTAAAAAAAATCGGTACTTTTCACTCCGTAGCCTGTTGGCAATATGAATAAGGTCTTAATAAAGGTAGAGAATTTAAAAAAATACTATGTAAAAAAGACCTTCTTTGCCTTAAAAAAAGAAATACTAAGGGCTGTTGATGGAGTAAGTTTTTTTATAAAAGAAGGTGAGATTTTGGGGTTGGTAGGGGAAAGTGGGTGTGGGAAATCTACCTTAGGTCGCCTCCTTTTACTTTTAGAAAGGCCAGATGCAGGGAAGATTTGGTTGAGGGATAAATGCTTAACCGAACTTGCCCCCTCACACCTAAAACCTTGGCATCGTAATATGCAGCCCATTTTTCAAGATCCCTTGGCATCACTTAACCCAAGACACAATGTAAACACTATTATTCGTGAACCTTTAGATATTTATAAAATAGGGACAGAGAAGGAGAGGCAGAGGAAGGTATCCAGATTGCTTGAGGAAGTAGGCCTTTCAGAAAATTACAAAATGAGTTATCCCCACCAGCTCTCAGGCGGGCAAAGGCAAAGGATAGCCATTGCCCGTGCTTTGGCTTTAAAACCACAATTTATTGTTGCCGATGAACCCACTTCTGCTCTGGATGTTTCTGTCCAGGCCCAAATAATCAATCTTATGTTAGATATTCAAGAAAAAAGAGGATTGACTTTGTTATTCATTTCACATGACCTTAGCCTTTTAAGTAGAATAGCAAATAGGATTATTGTAATGTATTTAGGAAAAATTGTAGAGATAATGCCCTATCATGCCTTTTTAAATCAAAGACATCATCCCTATACCTCTACTTTATGGCAGTCTATCCCCCGCCTAGAAAAGGTAGAAACCGTCCCTTTAGGTGAAATAGCCAGTCCTCTGGCACCTCCACCTGGTTGCCGTTTTCATCCACGCTGCCAGCATGCCCTGCTTCAATGTAAAAAAGAGGTGCCTATATTAAAACAGGTTGCCTCTGAGCACTGGATAGCATGCCATCTATATTAATTTATATTAATTCGGTGATTCGTCAAATAGTAAAACCATTCATCGTTAGCGCTTCCTTTTGAATTTAACGATCGTACGATTTAACAAGTCAACAATTTACTTGGTATAGATAAGGCACTTGATGAAATATCAAAAAACAAGGGTATTCTTTATGACCCTGAGGTAGTGGATGCCTGCTTGAGGCTCTTTACTGATAAAGGCTTTAAGTTTTAAGTAAGTCAAAGAATAATGGAGGTTCAACCTCCATCATTTTGCTCATAGTTTAAACCAATACCTTTTTAATTTTAATAATCTTATTAATTAAAGGAATTCTTCTTTTTCTTGTATCTTTTTGAAACCTTTGTAAAGGCCATTGTGGCGGCTTATAGCGATATTCAGGACTTCAGAAAATTTTGGTAAATCTGAGACATTTATAATCGCATTGAAATTTTTTGAGAATGCTATAAATGGATCAAGTGTTTTGTGATGATTGCTAATTAAGGTAAAAAACATATTCCTCCTCTTCTTTTGAGGAAGGTAAAAAATGTGCCTTTCTATATCGGGGTGGGCATTTAAGTAATCTTCCATAATCAATATCAATCTATAATCACTATTAGATAATTTACCAATTACATCCTTTTCTTCATTACACATATCTATCTGATATCCCAAGGACGTCAAGGTTTGATCCAGGGCCTCTATCTGTGAAATTGGGTCGGCAACAATCAAAACACGATCCATTTTTTTAAAAGAAACCAAATTCATCTTTCTTTTCCTCTTCCAGGCTTAAGCCTTTTAAATCCGTAGTAGGTTCCCCTCTTTTGGCCTTAATTTTGTCGATACCTTGCCTTACCACAGAGCGATAAGCGGCGTAGGTAATGGCTGTAATTTCATTAATTAATCCCTTTTCATAAAGGTAAAGTAGGTTCTGGTCAAATGTTTGCATACCAAATGTGCCTTTTTTCATAATTCCATAAAAACTATCAGGGCTCTTTTCTTTCAAAATGGCCTCTTGTACACTTAAATTATTGCGAAGGATATCAAAAATGGCTATTCTACCACCGTCAAGCCTTGGGATAAGCTGCTGGCAGATTACCCATTTCAGAGACCCTGCCAGACGGGGCCTTACAAACTGTGACTCCTCTTTTCCTACCATGTCTGTAATCCTGCCTACAACTTGACTTGCATAAGAAGTATGGAGCGTACTTACTACCAAATGGCCTGTCTCTGCTGCACTCAAGGCCACTTTTACTGTGTCTGCATCACGCATTTCACCTACCATAATAATATGTGGTGCTTGGCGTAGAGCGGCCCTTAAACCAGAGGTAAAATCACTAAGGTCTATACCTAGCTCTCGCTGATTAAAGGTTGATTTCTGTGGAGCAAAAATGAATTCAATGGGGTCTTCCAGGGTTATGATATGGCAAGCCCGATTGCGGTTGATTTCTTCTAACAAGGCAGCAATAGTGGTGGATTTCCCGCTTCCTGTGGGCCCAGTAATAAGGACAATACCAGCTATCTCTTTAACAGTCTCATAAAAAATAGGTGGTAACTTTAAATCATCAATAGTGGGCACCTTGCCTGGTAACTTTCTCATAACAATGGCATAGCCTGTATGCTGACAAAAGATGTTCACCCTTAAACGGGTGTTATTGACCTGGTATGATAAGTCACAAGAGCCTGTTTTTATTAAATCATTAAGGAGCCTCTGGCGGTTTCCAATTATGGATAGAGCAATAGTTTCAATCTGAAATGGAGAAAAATTCTTTAATTCATCTAGACTTATCCTTTTTAAGGTGCCGTATTCTAATATTTCTAAAGGGTGATAAGGAGTAAAAAGGACATCTGATAGGGCTGGGTGCTCTGCAATAATCTTTTTCAGGATATAATTAAGGACTTCTTCTTGCATTTATATCTCGGTAAAATCTCTAACTTCCCTTTTAAGGAAAGGTCTGAATTTGGCTTTATCTATAGCATTTAAATAGGCATCTTCAGGGTCAATCCAGCCTTTTTCTAAAATTTCCATAATGGCATCGTCAAGGGTTTGCATACCATATCTTTTTCCTGTCTGGATTGAGGAAAGGAGTTGGTGGGTCTTATTTTCACGAATAAGGTTGCGCACGGCATAAGTGGCCACCATAATCTCTAATGCCACGCAAGTGCCAGGTCTATCTATCCTCTTAAACAAGGTTTGGGAAATAACACCACGAATAGCATCCGATAATAGAGACCTGATCATATTTTGTTGATCTGCAGGAAACATATCTACCAATCTGGTTACTGTTCCTGTAGCACCAATGGTGTGCAATGTGCTTAAGACCAAATGCCCTGTAGCTGCTGCTTCCATGGCCAATTCTGCAGTCTCCAAATCTCGAATCTCCCCTATTAGAACGATGTCAGGGTCTTCACGTAGGGCAGCGCGTAAGGCTGTGGCAAATGATTTGGTATGGTGGCCTGCCTCACGATAGCTGATTACACACCCCTTTTGGGAATGAACAAACTCAATAGGGTCTTCAATGGTAATGATCCGTTCCTTACGATGGGCGTTGGCATAATCAATAATGGCTGCTAGAGTTGTAGATTTCCCTGAACCTGTAGGGCCTGTAACCAATATAAGGCCCTTAGGCAGCATAGCAAATTTTTTTAGAACCGAGGGGAGTTTCAGCTCATCTATACTCAGGATTTCATTAGGAATTTCTCTAAAGGCAGCTCCAATGCCATCCTTATGCAAAAAGTAGTTGGCTCGATAACGTGCTACCCCTAGGACTTCATAAGCAAAGTCTAGGTCTCCTGTTTCTTCAAATATCTTCATTTGATGTTCGGTAATGATTTCGTAAAGAAGTTCTTTTAGCTCATTATTTTCCATAACTTTATACTTTATTCGCTGCAATTCACCATGGATTCTTACTGTAGGTGGAAAGCCTACTAACAAATGCAAGTCCGAGGCCTGATGCTCGTGCATAAGTCTAAAAAAAGCATCTATTTTTGCCATAATTACCTATTCACAATAAATTATCTCTCCACTATAGACTATTTGTTCCCTTCTTTGAGGCAATTCCAAAGTCAAACTTCCATCAGAATTGATACCTGTCACTTTTGCCTTTGTCCCGTATGATTTTTCTAAATCTTCACCATGAATCACGTTTCTTTTAATACTATCTGTGTAATTGGTCCATGTCTTAATAATGGGTTGACTATCCCCTTTGACTTCTGTGTAGTGCAGCAGTCCTATATACCAAATGAGTTTGGTCAGAGTAAAGATAAATAAGGTATTTAAATCCACTTCTTTACCCAAGATCTGCCTTATAGAGATGGCCTTGTCCTTTAAAGATATTGGGAAATCAGTATTGTTTACATTAATCCCTATACCAAAGATCAAATAAGGGTCTTTACTTACAGGGGCATAATAAGTTTCACTGAGGATGCCACCCAGCTTTTTCCCATTTACCATCAAATCATTTACCCATTTCAAATGGACAGGAATCTTCATCTCAGACAGTGCCTCACAACAGGCAATCCCTACTGCCAGTGGATAGAGATTAAAATAGGGCATTCCCACTTCAGGATAAAGTAAAATACTGTACCACAGCCCACCTTTTGGGGCATACCAAGGCCTTGTATATCTTCCATGTCCACAAAGAAGCATTTGGGCAAGAAATACCGTTCCAGAATAAGGCATTAATCTCTGTTTTTCTAATGTATCCACATACCTTTTTGCCTCATCCATAGTCCTGTCTAATATGTGATAAGAATAAATCCGATGGCCTATCATTCCCCCTCGCTGAAAAATGTGCCTTGCCCTTTTTCCTTCCTTTTTATAAAACCATTTAAGCTCCTTTGATTTAAAGTCTTTAAAGAGTTCATGTAAATTATGTCCTTTGGGTATATCTAAACTTCCCATTCTAATCTTATCCTCTGCACTAAATTATTGATAAATGAAAGTTGATCTTTAGGGCAGATGCCCAAAAGGGGCTCACCTTGAGGTATAGTGACATTGGTTTTAAAATAGACAGTGTAAATAATGCCTGGTTCACCTTCATAAATCAAGTGCACATCCCTTTTCATACGAGACATAACCAAAATTTCCTCTCCTGGTTGAACTATTACCTTTTGCAACCCCTTTTCTTCTATCTTTTTTGCAAGATCTGGGGTAAAATAGTATTTTGCAGCCTCTGGTGCCCGAAAAATATTAAGAAACTCCGATAAAATTCTATCTATAATCTCATTTTCTGCCAAATGGTGTTTGATGGACATCAAATATACATTTGCCTCTACAAAATTTCCATTCAGTTCCTTCTTTATATCTGTTATTTCACCATCAATAGGGGCATAAATATATTTGAAATTACCTTGTCTTAAAATGGTATAAAGCAAGCTAGCGCCTTTTTGCTGCCAAGGGTCTATTGGTTTTTTTACCATTTGGCCTAAGTTCACTTTTAAGGACACATACCCTGTGTGTGGCGTCAATACTGGATGTAACTTAAAGGGATTTGCTTTATATTGTTTGATAATTTCATTTACCTTCTCCATAAATTACCTTAGGCATTCAGCCTTATTATTTTTCCACCACAGAGAATCAGTTAGTGTGTCAGTAACTCAGTTTGTCAGTGAATCAGTTAACTGACCAACCGATTAACGTCTTCTCTGCGACCTCTGTGGTGAATAGTTACAAATTAACGGTAGTAGAGATTTTTCCCGCCCATGGTAATTAGCGCCATATATAGGTTTTTTCTAAAATCGCGCCTATCCCAAATGCCTTGAATGTGTCCGCGTCTTAAGGCATTTTCTGCCGAATGATAGTCGGGGGGAATGTTTTCCCCTGTTGTATCCCTAATTACCCTTGGCCCAGCAAATCCAATGCGTGAGGATCGAATGGCAAATTGATACGGAGCACATCCCAGAAAGCTAGCTACTGGGCCTGCATATGAATTATTGTCATAAACCACAATGTAAAGGCCACCTGCTTCAATATATTTCCTTACTGCTACAGTGCATTTAGGCATCTGCACTACCCCTATTGTGCCTTCGTGGATCCTAATGCCTGCAGTCCCATGCACATAAGCCAATAAAGGCCTGCGCAAAAGTTTTGCCCGTTTGCAAGCCAACACAAATTTCTCACCCTCTGCAGCTCCCACAGTGCCATTTCGAAAATCACCGTAGAGCATAACCACTACTAAAGAAATATCCCTCACCCTTGCATTAAACGTAATTAGGGCACTATAGCGCTTTGTTTTCTTTACGGCCTCTTTTAATTTTTCATCAAAGCCCTGATAACCCAGAGGATTGATAGAGGCAATCTCTGCATTAAATTCCTTTACACTGTATTTATCAAAAAGGTAATTTATATACCATTGATACTCTAATGGGAAATGATGCCCACAATTAGGGCAGACACCATTCAACTCGCCATAAAGATCTGGCACCCAGATATCATAACAGCCATAACGTGTAGTATTAGGGCAACTTATGGTCCGATCTTCGTTAGCCAATGGACTTACATATATTTCCTCCAAATAGACATCTTTCTCTATTGATGGTGTTTCATAGACCAATTGTGCTGGGGCCCCTTTTTTAAACCTCTTTTCCACAGCCTTTTTCAAACTGGTAAATGGCTGAAGTATCTTATAGGATATAATAAGAAACTCTCCTTTTAAATCCTCCATAAACCGCTTAATCCAACGATAAGGCCTTTTAAACATGTCAAAATAAAGGATAGATTTAAGTTTTAACCATTTGTAAGAAGCTTCGTCTATTTTCCTTCTAATCAGGCTCCTGCGATCAGCAAAAAATACATTCCCTATACTTTCATATTTCTGAGCCCGTTCCCTTAAGAGTTTAGCAACTTCCTTCTCGTCTAATTCCCAGCGTACATAAACATCTGAGCTATTTTCCCCCTCTTCGGTCTTTTTCTTTATATAATAACTCCTTAGTACACCGAGTCCTCTGACCTTTAAGAGCACCTCATCTGTGGCTTTTATAATTTCTTTTTTAAGTTGCCCAAAAAACTTAAAATCATCGCTTCTTGCCCCAAGGGAAGGTTCTTGAATAATGTGATCAATGGTGCCTAACTTGAGGTTATCCAGGGCAGTAATCTTTAACTGCTCTGCACAGAATTTTACCAGTTTAGGAGACAGGGATTGACCTTCCTTAATCTTTCCTTCAATAGCTGCTGCTCCTTCTGGAGAGATAACCGAATAGTAGCCATGAGAAAACATAAGACGCAAATCTGCCAGGCCTATAGCCTCAGCACCCCCAGAGCCGCCTTCTGAAATCACAGCAATAGTAGGGACCTTGAGCTGAGCCATGGCATAGAGGTTTCTGGCAATCTGCTGGGCAGCACCAGGATAATCCTCAACAGGGTAAGCACCAGGTGTAAAGATATAGGTATGAATAGGTATACCTTCAGTCTCTGCTACCTTCATAAAGCGTAAGGCCTTTTCATTCCCCCAAGGTTTGGCACTACCACCATTTCTAAACTCCTCACCATGCCCCTTTTCATGTCCGATTACCATTACTTGATGGGTATAGATCCGATTACCTATCTTTTTAGAAATAGTTGCCCTAGCCGCTACTATAGCAGGGTCAATATTGCATTTCTCCTCTCCTCCCAGCTCTGTATAATCATCATAAACATTTTCTAAGATATCTTTAAGGGTCATCCGATATGGATGGCGGGTAATATGTACATAATCTAAGGGCTCAAGATGCCTTTCTGCCTCCTCTTCACAGAACTTTATCTGGGCCTCAATGTCATTTAAGGCACTATCTACCTTTTCTTTAGGCAGCTCGTATATCTTTTGGATAATATCTGCCAACCAATCTCTTAGTTTGGCAAGGTGCTCACCAAATATTTCTCCTTTGATATCTGTCAGATAATCAAGGCGCTGCTTTAAACGCTGTGCCTTTTTTTCCAGTCTTAGCATATTAAAATCTCTGAATTTGGGGCAAAGTTTGTTTTAAAAATTCAATATTAGTAACGATAGATGACTCTTGATTTTTACCCTCAATTTCAATTTCATTTAGAAATTTTCCACCTCTCCTCTTTGCCTCTTCTATATCTTCACCCCAAACAATAGCTAAAGCCAAGTTAGGATCGTAATCACTGGGTATTGGATAGGGTTTATTGCTGGGTACATGGGTATAAATTTTTAACCAATCATATTGAGGTAAATGGAATTTGGTAATGGTGCCTCCCCATGGCTTAAAACCACGTTTGGTGTCCTCGGCTACTAACCTAAATTCAATACTTGCTCCATCAAAAGAAATGTGTTTTTGTTTATAACCCAATTTTTCTCCCAATGCGATACGAATTTGCTCCTTAACTAAATCCACACCAGGGGATGAATGTCTAATTCTTGCAATACATCCTGAAACCTCGCTTTCTACTTGAATTCTTGGATTCACCTCTAACAAATGTAGTTCCCCTTCTGTAGTTACTATCCACTCCCAGGTGCCTACACTGTCATAGCCCGTATGATCGGCTAGTTTTAGAGAATATTGAATAGCCCTTTTTACTACTTCTTCAGGGTCAAATTGATATTGGTAATTGGGGTTAAATGCAGGGGCAACCTCTATTCTCTTTTGACGAGAAATACTTTGAATAGTGCAATTCCTGGTACCAAAATGCACCACCTCTCCATGCTGACTGCAAACCAATTGAACCTCAATATGATTAAATGTGGGAAATCTTTTTTCCAAAAGCACATTTTCATCCCCAAATTGTCGTTTAACATATTGTTTTATACGCCTATAAACCCTCCTAAGTTCTATTGGATGAGTAACTTCTTCAATGCCCATTCCCCCACTGCCCACAGAGGCCTTTACTAAAATGGCTGGGCTTTTGATGCCTTCTTCCCATTGTTGATGGAACAACTCTAGAGCAATATTTTCAGCTTCAATCTCATTATAGATTGGTTTGTCTGAGCCAGGGATAACTGGAATACCTAATCTTTTGGCCATACATTTGGTATTAATCTTGCTGCCGAATTCCTTTAATACCTCCCAGCGTGGCCCTATAAGGATAAGGGGTCTCTTACGCGTGGCCAATCTCCTGGCAAAACGATAATTTTCAGTCAAAAAGCCATAACCAGGATGGATAGCATCACATTTGGTATAATCAGCTATTTCTAGAAGTTCATTAGCATCAAGATAGCTAGCAATTTCAAAGGCACCCTTTTTACCCTTTTCTTTAATAGCCCTTTCCACATGGAGTGAGGCCTTATCTTCCTTAGTATAAATTGCTATAAAGTCTAAACCCAATTCTTTGCAGGCTTGCATTATCCTTATAGCAATTTCTCCTCGATTGGCAATTAATATCCGTGGCATTTTGCACTTTCTAACAAGCTTTTTACCCTTGGTCAATATCACAGTTTAAATTAAATCAGGACGCAGAAATCCTCAGCTTCCAGCTCGTAGAACTTCCCGCAGAATTGTCAATTCTTTTAACGATTTAACAATTCTACGAATCGACTAATCTCGAATTCAATCTGCGTCCAATTGGACAATAATTGTAAAAGGAGTAAAATAAATGGAAATCATGAGCGTAGTCATTACCCTGTATAATATGGGATGAAAACCGCTTTTCAAAAAAAGAGATACTTTAAGATTGGGGAAGTAAGCAATATAGTGGGGGTTGACCCTTATGTGTTGAGATTTTGGGAAAAGGAATTTAAAGAGATTAAACCTGTCCGCTTTTCCTCTCAACGTCTTTATCGTTATCAAGATATAGAGACTATTTTGGAGATCAAAAGGCTTCTTTATGAAGAAGGTTTTACTGTTGCTGGGGCAAAGAAACATTTAGCTTATGGTTTGCGTTATAGAAACCTGCTAAATGAAGTCAAAGGTGAATTGCAGAAAATACTGGATGTTTTAAAAAAGGACAAAACTTAATTTAAGCCACATCCTGAAACAAGTTCAGGATACACAGATTATTAAGATTGAAGTAGGGAGTAGGCAGTAATGAGTAAGCAGCTAGTACCTACTGCTTAGTGCTTACTATGAAAAAATGCAGTTATCTGCAAACCTTGTGTTTCCTATACATTTAAAAACATGAAAAGCGGTGAAGATTTGAACCACAAAGCCATTTAACCAAAAGATGGTCGGGGCGGCCGGATTTGAACCGGCGACCCCCTGCTCCCAAGGCAGGTGCACTCCCAGGCTGTGCCACGCCCCGCTTCTTTCAAATTAACACAATTTATTTTATTTGCAAGATTTTAAGTCTTTTATACCACTGACCTTGCATAGGCCCTTAATATATCTTCACGTGTAAGCACGCCTAGTAGTTTTTCCTTATCATTTTTAGCTACTATAGGAACCCTACCTATTTGCTTTTCTCCCATATGGATTATCACTTTATCTAAGGTTTGTTCTGGATAGGCAATAGTTAGATTTTTTGTAGCCACATCTATTACCTTAAGTGCTTGCCATCCTTTTCTTCTTGTTATATGCCTTATATCACTTAAGGTAATTATTCCACAAAGTTTATCATCTTTTGTCACAGGAAAACCACGATGCCCTGTTCTACTAAAAATATTAAATAGCTGTTCAACACTCATAGAGGCGGGAACAGTTGGAAAATCTTTTTCCATGACCTCCTCCACAGTTATCTTCTTTAAGACTTCTTCTTCCGCTCTTAAATCTACATCAATACCACGTCTTATAAGCTTTGTAGTATAAATATCTCCCTTTAAAAGGGCCCTAGATAAA